>CAZVVC010000176.1:0-7911 GCA_964630425.1 uncultured Bifidobacterium sp. | reverse complement strand
GGCCGGCAGATGGCGGACCAGTCGCAGGAATTCGGCGAGCGGCATCCGAAGATGGTGTCGCTGCGCGCGCAGATCGCGGATACGCAGACGCAGATCCGCGCCGAGGTCGAGAAGATCATGGCCAATCTGCGCAACGAGGCGGCGGTCGCGCAGACGCGCTACGGCACGCTGGCCGGCAGCCTGCAAGCCTTGCAGGGGCAGGCCGGCGCGAACAGCAGTGATGCCGCGCAGCTTCGCATGCTCGAGCGCGAGGCCACCGCCAAGCGCACGCTGTTCGACACGTTCCTCAAGCGTTTCCAGGAAACGTCGGCCGCCGAGGATCTGCAGCAGGCGGATGCGGACATCATCTCGCGCGCCGAGGTGCCGCAATCGCCGAGTTTCCCGCCGGTCCAGCAGTATCTCGTCATCTTCGGCCTCCTGTCGCTCGGCGGCGGCGTCGGCGCCGCCGTCTTCATCGACCGCATCCTCGACCGCGGCTTCCGCAGGCTGGACCAGCTCGAGGACATGACCGGCCTGCACGCGCTCTGTTCGATTCCCGTGGTGAAGGACGGCGATCTCATCAGGACGGTCCTCGACAAGCCCAATTCCAGCTTCGCTGAGGCGCTCAGGAACCTGCATACGGGCATCAAGCTGTCCAGCGTCGACGACGACCCCAAGGTGATCCTGATGGTCTCCGCCGTGCCGGGCGAGGGCAAGACGGCGGTCTCGACCAGCTTCGCCGCCATGCTCGCCCGGTCGGGTCACAAGGTCCTGCTGATCGACAGCGACCTGCGCCGCGGCCGCACTCACGAGCGGCTGGGGCTGCTGCCGGAACCGGGTCTCGTGACCTTGCTGCTGGAGCACAGGCCGATCTCCGAGATCGTGCAGCGGCACGCGGCCAGCGGCCTCGATGTGATCGTCGGCGGCGGTGCGGTGCGGAGCCCGCAGGACCTGCTCGGCTCCAAGTCCATGCGCGATTTCCTCGCTCATGCCCGCACGGTCTATGACTACGTCATCATCGATACGCCGCCTTCCAGCATCGTCAGCGAGGCGCGGCTGCTGGCGGCGGCCGGGGATCGGGTCGTGATGATAACCCACTGGAACCGCACGCCGCGCAGCATCGTGGTCGCCGCGATCCGGCAGCTCAACGAAGCCGGCGCGCAGTTCGCGGGCGCGGTCCTGTCCCAGGTCGGCGCGCGCGGGGCGATGATCTACGGCTACGACACCTACAGCCCCTACTACGGGAAGTACGGTGACTACTATCAGGACTGATGCCGGTCGGCGGATGGACAGGGGGCGCATGGCTGTCGCCGCAGCGGGCCTCGTCGCGGCCGGTGCGCTGATGGCGATGGCGGGACCCATCGCGGCGGGCGCCGCGGCGGCGCTGCCCGGCGACCGGGCCGCGCTGGCCCTGCGCCACCGCGCTCAGGCGGGCGACGGGGATATCCTGGCCGTCATCGACAGCCGGAGCCGTGCGCTGGGCCGCTATGGCTTCCTCGAATGGCGGCGCGAGCTGGCGACGGCATCGCTCACGCCCAGGCAGGACCGCCAGGTGGAGCCGCAGGCGCTCGCGCGCAGCCTGATGGAGACGCGCAGGGTGCTGTCGCAGGCGCCGGCGTCGGCGCGGGACTGGCTCAGGCTCGCCTTGATCGAGGCGCGTGAGGGCGAGCGGCGGACGGCCGCCGGGCATCTGTCGATGGCGTTGCAGACGGGCGCGGACATGCCGCGGACGCGCGCGATCCTCCTCGACGTCGCCTTCGTTCTCTGGCCGGACCTTCCGGGGGAAGCGAAGAGCCAGATCCTCGACGCGATGCGGCACGAATGGCGCAGCCTGCGCGGCCGAAAGCCTTTGATGGCGCAGGTTCGCGCCGCGGGCCTCATGCCCCTCGCCGGGCTGGCGTTGAGCGGCGAGCCGGATTTCGACCCGAAGGACTGGCCGGGAACCAGGTAACGGGCAGGGAAAGCAGCACACGAGCATGGTCGATTGATGCAGGCATCTTCGTTCAACTGGTATGTGGCCCAGTCGTCTCCTCGCAAGGAGGGCGTGGCCGTCCAGAATCTGGAGAACCAGGGCTTCCGCGCCTATTGCCCCCGCGTGCGCCGGACCCGCCGGCATGCCAGGAAATTCTACACAGTGAACGAGCCGCTGTTCCCCGGATACGTCTTCGTCGCCATCGACGTGGCCGAGCAGCCCTGGCGCAGCGTCAACGGGACCTTCGGGGTCACCCGCATCCTCACCGACGGCGCCGGCCCGGTGGCGCTGCAGAAGGGGCTGGTCGAGGAGATCATGAGCAGCAGCGAAGGCGGCGCGCGGGGCGCGGCGATGCGGGTGGGGCAGGATGTCCGGCTGCGGACGGGTCCCTTCGCGGATTTCGTGGGCCGCATCGTCGCCATGCCGCCGGGAAACAGGGTCAGCGTCCTGTTGCGCCTGATGAATCGCGACGTGACGGTCGGCGCGGATGTCCTGGATCTGGATATGCTGTCCTGAGAAGCTAAATATAAAGGTAATTACATCTACATACTTAATAATTAATTATAAATATCTTAACAAATATTTCAGTTTTATTGACATCAGAGGGGGTGTATCGACCGTGGAAGGGTGCTTGTCGGCACCCTAAGTGCGGTAGCGTGGCAAAATCCGGCGCCTTTTCAGTCGATCGAATTGATCGGCTTCTTCCATCGCCCGGCTCGGCCGGACGCCGGTTCACTTGAAAGATCGTGGAACCCATGACGAAAAAAGCACTGATCACCGGCGTCACCGGACAGGACGGCGCCTACCTGACCGAACTGCTGCTCAACAAGGGGTACGAGGTACACGGCGTCAAGCGCCGCTCGTCGTCCTTCAATACGGGCCGCATCGATCACCTCTACGTGGATCCGCATCAGAAGGACGCGCGGCTGTACCTGCATCATGGCGACATGACCGATGCCACCAACCTCATCCGCATCGTGCAGGAGATCCAGCCGGACGAGATCTACAACCTGGCGGCCCAGAGCCATGTCCAGGTGAGCTTCGAGACGGCCGAATATACGGCCAACGCGGACGCGGTCGGCACGCTGCGCCTGCTCGAGGCGATCCGCCTGCTCGGGATGACCGAGACGACGCGCTTCTACCAGGCCTCGACCTCCGAGCTCTACGGCAAGGTCCAGGAGATTCCGCAGTCGGAGAAGACGCCGTTCTATCCGCGCTCGCCCTATGCGGCCGCCAAGCTCTACGCCTACTGGATCACCGTGAACTACCGCGAGGCCTATGGCATCCACGCCTCGAACGGCATCCTGTTCAACCATGAAAGCCCGATCCGCGGCGAAACCTTCGTCACCCGCAAGATCACCCGCGCGGTCGCGGCGATTCACCACGACCTTCAGGACCGGCTCTATCTGGGCAACCTCGACGCCAAGCGCGACTGGGGTCACGCCCGCGACTATGTCGAGGGGATGTGGCGGATCGTGCAGCACGAGACGCCCGAGGATTTCGTCCTCGCCACCGGCGAGACGCGCAGCGTCAGGGAGTTCGTCGAGCGCGCCTTCGCCGAGGTGGGGACCGAACTGGTCTGGCGCGGCCAGGGTGTCGACGAGGTGGGCATCGAGCGGAAATCGGGCCGCGTCCTCGTCGAGGTCGATCCCAAATATTTCCGTCCCACGGAGGTCGACATCCTGATAGGCGATGCGTCCAAGGCCAGGACCCTGCTCGGCTGGCAGGCGACGACGCCCTTCGCCACGCTGGTCAGCGAGATGGTCGCCGCGGACATGAAGACCATCTCCGACGAGGCAGGCCGCAGGCGGCTCGACGAGGACCTGGAATGGGGCCGCGTGGTCGCGGGCGGCGCCCGCGGCTGACGCGTTACAAGCCGTGGAGGCACGGTGCGTATAGTCATCCCCAACTTCCCCGCGACCGACAGCTTCGTGGACAATGTCTCGCATACGCTGCGGAACATGGGCCATGAGGTGCTGACGCCGGCCGTGCCGCTGACGGGCCAGCGCGGCGCGCTGATGCGTCTCTGGCAGGACAATCTGGGCAAGCTCTTTCCCGAGCGCTGGACCGCCGCCGAGAAATGGGTGGTCTCGGCCGTCGGGAAGACGACGTGCGACATGGTGCTTTGCCTGACCCAGAGCCTCCGCCCGGAGGTGCTGGAGATTTTGCGCGGCAGCGTCCGCCACCTGGTCGCCTGGTGGGGGGATTGCCCCGCCAACATGCGCGGCCACGGCCTGCTCGCGACGGCCTGGGACAGAATCTACCTGAAGGACGCGGCCGCCGTCGCCAAGTTCCGCACCGCCGGCCTCGACGCCGAACTCATGCACGAGGCGATGAACCCCGACTGGCATCGGCGCCGGTCCTCGGGCGTGTCGGACGAGGTCGTCGTGGCGGGAAATTACTACGGCTATCGCCAGTTCCTCTCGGTGCGGTTGATGGAGCGCGGCGTGGAGATGGCGCTCTACGGTCCGCCGCCGCCGCGCTGGTCCGACCGGCGGATCGTGGCGGCTCATCGCGGCCGCTACATCGTCCGCGACGAGAAGAGCGAGATCTTCGGCGCGGCGCTGGCCTGCCTCAACTCGACGGCGCTGGCCGAAGGCGATTCTCTGAATTGCCGGGCGTTCGAGATCGCGGGCGCCGGCGGCCTCCAGCTGATCGAGGACAAGCCCAGCGTGGCGACCTGCTTCGAGCCCGGCCGGGAGGTCGTCGTGTTCAAATCCATCGACGACATCGTCGAGGCCACCGCCCGCGCCCGCGCCGATCGGGACTGGGCGCACGGCATCCGCGAGGCGGGCCATGCCCGCGCGCTGGCGGAACACACCTACCATCATCGTCTGACACGTCTTCTTCGGAGCCTTTAGCTTGGATGCGCGGATCAAACCCCTGGAACGCTTCTATCCCGTATCGCAGCCTTCCGTGGGCGAGCGCGAGCTGCGTTACGTCACCGATGCCGTCCAATCCGGCTGGATCTCGTCGATCGGTCCCTATGTGACCCGCTTCGAGGCCGATTTCGCCGCGTTCTGCGGAACGGCGCACGCCGTGTCGGTGGCGAACGGGACCGTGGCCCTCCATCTGGCCCTGCGGGCCTACGGCATCGGCGAGGGCGACGAGGTGATCGTCCCGGACCTGTCCTTCATCGCGACCGCCAACGCGGTTCTCATGGCGGGCGCGACGCCGGTGTTCTGCGACATCGACGCCCACACCCTCTGCCTCGATCCGGCGCTGATCGAGGCGCGGGTGACCGAGCGGACGCGGGCCGTCATGCCCGTCCATCTCTACGGCCATCCCGCCGACATGGCGGCGATCAACGCGCTTGCCCGGCGGCACGGCCTCAAGGTGATCGAGGATGCCGCCGAGGCGCACGGGGCCGAGGTCGACGGCCGCAGGGTCGGCGGCCTGGGCGACTGCGGCACCTTCAGCTTCTACGGCAACAAGAACCTCACCACGGGCGAGGGCGGCATGATCACCTCGAACGACGCCGCCTTCATCGAGCGGTGCCGGCTGCTGCGCGACCACGCCATGAGCCCCGCGCGCCGCTACTGGCACGAGGAACTCGGCTACAACTACCGCATGACCAACCTGCAGGCGGCGCTGGGCTGCGCGCAGTTGGACCGGGCCGCGGAACTGCTGGGCGGGCGCCGCGCGCTGTTCGCCGAGTACAGCAAGCGGCTGGGCGACCGTCCCGGCCTTCGCCTCAACCGCACGGCGCCGTGGGCGCGCAACGGCTACTGGCTCGTATGCGTCGAAATGGAGGGCCTGACCGAGGAGCGCCGGGCCACGGTGATGCAGAACCTGCGCGAGCGGGGCGTCGACACCCGGCCCTATTTCTACCCCATGTCGGCGATGCCCTATTTCTCGCCGGCCCAGACGCCCGTCGCCCATGCCGCGTCGGCCAGCGGCTTCAGCCTTCCGACCTATATGGGGCTGGAGGCGGACGACATCGACTACATCTGCGATCAGGTCTTGCGTCAGGTCGAGGAATTCAGCGCGCGTGTTTAAGCGCCTCCTGCGGCACCTGATCGAGGATCTGATCCGCCATGTCAGCGGCCCGGTCGGCGTGCGCGCGCGGCGGGCGTATTACCGGCGCCGCTTCAAGTCCTGCGGGGCGCATCTGACCATCGAGCCGGGCGTCTATTTCGAGAGTCCCGAACACATCTCGGTGGGCGACTGGGTGTGGCTCGACAAGCACGTCGTGATCATCGCCGGCCGGGAAGCGAAGGCGGGGGACGTCAAGCTGATCCCCAACCCGCATTGCCGCGCGGAACCGGGCGAGGTGATCATCGGCGACCGGTGCCACCTGTCGCTCAACTGCGTCGTCCAGGGCCACGGCGGCGTCTCCATCGGGCATGCGTTCACGGCGTCGGCCGGCAGCATCATCTATTCGATGTCGAACGCGGTCCGTTCGGTGCGGTCGGGGCCGATCATCGACGCCGGTTCCGGGCTTGGCCGGGTCATGAGTCCGGTCGCCGTCGGCGACAATGTCTGGCTCGGCATCAATTGCGTGATGATCGGCAACACGGTGCATGACGACTGTTTCCTGAAACCGTTCTCGGTGGTCCTGGCCGACATACCGTCCAACACGATCGCCTCGGGCAATCCCGCCCAGCCGGAACGCCAGCGCTACCCCGCGCCCGTCGACGCGGCGACATCCACGGTGGGGGACTGAGTCTCATGGAAAATGCCGCCGGACTGCTCGCGCTGATCGGCGCGGTCTGGACGATCACGGTGCTCTGGATCGTCCGGCACCTGCTGCGCTCGCCTCACGGCAGCGTCGGGCTGCCTATCGCCTTTCTCGTCTCCATGACCTTCCTCTATTGCGGCGGGTTCATCTACGCGATCCCGGGCTATACGCACATGCGGACGGACTCCTTCCTGACGCTGATCGCCTGGCAGTTCGACGAACGGACCATCGTCCTGGGCATGGCGGCGTCGTTGTTCGGGGTGATCGGCTTCGCCCTCGGCTGCGTGCTGGCGCGGCCCAGGTCCGCGCCTGTTTTCGCGCCCGGCCCGAGGGCCATGGTCGTCACCGATCATGCGACGAGGAACCGCTTCATCCTGCTGCTGAGCGGCTACGCCTTCCTGGCGTTCATACCCTGGAAGATCTTTTCCTGGGTGCCGATGTTCCAGGCGTTCATCCAGGTCGGCCGGAACGCCGCCATCGCCCTGGTCTGCCTCGGCGCCTACTGGGCGCTGTTTTCCGGGCGCCGGCTCGCCTATCGCCGATGGCTGCTCGCCTCTACCCTCATTCCCGCCGCCTACCTGCTGATATTCGGCTTCGTGTCGTACGGCTTCATCGCGTTCACCATCATGCTCAGCTTCTGGCTGCTGCTGCTGATGCGCCGCGACCGGACGATCGCGACGCTCGCCGGCTGGGGGGCGCTGCTGACCTATGGCTTGCTCTCCGTCTTCGTCATGTGGATGACGTTCCGCGACCAGTTGCGCCAGGTCATCTGGAGCGACGCGGGCCTGGTGGCGCGCCTCTCGGCGGTCTGGACGGCCCTGGGGGGCATGTCGATCTTCAATCCGTTCGATTTCACGAGCCTCGACTGGCTGAACATCCGGCTCAACCAGGCGCTGTTCGTCGGCAAGACCATCGAGAACCACGCGCTCGATCCGAACCTGCTGCTGCACGGCAAGTCCCTGGTGCTGGCGCTGATCGCGTGGATTCCGCGCTTTCTCTGGCCGGGAAAGCCCGAGATGGGCAGCAACGAGTTCCTGTCCCAGCAGACCGGCCTGATGTTTTCCCAGTCGGCGACGTTCGGCGCGGGGCCGGTCATCGAGTTCTATGCCAATTTCGGGTATCTGGGCATCTTCTTCGGCTTCGCGCTGATGGGGGTCGTGCTTCGCCGCATCGATCTTGCGTCCGTCCGGGCGCTGGGCCGTGGGGATTCCTTCGGCTTCGCCCGGTGGTTCGTCGTCGGCATCGCCCTGGTGGCGCCGCTCACGGATATTTTCTTCAT
>CAZVVC010000175.1:0-7922 GCA_964630425.1 uncultured Bifidobacterium sp. | reverse complement strand
CGCCCGGCATGGAATGGCTCGATGGCCCGTTGGTGTGGGCCATCGAGGAGCGGGTGGACTTCATGTATCTGTTCCCCCGCGATCTCCCGCGCATCCTCGTATGGGCCACCGGACAGACGACCGGCGCGGACAGGATGGCATGGCTGGGCGGTTATCGGGCGGCCGCCTATATCGAGCGCGAACGGCTCGCCGATCTCGCCAGCACCCCGATACATCGCTACGACCTGCCCACCGGCAGCTTCGAGGATCTGCACGATGCGGGCATGTGGGTCAGCCGGGTGGCGGTGACGCCGCTGCGCCGCGACACCCTTGCCGACCTGCCCTCGGCCTTCGCGCCTCGGGGCGTCGACCTGCGCGTGGTCGACAGCCTGCTTCCCCTGAAGGCGCTCTGGGAAACGACCCTGCATGCCAGCGGAATCAGGCTGCGCCATGCGAAGGGGTGGGTGTAGCGGCCCTACAGGCTCCCGAGCGCCGGAAGCAGTTCTTCGAGGGAATGGATGGTCAAATCGGCTTGGGCCGCTTCGGGGCGCCGCGCGTGGATATATCCCCACGGCCCCCGGACCAGGAAGACCGCGAGCAGGCCGGCCTGCTTCGCCGGCAGCACGTCGTTGTCCAGCCGGTCGCCCACATAGGCGATCTCGTCGGCGGCGTGGCCGGAAACCTCGATGATCCTCGAGAAGAAGGCAGGCGACGGCTTCTCGACCCGCCACCGCGCCGACGACGCGATGTGGTCCGCGACGACGCCGGATGCCGCCAGCGCGGCCTCGCTCTCCTCGGGCTGGTTCCCCGCGATGCCGACCGTATAGCCCGCCGCCTTCAGGGCGCGCAGGGTCCCGGTCGCATCCGGGTAGAGGTCCCGGGGCTCGATGACATGGCCGGCCCCCTGACGCGCCCGCGCCGCCTCGGCCGCCTTCAGGTCGAAGCCGGGTGCGAAGAATTCGAACACCCGCCGATGGTGCAGGCTCTGCGCGATGACCGCGCCGAGCGCGGCGCTGAACGCAAGGCGCGGGACGCCAAGCCAGTCCGCCCATGAAAATCATTGGCGGGTTTCATCCACCAACGTTTCCCCGACATCGAAAAAGACCGCCTTTATCGCCATTGCTCACCGTACCGGCATCCGCCGCGAATGTCCGTGGCGAAACGCCGGCCTTGGCATCCACCGGCCACCGTTGGGTGGATTTCCGAATTGATGCTCAATAGTTCGCCCGAACGGTCAGCAGAAAACTACGGGGTTCGCCGTAAAAGTTTGCGTAGTCTGAATATCCTACAGTCTGGTAATATTTCTTGTTGAGGATATTATTGATGTTAAGAGATGCAGACCAATGTTCATTGAGGCGATATTGGATAAACAGGTCGACTAGAACATGACCCGGATCGGTGAATTCAAATGGAATTGAAGGGCCATCATATTGCCCAGTATTCGGATTGAACGTCCTTACCGACCCTTTCCGATAGTTCGAACTTTGCGCGGTCATGCCGCCGCCGAATTTCAGGCCATCAAGTGCCCCCTGAAAGGTGTAGCTTGTCCACAGCTTGAACAAGTGTCGGGGCGTAACCGTGCTGTAGCGGCCGCTGTTCGCCTTGTTCTTGTTGTCGTTGAACGTGTAACCGGCCTGTATCTCCCAACCATCGACGATTTCGCCGCTCACCTCGACATCGATACCGTTGCTGACGACGCGGCCGTCATCAAGATAACAGCAACTGCTGCCGAGGTCGCCAGGAGTAGGTGGATAGGCAGGATCACGCACCGCCTCACCATTGCGCTTGATATGATACAATGCGAAAGTCGTATTCAAGCGTCTGTCGAACAGGCTGCCTTTGATCCCAACCTCATATGTGTTTCCGGTGACGGGATTAAGCGGCGTGCCGGGCAGGGGGCCCTTGAGACTACTTGCCTGCGATTTGTAAGTTTCGGAAAAGCTCGCATAGCTGGACCATTGACTGGAGATGTCGTAGACAATCCCAAGATAGGGCGTAAAGATCTCGCTGTCATTATATCTTGTTGTGTTATTTGATATGACGGTGCCGGTATCTGGATTAATTCTTTTTATGACAAGGTTATATCTATACCAGATCAATCTTCCTCCGATGATGACTCTTATAGGATTTGCTATTTGGGCAATAAATGATCCATAAACCCCTTTCTGTGTGATCTTTGTTCTGCTGTCATATCCAAAATTGTATGATCCATTGTAAATATAGTCAGCTGCATCGAATTCAAATATAGTGGGGACAGATATAAAGTGATTATCAGAAGGATCTGAGATTTTGGCAGAATTATCTCGCCTATTGATGTTATCCCATAGTATCACTCTGTGTTCTCCACCGAACAGATGGAGTAATCCTTTCAGGACGGCATCGAATGTTTTCTGTGTTTCGCCGTAATCGAGTATCCTCTTAGAGCCTTCCATTCCTGTAAAGGTGATTGGATCGATTGTCCCGAACCAATCGGTACTCTTGCGGATATCCTTGCTTTCCGCTCGAGACGCCTCGATACCCAGCGTCCAATCTGTTCCGATCATCTGATCGATGCGGACGAACTGCTTATTGCTCCTCCTCAACCAGCGATCATCGGGTCCCCCGCGGGAGAAGCTGCGTGCCAGGCCGATATCGGTGCCATCTGAGTAGCGCGGCAGACCATAAGGATCGTATCCACTATAGTCCTGGCGCATGACATCACCACCGACAGTAAGCATGGTGCTGTCGGTGATATCTGCTTCCACGATCCCGTAGAGGAGATGTTTGTCGCTCTGGCCGTAATCGTAGAAATATTCCCGATCCTCATAGACACCGACGAGGCGCGCACGAATACGTCCGTTTGTGGTGATTGGGGCACCCACGTCCAACTCGCCGCGATAGTTATTCCAGCTTCCCGCATGGAGCTGTGCCTTCAGCTGGAAGTGGTCAGTCGGCTTCTTGCGCACGAGGTTTATGGCACCGCCCGGTTCACCCGACGTGCCGTAGAGCGCATCAGAGCCACGCAAGACTTCAACGCTATCGAACATCGCGAGGTCCAATTGCGATATGCTGTTGCCAGAGTTGTAATTCGCGCCATCCCGATATAGTGGGCTGTTGCCGTCGATCTGGAAATTTGTGATCGGAAAGCCTCGGGAATAAAAACCCGAATTCACGGTATCCAATTGCTGAATCGTTAGGCCAGGCGTGCGCTCCAGCGCTTCGTCCAGTGTCGTCAGCCCTTGATCCTGGATGCGCTGTTGGGTCATCACCGTGACCGTCTGCGGCAGTTCCCTGAGCGTTTGCCCTTTGCCGAAGGAGGAGTGGTTCGTCGCATAGGACCCGGTGCCTTCGGTGGCGATCGAACCGCCTTGGTTCGTTCCGTCCGTTCCCGCGACGCGCACCGGCCCGAGCTGGACCGCGCCGTCACCCGCTTGCGGCGCGCGTTCGAGGACAACGGCGTTGGCCGACGTGAAGCGATAGGTCAGGCCCGTCCCCGTCAGCAGCCGCGACAGCGCCTCCGCGGCGGCGAGGGTGCCCGATACGCCCGGCGACTGCACGCCGGTTCCCAACGCGGCGGTGTAGCCGACCTGCACGCCCGATTGCTCGGTGAACTGCTGGAGCGCCGAGGCCAGCGATTGCGGCGGGATGTCGAAGCCGCGCGTCGCGGCGGCGCCGGGCGGGGCGTCCTGCGCCCGCGCCGCGCCGATGGGCGCGGCGAGCGCGACGGCGGCGGTGGTGGCGAGGAACAGATGCCGCATGGTGACCCTGGCGGGGCGGCGGCCTGACGGCGCGTGGTGCATGAGCAAACCCTATGGCTGTGGACGCCGCACGGCGCGGCGCCTCCATCGCCCGTTGCAAAAATGATCCGCATTAGCAACAAGGCCGCCTAAGACGTTTGCCGGCACGCTTCCCCCAACCCCTCGTGAAAATAAATCCGGACGAAGCAGCGACGGCCGGGCATCGGGCCGGGCCTGAGGGGTGCGCGGCTTTCGCGGCACGCGCCCGTTTCCGCTCCTGCCGAGTGATCGGGCGCCGTGCGCCAGATCGTAGGTGCATGCCACGCACGCGTCAGCGGATCAGCGGCGCAGGACCGCGACTCCCGCCGGAAGCGTGGTGACGCGCAGGCCGGCCATGCGCGCCAGGGTTTGCAGGGCTTCGTCGGGCGCGTCGGTGCGGAACACGCCGCTGACCGGCGCGCTGCCCGACGTGTCGGCGACGGTGAACGTCATGCCGCCGCGATAGCGGGCGACCTCGGCGATGGCGTCCGCGACGGGACGGTTGTCGATGACGATGAGGCCGCGCCGCCATGCGGCCATCGCGGCTGAGGTCCCCGGCGCCAGGCTTTCGACGGGGCCGCCCGCGGCATAGCGGACCCGGCCGAGCTGCTGGACGATCCGGCCGCCGCCGGTTTCGGGCGACGACACGCGCACCGCGCCGGCGGTGACGCCGACCGTGACGCTCTCGCCCTGCCGGCTGACCTCGAAGGCGGTGCCGATGTCCTCCGTCACGCCGTTCAGCGCGGCGACGCGGAACGGGCGCGTGTCGCCATGCTTCACGTCGAACCAGGCGCTGCCGCGCAGCAGCTCGACGCGGCGCTCGTTCGTGCCGAAACGCACCGCCACGGCCGCGCCGCTGTCGAGCATCGCCGTCGAGCCGTCGGGCAGGTCCAGCGTGCGGATCTCGCCCAGATCGGCGACGGCATCGGCGCGCAGCCGGATCGCCGCGTCCGGCACGGCCAGCACCAGCGCCAGCGAGGCCGCCACGGCTCCCAGCGCGATCCGCGCGCCATGCCTGCGCGCCCATGACCGGCGCGGCGTGACCGGCTCGGGGGCGGCGCGGCGTAGGGGCTGCGGGTCGCTGGCGAACGCGGCTTCATGGCCTTCGAGGCTCTGCCACAAGGCGCGCTCGCGGTCGAAGGCGGCGCGGTGGTCCGGCGAGCGGGCGAGCCATGCCTCGAACGCGGCCATCTCCCGGGACGTGACCGTGCCCGATGCAAGGCGCACCACCCAATGTTCGGCCTGCTCGGCGAGCGAGGATCGATCGGAAGGCTTCTCGTTCATCGGACTCTCTCATGCCGCCCGGCGCCGCGATGGCGCGTTCGGCCGTCTAGGACGTTTGCCGATGCGGCCGCCCCAACCCCTGCCGCACTATAAATCCCCCTCACGCGGCGTCGCGCGCTTTTCTGAGGGCGGTCATGGCGCGCCGCATGTGCTTTTCAATGGTCGTGGTGGAGACGCCGTAATGCGCCGCGACCTCGGCCTGGGTGAGGCCCTTGAAGCGGCGCAGCCGGAAAATTCCCCTGGTCGGCTCGGGCAGCGTTTCGGCGGCGCGCAGCACGCGGGCCAGCTCATCCTGGGCGATGGCCGCCTGTTCCGGCGAGGGCCGCTCCAGCTCGGCCCACAGATAGGCCCGGGCCTTGGTCTGTATGCCCGCGCGGCTGCTTTCCGAACGGACGTGGTCGATGGCCAGGTTGGAGGCGAGCCGGAACAGGAACGCCCGCTTGTTGAGGATGGGCGGTTCGTCCGCGATCCGCTGCACCTTGAGCCACAGGCTCTGCGTCACGTCCTCGGCCGCCGGCGCGCTCCCGACGATGCGCTGCGCGAGCCGGATGAGCGAGGGACGCTCGGCGAGCAGCAGGCGGGACAGGGCGGTGGCGTTGTCGGACATGACGCAGGGCCATAGCACAGCGTGCGAACCGCTCGCAACTGGTGCCTGCGGTTCAGGGTGGCGGTCACCGTGGCCGGCGATCCCGCCGCGCGAGATGTTTTTCGACAGCCGTTTAATGTAGTACCGTCCTCCACAAACCAGGGGAGGAAGACGATGACGGCATTGAACCGGCAATGGGTGGTGGCGGATGCGGCGGGCGGCAACGGGCTCGGCCTGACCCGCGATCAGTTCGAGTATCGCGAGGCGGCGGTGCCGGAGCCGGGCGAGGGCGAGGTGCTGGTCCGCAGCGTCTATTTCTCCTGCGATCCCATGAACCATGCCTGGGTGAAGGGGCTGGAGGAGCGCTTCAGGGCGATCCCCGTCGGCCAGCCCATGTGCGGCGGCGTCGCCGGCCGCGTGGTGAAATCGCGGCACCCGGACTTCAAACCGGGCGATGCCGTCACCGGCTTCATGGAATTCGCCGACTATGTGGCGACCGGCCCGCTCGACCGTACCGGCACGCCGTTGCAGCGCGTCCCGGACGGCTTCGGCCTGGCGTCCGGTCTCGCGACGCTGGGCATGAACGGGCTGTGCGCCTATTTCGGCATGGGCGACTTCGCCCATGTGAGGCCGGGCGACACGGTCGTCGTCTCGGGCGCGGCGGGCGCCATCGGCAGCGTGGCGGGCCAGCTGGCCCGGCTGTCGGGCGCGCGGGTGATCGGCATCGCCGGCGGGCCGCGCAAATGCGCGCTGCTGACCGGTGAGCTGGGGTTCGACGCGGCCATCGACTACAAGGCCGGGGACGTGCCCGCGCGCATGGCGGCGCTGGCGCCCGAGGGCATCGACGTGTTCTTCGACAATGTGGGCGGCGGCATCCTCGACGCGGCGCTGGCCAACATGGCGCATGGCGGCCGCATCGTCATCTGCGGCGGCATCGCCACCTACAACGCGCCGGGGCCGGGGTTGCAGAACCACATGGCGCTGGCCATGCGGGCGTGTACCATGTCGGGCTTCTTCTTCTTCGATTACGTGGCCCGCTTCGGCGAGGGCGTGAAGCGGCTGGCGGCGCTGATGAAGGCGGGCGAGATCAGGGAAGTGCTGGATATCGCGGAGGGGTTCGACGCCTATCCCGATGCCGCGCTGGGCCAGTTCATGGGCCGCAACGTGGGCAAGCAGCTCGTGCGGATCGCCGAGGATCCGGGCGCCTGAAAAATCGCCGCGAAGGGTTTTCGTCCCGCTCCCGTTAAAGCCTTTGTCTAGTGCAGACGTTCACGGAGAGAGACACATGGCGAACAAAGTCCTGATTACCGCGCTGGTGGCCGGCATGGCCCTCACTTCCGGCGCGATCGCCGGCATCGGCACCGCCGCCGCCGGTTCCGACAACGGCCGCGGTCATGGCCATCACGGCTGGGGCCACGGGCGGATGCTCGAGAAGCTCGACACCGACAAGGACGGTGCGGTCAGCAAGGAGGAGTTCGAGGCCAAGCGCGCCGCGGACTTCGCCGCCGCGGACGCCGACAGGGACGGCAACGTCACCCAGGCCGAGCTGAAGGCCTATCACGAGAAGAAGGCCGCCGAGCGCCAGGCCGAGCGCGAGAAGCGCATGTATGAGCGCCTCGACGCCAACAAGGACGGCAAGGTGACGGCGGACGAGTTCGGCGGTGCCGGCATGTTCGACAAGATGGACAAGAACAAGGACGGCAAGATCACCGCCGACGAGATGAAGTGGCGCGGCAAGGACGGCCATCGTGGCCACCGCGGCCATCGCGGCGACAAGTCCGACGCGCCGGCGCCGGCGGCCACCGAATAACCGGCGGTCCATCGACAGGGAAAGGGCGTCCGGCCTCGCCGGGCGCCCTTTTCGTTGGTGGGGATGGGGCGGGACTTTCACGGAGGGTGGCAAACACTTCCCCACCCACCCAAGCCACCCAATAACCGAGAGGGCTGAGGAGGCCCGCAGGGGCCGTCGCGAAGCCCGGGCAACGTGACGCGCGGCATCCCGCCCTTCGCGACGCGGCTGCGCCGCTCCTCAGGGCTTCCGGTGTGGGGTGGTGCGGCGTCCCTTTTGCCCCCCGGATGGCCTTTTCATTCGCCTTACCGGCGTGCGATGCTGCGCCGACAAGCGGAGGAGCGCGCCATGCCACGACTCGAGGCCAACGGTCTGACCATCGAATATGACGAGCGCGGCAAGGCGGACGATCCCGCCATCCTGCTGATCATGGGGCTCGGCGCCCAGCTGCTGCTCTGGCCGGACCAGTTCTGCGACATGCTGGCGGGGCAGGGCTTCCGCGTGATCCGCTACGACAACAGGGACATCG
>CAZVVC010000174.1:0-8002 GCA_964630425.1 uncultured Bifidobacterium sp. | reverse complement strand
ATTACGTCAACAAGCGCAACGCCTAGATCGGGGCGGGCACGCGCGAGGACGTGGCGCGGGGGGCGAAGCGGCGGCGGGACCCGCGGGGGCTGTTCTGGGTGATCGTGGGCCAGCCCGCCGGACTGGACGCCCGACCGGAGACAGCCCAGCCGGAGACCGCCCAGCCATGAGGCCCCTGACCCAGAGCCTCGACGCCTGCTTCGAAACCGCCATCGGCCGCAACGGCGCCAGCCGGGCCGCCTTCGACAGGGCGCGCGGCAAGGCCGCCGCGGGCGTCGCGCGCATCCGCAAGGCCTATGAGGACCGCTCGCTGCCGCTGCTGCGCCTGCCCGAGGACACCGCCGACCTGCTGAGCCTGAGCGACATCGCCGGGCTGATGGCGCGCCAGAGCGGCCATATCGTGGTGCTGGGCATCGGCGGATCGAGCCTGGGCGGCCAGACGCTGACCACCCTGGCGCCGCGCGGGCGCAAGCCGTCGATCGAGTTCGCCGACAATCTCGATCCCCAGTCGCTGACCGAGCTGCTCACCGGGATCGACTTCCTCGACACCAGCTTCATCGTCGTCTCCAAATCGGGCGGCACGCCCGAGACGCTGGCCCAGTTCCTGGTGCTGCTGGACGCCTACCGGGCGCGCGGCATGGACGAGGAAGTGGGCGCGCGGGTCATCGCCATCGTCCAGCCCGGCGCCAGCGCCCTGCGCGACATGGCGGCGGCCTGGTCCATTCCGATCCTCGACCACGATCCGGACCTGGGCGGCCGCTATTCGGTGCTGTCCTGCGTCGGCCTGCTGCCCGCGACGCTGGCCGGCCTCGATCCCTGGGCGATCCGCGCCGGCGCCGCCGCCGTGCTGCGCGAGGTGCTGACGTCCGACGAATCGGGTCCGGCGCTGGGCGCCGCCGCCATCGGCGCGCTGGCCGAGGAGCGCGGCGTGACCACGCTGGTCATGATGCCCTATGTGGGCCGGCTGGAGCGGGTCGGGCACTGGTATCGCCAGCTGCTGTCGGAAAGCGTCGGCAAGGACGGCAAGGGGCTGACGCCGCTGGCCGCGCTGGGGCCGGTGGACCAGCATTCCATGCAGCAGCTCCTGGTGGACGGCCCCGACGACAAGCTGGTGACGGTGATCACCGCCGACATCGCCGGCACCGGCCCGGTGGTGCCCGCCGACCTGGCGCAGGACAAGGCGCTGTCGTTCATGGCCGGGCGCGCCATCGGCGACATCGTCGCGGCGCAGGCGCGGGCCAGCATGGACGTGCTGATCCGCAAGGGCCATCCGGTGCGCCACATCCATGTGCCGCGCGCCGACGAGAAGGCGGTGGGCGCGCTGCTCATGCACTTCATGCTGGAAACCATCATCATCGGCGATATCCTTGGGGTCGACCCCTTCGACCAGCCCGCCGTCGAGCTGGCCAAGATCCTCACACGGGAATATCTCCAGTCCTCATGAGCATCCGCCTCCTGCCCGAGACCACCGTCAACCGCATCGCCGCGGGAGAGGTGGTGGAGCGGCCGGCGAGCGCCATCAAGGAGCTGGTCGAGAACGCCATCGACGCCGGCGCGCGCCATGTGGACGTGGTGCTGGCCGGCGGCGGCATCGGCTATATCGGCGTGACCGACGACGGCATGGGCATGGCGCGGCCCGACCTGGAGCTGTGCATCGAGCGCCACGCCACCTCCAAGCTGCCCGACGACGACCTGCTGAACGTGGCCTATCTGGGCTTTCGCGGCGAGGCGCTGCCGTCCATCGGCGCGGTCAGCCGCATGACCATCTCCAGCCGGGCGCGGGGCGCCGCCGAAGGCTGGCAGATCGGCATCGACGGCGGCCGCAAGCTGCCGGTCAAGCCGGCCGCCATGAACCCGGGCACCAAGGTCGAGATCCGCGACCTGTTCTATGCCACGCCGGCGCGCCTGAAGTTCCTGAAGGGCGAGCGCACCGAGCTGAACCACGCGCTGGAGATGATGCGCCGCCTCGCCATGGCCAATCCCGAGGTGGGCTTCACCCTGACCCATGACGGCCGGGTGGTGCTGCGGGTGCCGCCCGCGCCCGGCGACCTGTTCGACGCGCGCCTGCTCGCCCGCCTGTCGGCGCTGCTGGGCGCCGACTTCGCCGACAACACCATTCCCATCGACGCCGAGCGCCGCGATTTCCGGCTGAAGGGCTTCGCCGGCGTGCCCACCTACAACCGGGGCAACGGCCAGCAGCAATATCTGTTCGTCAACGGCAGGGCGGTGCGCGACAAGCTGTTCGTGGGCGCGGTGCGCGGCGCCTACATGGACTATCTGGCGCGCGACCGGCATCCGGTGCTGGCGCTGTTTCTCGAGGCCCATCCCGAGGACGTGGACGTGAACGTGCACCCGGCCAAGGCCGAGGTGCGGTTCAAGGATTCGGGCGTGGTGCGCGGCCTGATCGTCGGCGCGCTGCGCAACGCGCTGGCCGCCGCGGGCCACCAGGCCTCGACCACGGTGGGCGCCGCCGCGCTGGGCGCCATCCGCCGCGAGGCCGAACCCTTCCGGCCGAGCGCGGCCTTCGCCGAGTTCCACCGGCCGCTGTCCGCGCCCGCCGGCTTCGGCGAACCCGCGCAGGCCGGCTTCGCCTACGCGGACATGCCTTCGGCGCGGGTCGAGAGCGCCCCGCACGCGCCGGCGGCCGAGCCCGCCGAGCCGCCGGTCCAGTATCCGCTGGGCGCGGCGCGGGGGCAGCTGCACGAGACCTACATCATCTCGCAGACCGAGGACGGCCTCGTCATCGTCGACCAGCACGCCGCCCACGAGCGGCTGGTCTATGAACGGATGAAGAAGGCGCTGACCGGCAGCGGCGTCGCCCGCCAGATGCTGCTGCTGCCCGAGGTGATCGAGCTGGATCCGGTCGCCGCCTCGAACCTCGCGGACCGCGCCCACGAACTGGCCGAGCTGGGCCTGGCGCTGGAGCCGTTCGGCGCGGGCGCCGTCGTCGTGCGCGAGGTGCCCGCGCTGCTGGGCGACTGCGATATCAGGGGGCTGGTGCGCGACCTGGCCGACGACCTCGCCGAGCTGGACGAGGCGCTGACCCTGAAGGAGCGGCTGGAGGACGTGTGCTCGACGATGGCCTGCCACGGCAGCGTGCGCGCCGGACGGCGGCTGACCGTGACCGAGATGAACGCGCTGATGCGCGAGATGGAGGCGACGCCTCATTCCGGCCAGTGCAACCACGGCCGGCCCACCTATGTGGAGCTGAAGCTGAAGGATATCGAGCGGCTATTCGGGCGGCGCTGACCGGCGGCGCTTCGGGGCCTTTGCGTCGGTTTCCTTCATGCGGATCAGGCTGTCGGCCTCGATCGCCGCCAGGCGCAGATACATGGCGACGCTGTCCGCGCCCACCAGTTCGGCGTCCTTTTCCAGATAGCGGACAGCCTCATAGATTGCCCGGAGCGTCGCGCGCTCTGTCATTTGCACCGGCCCTGTTCGATCAAAAAGTTTGCCCAAGAAGAATATCCCACCAGCCTAACGGAAGTTGCGCCGGGCAACAACGCCCGGAGGCCGGTTAAGGTCCATACACCGTGCAAAGAAGTTTGGTGCCGCCATAGACGCGTTCGTCGGGCGCGGCGAACCCCTCGGGCAGGGCGACCTCCTCGTCCGCGGGCGTCTCGACGACGGCGACGGCGCCCGGCGCCAGCCAGCCGCCCGCCGCCGCCGAGGCCAACGCCGGCGCGACCAGCGAGCGCCCATAGGGCGCGTCGAGGAAGACCAGCGTCGCGGCCAGCGCCGTGGGCGGCAGGCGGGTGGCGTCGGCCCGGACCATGCGGCACAGCGCCTCGGCCTTCAGCGCCGCGACGTTCTCGCGCACCAGCGCCAGCGAGCGCGCGTCACTGTCCACGAACACCGCCCGCGCCGCGCCGCGCGACAGCGCCTCAAGCCCCAGCGCGCCCGTGCCGGCGAACAGGTCGAGCACCACGGCGCCCGGCAGCACCGGCGGGTCGCGGTGCATCAGGATGTTGAACAGGGATTCGCGGACCCGGTCCGTGGTCGGGCGCACCCGTTCGTCGCCCGGCGTCTTCAGCCGGTGACCGCGCCAGCGGCCGCCGACGATGCGCATCAGCGCGCGGCGCGCGGGTGGCGCCCCCTCGTCCGGCCGCTGCACGGGCCTGCGCCCTTCTCCCCTCGAAGGAGAGGGCGGGGCGAGGGAGAGGCCGCCGCGCCGGCCGTCATTTCGTCTTCAGCGGGAAGGCCGCGCCGAGCTGGGTGCGCAGCACCGGGCGCGAGACCTCGCGCACCTCGCCGCGCTCGAGGGTGCCGAGCTGGAACGGCCCGTAGGCGACGCGGATCAGCCGGCTCACCTGCAAGCCGGCATGGGCCAGCAGCTTGCGCACCTCGCGGTTCTTGCCCTCGCGGATGCCGATGGCGAGCCATACGTTCGAGGCCTTGCGGCTTTCCACCTCGATCTCGGCCGGGGCGTATTTCACCCCGTCGACAGTCACGCCCTTGCGCAGCGCCTCCAGCTTGCGCTCATCGGGTTCGCCCCAGGCGCGCGCCCGGTACTTGCGCTTCCATCCGGTGCGGGGGCTTTCCAGATGGCGCGCCAGCTCGCCGTCATTGGTGAGCAGCAGCAGCCCTTCCGAATTGATGTCGAGCCGGCCGACCGAGATCACCCGCGGCATGTCCTTGGGCAGGTTCTCGAACACCGTGTTGCGGCCCCTGGGATCCTTGTGGCTGGTCAGCAGGCCGGTCGGCTTGTGGTAGAGCCACAGCCGCGTCGGCTCGGCCGCCGCGATGGGCTTGCCGTCCACGGTGATCGTCTGGCCCGGCGTGACGTTGAACGCCGGGCTCTCCAGCGTCCGGCCGTCCACCGCGACCCGGCGCGCCTCGATCATGGCCTCGGCGCCCCGGCGCGACGCCACGCCCGCCCGCGCCAGCACCTTGGCGATCCGCTCGCCCTCTTTGGGTTGTTCCGTCATGGCGCGCACCATAGTGCGGAACCGCCGCGGGGGAAATGGGGTGGCGAGATTTCAGACCAGCTCGATACGCGCATGGTGGCCGGTGGAGGCGGCGAGACGCCGGTCCTTCGTGAGCAACGGGACATGTGCTAGAGCAAGGACAGGCGGTAATGATCCGCAAGGGGCGCGACCCGAAAATCGTCTCGATGGACACGCAGCGAGCATGGAACAAAAGCAGGCCCAGCCAAGCTGCGCCATGCTTGACGCTGCCCGCCGCTTTCCTCATGGTCCCGCCATGCGCAACCCGTTCATGCAGATGGCGCTGGAGGAAGCCGCCGCGGCCGCCGCGCGGGGCGAGGTGCCCGTGGGCGCGGTGCTGGTGTCGGGCGCCGCCGTGCTGGCGCGCGACGGCAACCGCGTCCTGGAGCTGCGCGATCCCACCGCCCATGCCGAGATACAGGTGATCCGCGCCGGCGCGACGGCGCTTTCCAGCGAGCGGCTGACCGGCTGCGATCTCTACGTGACGCTGGAGCCGTGCCCCATGTGCGCGCAGGCCGTGGCACTCGCGCGCATCCGGCGCCTCTATTACGGCGCGGCCGATCCCAAGGGCGGCGGCGTCGACAACGGCCCGCGCATCTTCGCCCAGGCCACCTGCCACCATGCGCCCGAGGTCTATGGCGGCATCGGCGAGAGCGAGGCGGCGCGGCTGCTGAAAGACTTTTTCCTGGCAAGGCGATAAGCTGGCGGCATGGACCTGTCGGAGACCATCCGGGATATCGAGAACTCGCTCGCCTTCGCGGTGGACTGGACCGTCACCCACGTCCTGACGCTGACCAGCCTGGCGCAGATCCTGGCGGTCGGCCTGACCTTCTTCATCGCGCGCTTCCTCGCCCGGCCGCTGAAGGCCTGGATCGCGGCGCGGCCGCTCCAGGTGTCGGCCGCCGAGCGCACGCGCGTCGTCATGCTGCTGCTGATCACCCCGGCGATCTGGCTGGCGCTGCAACTCGTCCTGCTGCAACTGGCCAAGGCGATGCCCCTGGATCACGTGGCGCTGAGGATCAGCATCAACCTGCTCGCCGCCTGGCTGCTGATCCGCCTGTTCACGGCGCCGGTGCGCAACCCGGTGATGGCCCGGCTGATCGCCGTGGTCGCCTGGTCGGTCGCCGCGCTGAACATCCTTGGCATCCTCGACCAGACCATGATCCTGCTGGAGCAGGCGGCCATTCCCATGGGCAAGGGCAAGGTCCTGTCGCTGCGCAGCGTGCTGATCGCCGTGCTGGCGCTGGTGATCTTCGTCTGGATGGCGCTGATCGCCTCGCAATTCGTCGAGCAGCGGCTGGCGCGGGCGCAGAGCTTCAACAGCTCGGCCCAGCTGCTGCTGACCAAGATCGCCCGGTTCGCCCTGGTGTCCATCGCCATCGTGGTCGGCCTGGGGGCGGCCGGGCTCGACCTCACCGTCTTCGCCTTCTTCGGCGGCGCGCTCGCCGTGGCGGTCGGCTTCGGCCTGCAACGGGTCACCTCGAACCTGTTCAGCGGCGTGATCCTGCTGCTCGACCGCTCCATCAAGCCGGGCGACGTGATCGAGATCCAGGGCACCTACGGCTGGATCAACAAGCTGGCGACCCGGTACACCTCGGTCATCACCCGCGACGGCACCGAGATCCTCATCCCCAACGAGGACATCGTCACCCAGCCGGTGGTCAACTGGTCCCATTCCAACCGGCTGGTGCGCCAGCACGTGAAGATCCGCGTGTCCTACGACAGCGACATCAACCTGGCGCGGCAGCTGTGCGTGGAGTCGGCCAAGGAGACCCAGCGGGTGCTGGAGACGCCGGCGCCGCTGTGCATGCTGCTGGATTTCAGCGACAGCGCGGTGATCCTGGAGCTGCGGTTCTGGATCGAGGACCCGCAGAACGGCGTCACCAACGTGCAGAGCGCGGTGCGGCTGAAGATCTGGGACAGGTTCCATGCCGCCGGCATCCGCTTCCCCTTCGCCCAGCACGACCTGCATGTGGTGAACGCCGCGGGGCTCAAGGACATCCTGCGTGACGAGAGCTGATCGTTGACCCTGGCGCGGGCCCTGCTCGCCGCGGCGCTGGTGCTCGCCGCGGGCTACGGCGCGCTGTGGCTGCTGCGCGGCATGAACCGGCCGGACGACGCGCTGGCCACGGTGCGGTGCTGGTTCGAGACGCCGGCCTCGCGCACCGCCGAATGCTATCGCTTCACCACGCCCGAGAGCCGGGGCACGGCCAGCAACCGGAACGTCGAGCTGCCCGTCGTCGTGCTGCGCAGCCCGTCGACGCCGCCCGGCGAGCCGCCGGTGCTGCACCTGATGGGCGGCCCGGGCCAGCCCGCCGGCATCGCCGACACGGCGCAGATCGGCGACTGGGTCCGCTTCCTCGACCGCGTCGCCTGGGCGCGCGACCGGGACCACGTCCTGATCGACATGCGCGGCGCGGGCATGGCCAGGCCGTTCCTGCGCTGCGACGTCCTGAGCGATCCCGCGTGGCTGCTGTCGGTGCAGGTCCCCAGCGACGATCCCGCGGCCCAGCGCGCCGCGGTGCACGAGGCCGTCGGCGCCTGCCGCGACCGCTTCGCGGGCCAGGGCGTCGACCTGTCCGCCTACGACACCGCGGCGACCGCCGGCGACCTCGCCGCGCTGCGCCGCGCCCTGAAGCTGAAATCCTGGACGGTCCATGCCGTGTCCTACGGCACGCGCCCGGCGCTGGAGCTGATGCGCCGCGACGCGGACGGCGTCCATGCGGCGGTGCTCGATTCGGTCAATCCGCCCGACGAGGCGTTCCTCGCGGCCCGCTTCGGCAACCTGCAACGCGGGCTGGACCTGCTCTATGCCGATTGCGCGGCCCAGCGCCCCTGCGCCAGCGCCTATCCGGACCTGGCCGACGACATGCGCATGGCGGTCACCCGCCTGCGCGAGGCGCCCGCCGCGCTCGACCTCAGGGAGCCGGGCGGCACGCGGATGCTGAAGGTCACCCTCGACGACACCCTGTTCCTGGAGATCGTCGATTTCGCGCTGATGTCGGGCGCGTGGGTGCCGTTCCTGCCCGGCATCATCAACGACGCGGGACGGGGCG
>CAZVVC010000173.1:0-8004 GCA_964630425.1 uncultured Bifidobacterium sp. | reverse complement strand
TGCGCCCAGGTGGTCGAACTGTCCATGCCGTCGCCGGCGACCATCAAACTGGTGAAGCTGACCGCCGTGATCGATTGCGGGCTGGCGGTCAATCCGCGCGGCATCGAGGCGCAGGTCGAAGGCGGCATGGTCTTCGCGCTGACGGCGGCCATGTTCGGCCGCATCGACATCAAGGACGGCGGCGCGGTGCAGCGGGATTTCGACGGCTACAGGATGGCGCTGATGAAGCACGTCCCGCCGGTGTCGGTGCACATCATGGAAAGCGGCCCGATCGGCGGCGTCACCGAGCCGGGCGTGCCGCCGCTCGCCCCGGCGCTGGCCAACGCCATCGTCGCCGCCGGCGGCAAGCGCCACCGCAAGCTCCCGCTGGCCGACGAAGGGATTTCCTTCGCCTGACAGGCGCGGCGGCGGCTTGCGTCGCCCCCGGCGCGCGTGGCACGCTGCGCCCGAATGGGGAGAATGCGCATGAACTGGACGAGCCGGTTCGCGGCGGTGGCCGCGATCACCATGCTTGCGCTTGCCGGATGCGGCGAAGGCAAGGACACCAGCACTACCGACGCCGCGAAGCCCGGCGCGGACGAGCCGGCCTTCGGCGTCGACCGGAGCGCCAGCGAGAGCATGGAGCGCCTGGCCGAGGCGCGCCGCGCCCGCGCCGCGCTGCCGGGACACCAGATCTACCTGGATAGCTGCGCGTCGTGCCACGAAGGCGGGATGCCCAAGGCGCCGCACGAATCCATGATCTCCATGATGACGCCCGAGTCGATCCTGCGCGCGCTGACCACCGGCGTGATGAAGGAGAACGCCGCCGGCCTCAGCGACGAACAGAAGATCCAGGTGTCGGAATATCTCTCCGGCAAGAAGATGGGCGAGGCCAGGCTGAAGGAGCCGCCCAAGTGCGATGCAGACAGGTCTGTATTCGATGTGGCGGATCTGCCGGTCGGCGGCAATTGGGGGCTCACGCCCGGGAACACCCGGCTGGTTCCCGCCGCGTCGCGGCCGCTCGCCCGGGACGACTATCCCGCGCTGAAGCTGAAATGGGCCTTCGCCTATCCGGGCGCCAACCGGGCGCGGTCTCAGCCCAGCCTGGCGGGCGGCGCGGTCCATGTGGGCGCCCAGAACGGCAAGGTCTATGCGCTCGAGCAGCGGACCGGCTGTCTGCGCTGGACGTTCGAGGCGTCGGGCGAGGTGCGCACCGCCATCGTCATCGAGCCCTGGAAGAAGGGCGACGAGGCGGCCCGGCCGCGCGCCTTCTTCGGCGACATCCTGGGCAACGTCTACGCCATCGACCTGCGCACCGGCGCGCTGATCTGGCGCGACCGGCCCGACGATCATCCCAACGCCACCATCACCGGCAGCCCGTCGCTGCACGAAGGGCGGCTGTTCGTGCCCGTGTCCTCGCTGGAGACCGGCCCGCCCACCGATCCCAAATACGAATGCTGCAAGTTCCGCGGCTCGGTGGTCGCCTATGACGCGGCCACGGGCAGGCGCGTCTGGCAGACATTCACCGTCGCCGAGGAGCCCAGGCTGACCGGCAAGAACCGTTCGGGCACCGACAATTATGGTCCATCGGGCGCCGCCGTCTGGAACGCCCCGGCCATCGACGCGAAGCGGCGCCAGGTCTATTTCGGCACCGCCGAGAACCTGTCGTCGCCGGCCACCGGCACCAGCGACGCCATGTTCGCCGTCGACATGGACACGGGCAAGGTGAAGTGGGTCCACCAGGGCACGGCGGGCGACGCCTGGAACGGCGCCTGCGACACCGTGCACGACGACAACTGCCCCAAGGAGAACGGCCCCGATTTCGATTTCGGCGCCGCCACCCTGCTGGTGACCCTGAGCGACGGGCGCGAGTTGGTGATCGGCGGCCAGAAGTCGGGCATGGTCCACGCGGTCGATCCCGGCACGGGCAAGGTCGTCTGGCAGAACAAGGTCGGGCGCGGCGCCATCCAGGGCGGCGTGCATTTCGGCATGGCGGCCGAGGGCGACACGCTCTATGTGGGCATCAACGACGCGCCCGACGGCCGCACCTATGACGAGGAAGGGCGCCCCGGCCTCTACGCGCTGGACATGAAGACCGGGCAATTCGTCTGGAAGCAGTCCTATACGGGCGCCGGCTGCGCGGGCCGCGAATTCTGCCATGCCGGCATCTCGCAGGTGCTGACCGCCGCGCCGGGCGTGGTGCTGGCCGGCTCGATGGACGGCGTGCTGCGCGTCCACGACGCCGCCACCGGCCGGATCGTCTGGCAGTACGACACCGCGCCCGCGGTGACGACCGTCTCGGGCGAGGAGGGGCACGGCGGCTCGCTGGGCGGCTCGTCCGGCCCGATCACCGCCAACGGGATGCTGTTCGTCAATTCAGGCTATGGCCTCTACTTCCATATGCCGGGTAACATCATGCTGGTGTTCGGCAGGGAGTAGCATGGCAGATCGGGGCGAAGGGGGCGGCGGCCGGGGCGGGTGCTTCTGGACCATGATCTTCGGCGCGGCGATCGTCGGCCTCGTGGTCGGCCTGATCGTCATGTTCCCCAACGCGCCCGGGCTGCAGGGCGATCCCATGCGGCTGATCTACCTGCTGGCGCTGCTGGCCGTCGTGGTGCTGGGCGCGGGCGGCATGTTCAGCGAGAACATCGGCCGCACGCTGCGCTACGTGGCCATGTGGGGCGCCATCGCCGCCGGCGTCGCGCTGCTCTATTCGTTCCGCGGCGAGCTGGGCCTGGCGCGCGACAGGGTGATGGGCAACGCCATGCCGGCCCAGGGCGTGGCGACGGCCACGGCGGGCGGGCGCACGGTCACCCTCTATGCCCGGGGTGGGCACTTCTTCGCCGAGGCCGAGGTCGAGGGCAAGAAGGTGATGTTCATGGTCGACACCGGCGCGAGCGTGGTGGCGCTCAGCCGCGCCGACGCCCGGCGCATCGGCCTCAGCCCGGCCGAGCGCGACTTCACCCAGGTCATGAGCACCGCGAACGGCCTGGCGCGCGGCGCTCCCGTCACCCTCGACAGCCTGGCCATCGGCCCCATCGACGTGCGCTATGTCGAGGCGACGGTGGTCGAGGGCGACATGCAGATCTCGCTGCTCGGCATGAGCTTCCTCAACCGCCTGAAGGGCTATCAGGTCGACGGCGACGCCCTGATCCTGAAGCAGTAGGAGATGCCGTGAGCGATCATTCGAGCCTGAAGGAGCGCGCCTCGTTCGAGCTGTGGACGCCGGTCCAGGTGCGCTACCGGGACCTGGACATGATGGGCCACGTCAACCACGCGGTCATCGTCACCTTCTTCGAATCCGCCCGGGACGCGGTGATGGGCAAGCTGGCCCGGCGGCCCGGCAGCGGCTTCGTGCTGGGCGACCTGCATGTGCGCTACCTCGCCGAGATCCACCTGCGCGACGACGTGCGGATCGGCACCCGGGTGACCCATGTCGGGGCGCGTTCGTTCACCCTCGGCCAGGGCCTGTTCGTGGGCGAGGTCTGCGCCGCCACCTGCCTGGGCACCGAGGTCCACATCGACACCGGGACCCGCCGCGCGGCCGCCCTGACGGCGGATTTCATCGCCGTGCTGGAGCGGTATTCCCAGCCCGGCCCGCGACCGGTCGACCGTTGAACGGCATGCACAAGCGCGCGCTCAACATCACCGTCAGCCTGCTGGATCAGGCGCGCTTCAATCCCACGGCGGAGGCGCTGGTCCATCCCGGCGGCGCCATCAACTACCGGGACCTGGATGCGCTGGCGTGGAACAGCGCCCAGTTCCTGTACGACAGCGGCATCAGGAAGGACATGGTGGTCACGCTGCGCTGCACGGGAGAGCTTTCCCTCGCCCTGGCCATCCTCGGGCTCACCAGGCTGGGCGCGCCGTTCATCTGCGTTCCCCGGTCGGCGCCCGTCCTGCAACAGGCCGACTGGGCCGCCTCGTGCGGCTCGTCCGTGCTGCTGGTCGATCGCCGGGACGCGGATGCCGCGATCCTTTCCCGCACGGTGGTCTTCGACCTGGCGCGGGTCGCGGCCGGCGGGAAGGTCGACCCGGGGATACTCGATCCCTATCCGAAGGGGCCGTGGATGTTCGCCGCGGGGTCCGGCTCGACGGGGAAGCGCAAGGTCATTCCCGTCCATCACGACCACATCAGGGCACGGTGCCACAGCGCCCGGCTCGACCCGATGTTCAAGCCCGGGACCAGGCTTCTGTGCATGTCCCATCTGAGCTTCTCGACCATCATCGGCCGGCTGTTCTACGCCATCGAGACCGGCGCGTGCTTCGTCATGATGAATCGCCAGGCGCGGGATTTCGGGGCGTATCTGACCGGCAAGCGGGTGACCGTGCTTCGGGCGTCCGTCTTCGATGCCGAGCAGGTGCTGGCGCGGTTGGGGCCGGACGCGGAAAATGCGTTCGGTTTCCTCGACATGGTGGTGATCGGCGGATCGACCGTCTCGGGCGACCTCAGGCGGCGCGTCCGGCGCGGCATGAACGAGACCTTGCAGGTCTCCTACGGCACCAACGAGTGCCACTATATCTCCCGGGCGCTGTCGCCCGAGGTCTACGAGGCCGACAGCGGCGTGGGCCGTCCCGTGCCGGGCGTGGAATTGCAGATCGTCGACGAGCACGGCCGGGCGGTGCCGGCCGGCGCCGTCGGACGGGTCCGGGTCCGCAGCGCCGGCGCCGTCGATGGTTACCTGAACGACGAGGAGGCCACCGCGAAGGCGTTCGTCGACGGCTGGTTCTATCCCGGCGACATGGCCAAGCTGACCGACAAGGGCGCTCTCATCCACTACGGCCGCTCGGACGGCGTGATGATCTTCGATGGCATCAACATCTATCCGGTCGAGATCGAGGAATGCATGGTGCGCCACCCGGCGGTCCGCGACGCGGCCAGCTTCGCCGTGCGTGACCCGGTGCATCAGGACATACCGGTCTGTGCGGTCGCGCTTTTCGACGGCGCCCATGCGACCGGGACGGATCTGCGCGACTACGCCCGCGAGTGGCTGGGCCATTTCGGCCCGCGACAGGTCGTGATCCTTCCCCGCATCCCGCGCAACGAGCAGGGCAAGATCATCCGCGCCGAACTGTTCGAGATGACGCGGGCCGCCATGCGTTGAGGAGCGCCGGCGTTTCAGGGCGCGGGCGTTTCACGGCGCCTCGCCCCTCAGGTGGTCGACGCGGGCGATGTCCAGGCGTTTCCAGCGCGAGTTCCAGTCGATCCGCTCCACCGGCGTCACCCGCACCTTCAGCGACGGGTGGAGCCTGTCGCGCAGCATGGCCTCCATGGCCTGGATCTCCTCGGCCGAGGGCGGGCGCTCCGTCGTCACGAAGCCTTCGATCTCGCCGTCGCGGTACTGCACCACGCGGTATTCGCGCACGGGCGCGATCTCGCGCCAGTATTCGCCGGTCAGGCGCGCCAGTCTCGTGCTGCCGTCGGGCAGCATGACGAAGCTGCGCTCGCGGCCCAGGATCTCCTTGATGACCGGCAGCCGGATGCCGCAGTCGCACGGCTCGCCGGCCACCGCCCGGTCGCCGATGTCGTAGCGGATGATGGGCATGGCGTAGCTGTGCATGGAGGTCACCAGCACGCGCCCTTCCTCGCCCGGCGCGACCGGCCGGTCGTCGTCGTCCACCACCTCGACCAGCGTCGTCGCCGACAGGGCGTGGTAGTGGTCGTGCCTGGGGCACTGGAACGCCATCCAGCCCACTTCCTCGGACGAGTACCGGTCGACGATGCGGGCGCCGAACGCCTCGCGCGCGGCGCGGCGGTGCTCGGGCCGGACCACCTCGCCGAAGGTCATGACGGCGTCGAGCCGGAAGCCGTGGTCCCGGTCCGCCGCGGCCAGTTCGGCGAGGCGCAGGACCATGGCCGCGGTGGTGGTCAGATAGGGCGCCTTCAGCGTCCGCAGCCATTTCCAGATGTCTTCCGCCGGGTGCTCGATCATGTTCATGACGAAGCACCGCGCCCTGGACCCGGTTTCGGCGGGCACCAAGCCCCAGGGCTTGTCGCGGACGCCGTCCTGGGCGTCGCGGATGGCGATGGCGTCGAGATTGGTGTCCATCTTGTGCCAGGCCTGATGCCGCAGCGCCTGGGCCTGATAGAGGATGTTGTAGAGCGGCGCGCTCTTGGTCACTCTCACCGGCGTGCCGGTGGAGCCCGAGGTCTGCGCCGTGAAGGTTGCCGTGCCGAGCGGCAGCGGCGTGCCCTTTTCGCACCGGATCTCGTCGGCGCGGGCCTGGAGGTCGGCCCGGGACAGCACCGGCAGGTCGTGGAGCCGCATCGCCTTGTCGAACGGGGCGAGCCGTTCCCGCCAGAACGGCGAATGGCGCTGCGCGTGCCGGAGCAGCGCGGCCAGCTGCCGGCTCTGCGCCTGCGCCTGCGCCGCGGGCGGCTGGCGCTCGAACGCGGCCAGTTGCGGCAGCAGCGTCAGGATCTGCGCGGAAACGGGCGATAACAGGCGGGGAAATGCGATGGGGCTCATGATGTCGTTCCGGCTTCGGTCATCGGACGTTAGGCTGCCGGCAATGCCGCCGCAACATGCGTTGTACCCGCCCCGCCGGCCCCGAAAATCGCGGCGACCTGCAAGACACCCCTTGATATTCGGCTGCGGACCCTTCCAATAAGGGGCCCGCGCCGCATCGGGGCCGCACAAGAGGGGGATACATGTCTGATTGGTCTGAAGGCTATCTGGTCGAAATCGGTTACACCTTCGGGTATTACAGCGAGCTCAATCCGCTGCGGGCGCGCCTGCCGCTGCTGAAGACGGGCTATGCGCCCCCGGCCATCGGCACCGCCTGCGAGCTGGGCTTCGGCCACGGCATGAGCGTGAACATGCACGCCGCCGGCAGCCAGACCGAATGGTACGGCACCGATTTCAACCCGTCGCACGCCGCCTTCGCCCAGGACATCGCCGCCACCGGCAACGGCGCCAGGCTCTATGACGAGGCGTTCGCCGAGTTCTGCAACCGCGCGGACCTGCCCGATTTCGACTTCATCGGCCTGCACGGCATCTGGAGCTGGATCTCGGCCGACAACATGAAGACGATCGTCGACTTCCTGCGGCGCAAGCTGAAGGTCGGCGGCATCTGCTACATCAGCTACAACACCTATCCGGGCTGGAACACGGTCGCCCCGCTGCGCCACCTGCTCACCCAGCACGCCGGCGCCATGTCGGCGCCCGGCGTCGGCGTCCAGTCGCGCGTCGAGGCGGCGCTCGATTTCGCCGACAGGCTGATGAACACCAACACTCTCTACGGCAAGGCCAATCCCGCCGCCGCCGGCCGCCTGAAGGGCATCCGCGGCAACGACAAGGCCTATGTGGCGCACGAGTACCTGAACGAGTGCTGGGTGCCCATGTACTTCTCCGAAATCTCGAAGATGCTGTCGTCGGCCAAGCTCAACTACGCCTGCACGGCCACCTACCGCGAGCACATCGACGCGCTCAACCTGACCGACGAGCAGGTGGTGATGCTGCGCGACATTCCGGACGTCACCTTCCGCGAGACGGTGCGCGACTTCATGCTCAACCAGCAGTTCCGCCGCGACTACTGGATCCGCGGCGGCCGCCCGCTGACGGCCAATCCGCAGATCGAGGCCCTGCGCGAGGAGCGCGTCGTCCTGACCACGCCGCGCGCCGACGTCAAGCTCGAGGCCAGCGGCTTCCGCGGCAACGCCAACCTGAACGAGGACGTCTACGGGCCGGTGCTCGACGTGCTGGGCGACGGCCAGCCCCATTCGCTGGGCGAGGTCGAGGACGGCATCAAGGCCGCGGGCAAGACCTTCAGCCAGGCGGTCCAGGCGGCGCTGGTGCTGATCGGCAAGGGCGACGCCCAGCCGGCCAACCCGGCCGAGACCGTCGCCGCGGTCCGCGCCAAGACCGACGCCGTCAACCGCAAGATCCTGTCGATGGCGCCCGCCGGCCGCCAGATCAGCTATCTGGCCAGCCCGGTGCTGGGCGGCGGCATCCACGTCAACAACATCGGCCAGCTCCTGCTGCCGGGCCTCCCAGATCCCGCGTTCCATCTCGGCGATCTGCG
>CAZVVC010000172.1:0-8022 GCA_964630425.1 uncultured Bifidobacterium sp. | reverse complement strand
GGGCGACGTTGCGCTAGCATTTCCCCTGACGATGAGGCGTCGCCGCGGGGTGCGGCGCCGTGTGGCTGGGGAGAGCACATGTCTGCCGTCGAAGAGATGATCAGGGAGCGCCTGAAGAACGACATCGATCCGCGCGAATTCGACAAGCCCGAATTCCAGCACGATCCGTTCCCGCTGTACAAGCGGCTGCGCGACCATCACCCGGTCTTTCACGACCGTTTCCACAACCGCTGGGTCATCAGCCGCTACTGGGACGTGGACGCCGTGTTCCAGAACAGCGAGGCCTATACGCGCGGTATCTATGACGAGGACGGGCCGTACGAGTTCGGCTCGCGCCACGTGTTCGGCCCGAACATCCTGGAATACGGACGCGGCGACCGTCACCGCTGGCTGCGCAACGTCATCGCCGGCCAGTTCGTCGGCCAGAAACTGAACGATTTCCTGCCGGTGATCGACATGATCGCCCGCGAGCTGATCGACAAGTTCCGCAAGGACGGCCAGGTCGAGCTGGTCACCCAGTTCAGCCACCAGTTCCCGATCCGCGTCATCTCCAACATGCTGGGCCTGCCGCGCGCCGACGAGAACATGTTCGTCGGCTGGTATCAGGCGCTGATCGCCGGGCTGGGTTTCGGCGGCGAGCATCTGGCGCGCGGCATCGCCGCCCGCAACGAGATGTGGGAGTACCTGGAGCCGCTGATCGTCGAGCGCAGCAAGAAGCCGGGCGAGGACCTGCTCTCGCGCATCATCGCCGCCGAACTCGACGGCGTGAAGATGGACATGGACGAGATCAAGGGCTTCGTCGCCCTGCTGCTCGCCGCCGGCGGCGACACCACCGACAAGGCCATCGCCAACATGATGTATCACATGATGTACACGAGGCCGGACCAGTTCGCTCAGGTGAAGGCCGAGCCGGCGCTATGGGAGAACGTGTTCTCCGAGATGATGCGCTACGACCCGGTGGTGCACACCCAGGGCAGGCGCACCGTCAACGAGATGGCGCTCTATGACGAGGTGATCCCGAAGGGCGCCGTGGTGCTCATCTATCTGGGCGCCGGCAACCGCGACGAGCGCGTCTTCAAGGACCCGGATACCTTCGATGCCTTCCGCGACGACCTGCACATGGGCCGCGAGAACCGCTCGGGCCGCTACAAGGACGGCAAGCCCGGCCATCTCGGCTTCGGCATGGGCCAGCACTTCTGCATGGGCTATGCGATGGCCCGCCAGGAAGCGGTGCTCGCCTGCACCTATTTCGCCAACTCGCTGAAGAACATCCGGCCCAAGTTCAAGGATCACCCCGGCATCTTCTCGCCGAACATCGATTCCGGCGGCTTCCGGTCGCCGGCCGAACTCTGGCTCGAATTCGATCCGGAGTGAGCGGCATGAAAGTGAAGGTCGACTACCGCAAATGCGAAAAGGCGGGCGAGTGCTATTACAACCACTCGACCATCTTCCAGCGGACCGAAAACGGTCTGCCGAAGCTGCTGATGGAGGACCTGCCGACCGACGCGCTGCGCCGGGAGGCGGAGGAGGCCGTCGAGGTCTGCCCCGCCGGCGCGATCAGCCTCGTCGAATGACGGGACGGGCGGCGGCGCGGGCCGCCGCCCTTTCCCGCTTCACTGGAGCGGAACGGCGTTCGGCATCCCTTCCGCGCCCATGTAGACCACCAGGATGGCGACCGGGGCGGTGCCCTTGTTCATCCCCTTGTGGCCGAGATACTGCGCTTCGATGAGCGCATCGCCCCTGCGGAACACGCGGGTGCCGCGCGGGCCGTAGTCCACCGTGATCTCGCCTTGCAGGATATAGGCGTACATGGGCACTTCGTGACGGTGGAGTTCGCCTTCCTCGCCGGGGTCCAGGGTGATGATGGCCGAGGTGACCTGCGGCTTCCCTTCGGGATATTTGATCGGCTGGCCCAGCACGTCGCTGCCCGTGGTCAGCAGCGGACGCGCCGGATAGCCCAACGGCTCGGCGGCATGGGATGTGATCGAAACGATGGCCGCCATGCCCGTGGCGGCCATCAACAGTGCTGGCCTCATTGTCGTCCTCTTCAGAGTGTTCCGGCCAGAGCTTCGGCCGAAACGCCTGGAGGGCCAAGACTTTTAGTGCTTCACCTTCTTCCGGAGCTGCGGGTCTTCGCCCTTCGAGCGTGCCTTGCCGGCTTTTTCCGCGGCCATCAGCGCGTCGCGCTCGCGGCCTTCCAGCGCCTTCTCGGCATCCTTGGCGGCTTTCTCCGATTTGCCGGACCGTGCATGAGCCGTCGCGGCCTGGTTGTACTTCCGGGCGCTTTCCTTGTCGCCTTCGCCCTGGTTCTTCCACTTGTCCATCGCTGCTCTCCTCGATGCGGGGTATGCTCCTGCAACGGCCCGGAACCGGCGTGGTTCCCGGGTGCCGGGGAACACATCGCGCCCGTTCTCGTTCTTTCTTCGCTATCCCGGCGCTTGGGGCGGGCCTCCGACAGCTTTTCCCGGCGCGTATCTGAAGACGGCAAATGAGCACGATGGTGATGCTGTTGAGACGCCTGCGATACTATTGCGAGATTGACGACGAGCTCGCGAAGCCGCTGGTCGACATCCCGGGCCGCCTGATCGAGGCGCCGCGCGGCACGGATCTCATCATCGCCGGCGATCCGGTGCCGCACGGCTTCTTCGTCGAATCGGGATGGGCGATCCGATACGCGCTTCTGCCGGACGGGCGGCGCCAGGTTCTCAACGTGCTCATGCCGGGCGACATGTTCGACCTGCAGATCCTGGTGGCGGCCGAGGCCGACCACTCGGTGACCGCCATCACCGACATGACCCTCAAGACCTTCAAGGCCGACGACCTGCTCGACGTGTTCAACCGGTCCGGCCGGCTGGCGCAGGGCCTGTGGTGGGCGGCGGTGCAGGAGGAAGCCATCCTCCGCGAGCAGATCGTGCGCAACGGACGCCGCAACGCGCGCGAGCGGATCGCGCATTTCCTGCTGGAGCTGCATCGCCGCGCGTTGATCGCCGCCGAAGGGAAGGAGGACGGCTTTCGCCTGCCCTTGACCCAGTCGCTGATCGGCGATGCCCTCGGCCTCACCTCGATCCATGTGAACCGCATCCTGAAGCGCTTCCGCGACGAGGCGCTCATCCGCCGGTCCGGCCAGTGGATCGAACTGCTCGAGCGGGACCGGCTCATCGAGCTTTGCGACTTCGATCCGGCCTATCTGCACCTCGACGCCTATCCAAGACGGCTGCGCTTCAAACAGGCCAACGGCAAATAATCGACGCCGGTTAATCCAGATTAAGCCCGCGGCCGCGGCGGCTCTCTACAGTCATCGGACAAAGCAGATCCTGGTGCCCAGGCACAGGGTGGCCCCGGGCACTTCGACGAGGTCACAAGCCCATCCCGATCGAACGCGCGGATACCACGCCGCCGCTTCGTTTGAGCAAAGGACTATGTGATTCATGGAGCCTGCCGACGGGTCGGAAACAGACCTGCCGCCTCTCAGCGACGACGATTTCGAATGCCAGATGCGGGAGGTCATCCCTCATCTCAGGGCGTTCGCGCGAAGCCTCGCCGGCAATGCCGAACGGGCGGACGACCTGGTGCAGGACGCCATGCTGAACGCCTGGCGTGCCCGTCAGCGTTTCCGCGCCGGGACCAACTTCAAGGCATGGATGTTCGTTATCCTCCGCAACCTGTTCCTGTCGGGGGTGCGCCGCGCGCGTTTCACCGGGGAATGGGACGAGGGAATGGCCGAGCGTGCGTTGTCGACGCCCGCCGGACAGGAACAGAACCTGGTGCTCGACGACGTGCGCCGCGCGCTCATGCACCTCTCGCCGTCGCGGCGCGATGCGCTCATCCTCGTCGGCGCGGGCGGCTTTTCCTACGAGGAGGCCGCCCAATTGTGCGGTTGCCCGGTGGGGACGGTGAAAAGCCGGGTCGCGCGGGCCCGCGCCGAAATGGAACAGCTTCTGTCCGGCGAGTTGCCCGCCCGCAGCCGCCGCGTCCGCAGGTCGGCCGCGTTCGACGAGCTGATGAAGGACGTGGACGGGCTGAGCGAATAGGAAAGGGCCGCCCGCGGGCGGCCCTCGATCGCGTCAGGCGTCATGCTTCTTGGGCTGGTCCGGCTCGTCCGGCCGCGAGGCCGACAGGGGCCGGCGCCGCGGCTCCTGCGGTGCGGGGCTGGACGGTGCGGGTGTCTGCCGGGTTCGCCAGTCGGTGAAATCCTTGCCGAACTTCTCCTGCCGCTCGCGGCGCCAGCTGGTGTAGTCGGCATCGTAGGCGCGGCGCTGTTCCTCGCGCCACGCGCGGTAATCCCGGTCATGGGCGTCGAGCTGGTCGTTGCGCCATGCCACATAATCCTTGTCGAAGCCGCGCGCGAGCCGCCGCAGATCTTCGCCGCTGGGCATGCCCTCGCTCGTTTCGCCGGCATCGGGCGTGAAGAAGCCGCCGATCGACGTCTGGCCGTGGACCGGCGGGTTATAGCCCGGATGGCGGTCCTCGAAGAGCGGCTCGTGCTCGATTTCGTTGTCCTGGTCGCGATACCTGCTGCCGGCCGACGGCCAGCGCCCGCCACGGTCCTCGTGCCGGAAATTCGGCGACCAGTCCCGTTCGCCATGGTCCTGACGTCTCCACCGGCGGTTCTCGTCCTGATCCTCCCAGTCGCGCCGTTCGCCGAAATTCCGGGTTCGCTGGTCACGTTCGAAACGGTCGCGGTCACGGTCCATATCGATCCTCCTCTCGCGATGTCCGGCGGCGGGATGCCGCCGCTCGTGGAAACAACTCCGCTGGGAAGGCGATGTTCCGGCTTTTCGCGGCTTCCGTGAGCGCGGCGGGGCGCGCGCTGGAACCTTGCGGTGCCGTTTCGTGTTAGTCATCGGAGAAACCCGGCAGGCATCGGACCATGCGCACGACCGTATTGCTGTATGTCGCGACCGTTTCGGCGCTCGGGCAGTCCGGCGCGGCGCGTGCCGACGAGGCGCTCGCTTCCAGCCCGGCCATCATTTCCGACGCCGCGGCGCTGGGCACCGACGGCCCGGTGGCGGCGGTCCGCGCGAAGGACCTGATCGGCCGGCACGTCACCGGCCGGCAGGATGTGGCGGTGGGCGAGATCGAGAGCGTCCATGTGGATGGACAGGGCAATGTCCGGGAGATCATCGTCGCGGTCGGCGGCGTGGACGGCCACGGCATCGCGATCCCGTGGCGTGACGTGGTGGTCTCGGACAGCGGCAGGAAGCTCGCCATCGACATGACCCGCGACCAGTTGACGTCCATGCCCGCCCACGCCTACGCCAAACCGTCGCAGCAGGGGACCGTTTTCACCGACGATCCGTGACCGACACAGTGGAGCAGCCCGATGGCCACCACGAAAGCCAGCAAACCACGCGCGGCCGCGAAAGCCGCCAGGACGCGCCGGGAAGACGCCGATGCGCCCCGCGAGCGGCGGCGCCCGGGAGCCCGGCCGATCTGGTCGGGAAACCTGCGTCTCGCGCTCGTCTCGGTGCCGGTCAACATGTATCCGGCCACCAGGACCGGCGCGCAGATATCGTTCCATCAGGTTCACGAGCCGTCGGGCAAGCGCATCCGCTACGAGAAGGTGGTGCCCAGGATCGGGCCGGTCGACACCGACGAGATCGTCAAGGGGTTCGAGGTGGAGCGCGGCAGCTACGTGCTGATCGAGCCCGAGGAGATCGACGCGCTGAAGCTGGAATCCAGGAAGACCCTCGACCTGGTCCAGTTCGTCCGCCAGGGCGAGATCGATCCCATCTGGTTCGAGCGGCCCTATTACGTGGTCGCCGACGGCGACCTGGCCGAGGAAGCCTACAACGTCATGCGCGATGCGCTGCGGGCCAGCGGCAAGATCGGCCTGGGCCAGTTCGTCATGCGCAACCGGGAATACATCGCGGCGCTGAAGCCGTGCGGCCACGGCCTGCTGCTGGAGACGCTGCGCTTCGCCGACGAGATACGCAGCGCGGCGCCGTTCTTCGCCGGCATCGACAGGGCCGAGCCGGACGAGGAGCTGCTCGATCTGGCCAGGGAACTGATCGAGCGCAAGACCGCGCCCTTCGACCCGCGCCAGTTCAAGGACAAGTACAGCGACGCGCTGCGTGCGCTGATCGACGCCAAGATCAAGCATCGCAAGCCGGTGGCGATCGACGAGGAGGACGAAGGCAGCGGCGGCAAGGTGATCGACCTGGTCGAGGCGCTCAAGCGCAGCGTGAAGGGATCGGACAAGGCGCCCGCCCGACCGGCGCCGCGGCGGAAGAAGGCGGGCTGACATGGCGCCCCGGTCGTCCCGCCAGCTCGACACCTACAAGGCGAAGCGGCGCTTCGGCGAGACGCCGGAGCCGCAGGGCGGGAAGGCCACCGCGACCGGCCGTTCCTACGTCATTCAGAAGCACGCGGCGACGCGGCTGCATTATGATTTCCGGCTGGAGCTGGACGGCGTCCTCAAGAGCTGGGCGGTCACGCGCGGCCCCAGCCTCGACCCGGCGCAGAAGCGCCTCGCCGTCAGGACCGAGGATCATCCCATCGACTATGGCGGGTTCGAGGGCGTCATCCCCAGGGGCAATTACGGCGCGGGCACGGTGCTGCTGTGGGACCGCGGCACATGGGAGCCGATCAAGGACCCCCGCAAGGGCCTCGAGGACGGACGGCTCGAATTCGTCCTGCACGGCGAGCGTCTGAAAGGCCGCTGGGCGCTGATCCGGATGCGCCCGCGCGAGGGCGAGCGCGGCGAGAACTGGTTGCTGGTCAAGGGCGACGACGGCGAGGCGGACCGCGAGGCCAGCGTCACCGACGACGCGCGGGACAGCGTCCTTTCGGGCCGCACGCTCGAGGCCATCGCCGAGGCGCCCGCGCGGACATGGAAATCCGACCGGACCGGGAAGACTGGTCAGCGGCCGCCGCCGAAATTCGTCAAGCCGGCGCTGGCCACGCTGGTCGAGGACGTGCCCACGGGCGACGACTGGCTGTTCGAGATCAAGTTCGACGGCTACCGCGCCATCGCGGCGGCATCGGGCGATGAGGTGCGCATCTACACCCGCAACGCGCTCGACTGGACGGCGCGCTATCCGCGCATCGCCCAGGCGGTCGCGGCGCTGGACCTGGACGGGGCGCTGCTCGACGGCGAGATCGTCGTGGTGGACGAGGCGGGCCGTTCCGATTTCGGCGCGTTGCAGAGCCAGCTCAAGGGTGAGGGCGGCAGCCTGTCCTATTTCGTCTTCGACCTGCTGGAACTGGCGGGCGAGAACTGGCGCGGCAGGCCGCTCGCCGAACGCAAGGAGAAGCTCGCGGCACTGCTGGGCAAGGCGGGCAAGACGGGGCCGGTCTATTATGCCGACCATGTGGAAGGCGGCGGGCAGGCCATGTTCGATGCGCTGTGCGGGCGCGGTTTCGAAGGCGTCATCGCCAAGCGTGCGCGGTCGAAATACGTCTCCGGCCGGGGCCATGCCTGGCTCAAGATCAAATGCGGCGCCTCGCAGGAATTCGTGATCGTCGGCTGGGCGGCCTCGACCAGGGACCGGCCCTTCTCGTCCATCCTGCTGGCGGTCAACGAGGGCGGCAGGCTGCGCTATGTGGGCAAGGTCGGCAGCGGCTTCTCGCAGGCGGCCTTGTACGACCTGTCCCGCCGCTTCGAGGCGCTGGCGCGTGACGAGCCGGCGGTCGAGGGGACCATCCCGGCCGAAGCGCGGCGCAGGGCGCACTGGGTCGAGCCGACGCTGGTCGCCAATGTCGAGTTCGCCGAATTCACCAGGGAAGGGCTGGTGCGCCAGGGCCGGTTCCTGGGATTGCGGGAGGACAAGTCCGCCCGTGCGGTGGTGCGCGAGCGGCCCGAGAAGGGAGCGGCGTGATGGTGACGGTCGCCGGGGTCACGCTGACCCATCCCGACAAGGTGCTCTATGCCGATCAGGGCGTGACCAAGCGCGACCTCGCCGTCTATCTCGACGCCGTCGCCGACCGCATGTTGCCGTTCGTCGCGCGCCGCCTGCTCAGCCTGGTGCGCTGCCCGGAAGGGGCCGCCAGGCAATGCTTCTTCCAGAAGCACGGCACCGC
>CAZVVC010000171.1:0-8046 GCA_964630425.1 uncultured Bifidobacterium sp. | reverse complement strand
TCAACTACAGCAGGCCGAGGCTCAACTACCGGGCGCATCTGCGGATCACGCTGGATCACGACATCGGCGTGGCGGACGCGAAGCGGATTCTCCGCGATGCGCTCCGGTCGGCCCACAGCATCATGCGCGAGCCGCGTCCGGACGTGCGGGCCGTGGCCTATGAAACGTCCGGGATCACCTACGATATCCGCTACTGGGTGCCCAGCTTCGCGCTGGAGCTGGATTGCCGGGATGCGGTGCTGACGGCGGTCGACGACGCGCTGCGCGCCGGTGGACTGCCGTCACCGAGGACCCGGATGCTGGTCTCCTTGGAGCAGGCGGGCGAGGCGGGGGTTGCAGGGCACGGCGCCTGAACCCCGCGCACAGGCATCACCTGTTTTCCTCCAGCCCCCGCCGCGCCAGCGCGTCGGCGCGCTCGTTCTCGGCGTGGCCGGCGTGGCCTTTCACCCAGTGCCAGGCGACCGTGTGCTGCTGGATCAGCGCGTCCAGCTCCTGCCACAGATCGGCGTTCTTCACCGGCTTCCTGTCGGCGGTCTTCCAGCCGTTGCGCTTCCAGTTGTGAATCCACCTGGTGATGCCGTCGCGCACATAGATGCTGTCGGTATAAAGGTCGACCTCGCTGTGGCGCTTCAGCGCCTCGAGGGCGCGGATCGCGGCCATCAGCTCCATGCGGTTGTTGGTGCTGGGATTCTCGCCGCCCCAGATCTCCTTCTCCACGCCGTTGTACTGGAGCAGGGCGCCCCAGCCGCCCGGACCGGGATTGCCCGAGCAGGCCCCGTCGCTGTGGATGATCACCCGCGCCATCAGCCGAGGCCGTATTGGCCGGGATTGCTCACACGCCGGTGGAACCGCAGCTTCTCGACATATTCGCCCGGGTCCTTGGGCCGTACCAGCGCGCCCTCGACCTGGTTGACCCAGTCGTAGAGCCTGGTCAGCAGGAAGCGCAGCGCCGCGCCGCGGGCAAGGGCGGGAAAGGCCGCGATCTCGCCCGGCTCCAGCGGGCGCACCGCCTGGTATCCGGCCAGCAGGCGCCGTGCCTTGGTGGCGTTGAACGACCGGTCCGGCTCGAAGCACCAGGCGTTCATGGCGATCACCAGGTCGTAGGCGAGGAAGTCGTCGCAGGCGAAATAGAAGTCGATGAGGCCGCTGAGCTCCTCGCCCATGAAGAACACGTTGTCGGGGAACAGGTCGGCGTGGATGACGCCGGCGGGCAGGGCCTTCGGCCAGGCCCGCTCCAGCCAGGCGAGCTCGTCGTCGATCATATCCATCAGGCCGGGGCGCACCCGTTCGGCCTGGTCCCGGCAGGCGCCGGCGAGCTGGTGCCAGCCGGCGAGGCCGAGGGCATTGGGCCGGTGCATGCCGAAATCGGCGACGGCCCGGTGCATCTGCGCCATGCCGCGCCCGACCGCCGCGCAATGGGCGAGCGAGGGGCGGCCCACCGAAAGCCCGCGCAGGAACGAGACCAGCGCCGCCGGCCGGCCGCACAGGTCGCGCAGCGCCTTGCCGTCATGGCCGGCGATCGGCGTCGGGCAGGCAAGGCCCTTGGCCGCCAGATGCCCCATCAGCCCGAGGAAGAACGGCAGCTCGTCGGCGTTCACCCGTTTCTCGTAGAGGGTAAGGATGTAGCTGCCGGTTTCGGTCTGCAGCAGGAAGTTCGAGTTCTCGACCCCTTCGGCGATGCCCTTGAAGGCGATGACCAGACCGACATCGTAGTGGTCCAGGAAGGCCGCCAGGGCATCCTCGTCGACGTGGGTGTAAACGGCCATGCTGGTTCGAAGTCGCGGGTTGGTTGAAGGGCTGAGGGATATCGGGGGCCGGGCCGGGGCGCGCTTGTCCTGGCCGGTGGCGTTCTCTAATATGCCGCTGCAACGCGGGGTTTGTATAGCAGCGCAAGGGACATACCATCATGGCAGAGCCGGTCATAGCCCAGAAAGAGCCGTTCGCCATCGACGTGAAGGCGGGCCGAAGCTACTGGTGGTGCGCGTGCGGCATGAGCAGCAAGCAGCCCTTCTGCGACGGCAGCCACAAAGGGTCCGACTTCGCGCCCCTGGAATTCAAGGCGGCCAAGGACGGCAAGGTCTGGTTCTGCGGCTGCAAGCATACGGCCAGGTCGCCCATGTGCGACGGCGCCCACAACAAGCTCTAACACCGGTTTCGAAAAGGCGGATTGGATGAGGCTTTCCATGAATGCGGCTCGTATCGCCGCGGTTGTCGTCGGTGCGGCGGCGCTGTCGGGATGCGGACTGTTCGGCGGCAAGGTGGACATGTCGATGTCCGAGGCCATGAAGCAGCATTGCCCGCCGGTCGGCATCGTCGCCTATACGGGCCAGGTCACGCGCTTCGCGGGCGCGGGCCGCGCGGCTTCCGACGTGGCGCTGCGCGCCGAGGTGACGAACCTCAAGGTCACCTGCACCAGCCCGAAGGACCGCACCTCGGTCAGCGCCAGGGTCACGTTCGACATCGTCGGCGAGCGGGGACCGGCCTCCAGCGACTCCGGCGCGACCGTGCGCTATTTCGTCGCCCTGGCGGACAGCAACCAGAAGATCCTCAAGAAGGACGTCTACGAGACCAGCCTGTCCTTCGGCGCGAGCGGGGTCACCATCTCCCGCGAGGCGCTGTCCGCCCTGGTGCCGCAGAAGGGCGAGAGCGTGCCCTATGAGGAAATCCTGGTCGGCCTGCAACTGGAGCGGGACGAGCTGGGCTACAACCTGGCGCGCGGCACCGGCAAGTAGCGTGCGGCGCTTGAGCGGGGCTTTCCGATAGCGGAAACTGCGCCTCACCTGTTGGGGAAACGTCACGATGCCGCCGACGACCATGCTCGCCGCCGAGCCCTGCTTCGCGTCGCCGATCTTCACGTTCCAGATCGCCGACTGGGAAGAGCTCAACAAGGCGCTCCTGACCGACATCCTTGCCTACCGGGCGCGGAGCGAGGGGATGCGGCGCAGCAACCAGCACGGCTGGCATTCGGACACGGATTTCTTCCGCCGCCCCGAAGCGTCGTTCCGCGCGCTCGCCCAGCAGATCAACGCGGCGGTCGTCGCCGCGACCCGGCAGGTCTCGCCCGGCCTGGACCTGGACAACAGGGCTTTCATCTATCAGGGCTGGATCAACGTCAACGAGCGGGGCGCCTACAACACGCCCCACACCCATCCGGGCTACGAATGGTCCGGCAGCTATTACGTGAAGGTGCCGCCGCCGCCGTCCGGCACGCGCAGCGGGTCCATCGAATTCATCGACCCGCGCGGCTCGGTCAGCCAGATGGAGGGCCTGCATTCGCTCCATTTCGCGCCGAAGATACGCAAGTCGCCCAGGGAAGGAACGCTGCTGCTGTTCCCGTCCTATCTGCGCCACTGGGTCTATCCCAACGAACAGGACGAGATCCGCGTGTCCATCGCCTTCAACGCCCGCAACAAGATGAGGGACCAGGCCCAGGCTTGACCGGCGGGACGGGCGAGCCTATCTCCCGTTCTCCGACAGGAGGAGACCCGACCGATGAATGACATGACGCACGCAGCCTTCACCCGCGTCGTCACCATTGCATTGGTCCGTCATGTCCTTTCTCGTCGATCTCAAGAACGTCACCTGGTCCACGCCTGACGGCAGGCCGCTTCTCGAGCGCGTCAGCATCGCCTTCGGCGCCGAGGCCACCGGCCTCGTCGGCCGCAACGGCAGCGGCAAGACCACGCTGCTGCGCCTGATCTCGGGCGAGACCGCGCCGGCCGCCGGCGCCGTCGAACGGGCCGGTCGGATCGGCGTCCTGCGCCAGCAGATCGGCGCGGCGCCCGAGGGAACGGTGGCCGATGTCCTCGGCGCGGCGGCGGGCCTCGCGGTGCTGGAGCGCATCGAGCGGGGCGAGGGCGACGCGCGGGATTTCGCCGCCGCGGACTGGACCCTGCCCGAGCGCGCCGCGCGGGCGCTCGCCGCCATGTCGCTGGACGCGGCGCCCGGCCGTCCCGCCGCCACCCTGTCGGGCGGCCAGATGACGCGGCTGGCGCTGGCGGCGCTGCTGTTCGACGCGCCCGACCTGATCCTGCTCGACGAACCCACCAACAACCTGGATGCCGACGGCCGCGCCGCCGTCGCGCAGTTGCTGGGGCAGTGGAAAGGCGGCGCGGTGGTCGCCAGCCACGACCGGGCGCTGCTCGATCGCATGGACCGCATCGTCGAGCTGTCGGGGCTGGGCGCGCGGGTCTATGGCGGCGGCTGGAGCCTCTATGCCGCGCGCCGGGACGAGGAGCGGGCGGCGGCCGAGCGCCGGCTCGACGCCGCGAGGCTGGGCGTGAAGCAGACGGCGCGCGAGGCGCAGGAGGCCCGCGAGCGCCAGGAACGGCGCGACAGCCGGGGCAGGGCCGCGCGGGCCAGGGGCGGCGCGCCCAAGCTGCTGCTCGATGCCCGCCGGCAGCGCGCCGAGCGGACGGCCGGGCGGGGCGCGGGCCTTGCCGGGCGAAAGCACGCCGACGCCGACGCCGCGCTGCGCGAGGCCGAGCGCAACGTGGAGATCGCCGCGCCGCTTCGCATCCGCATGCCGGAGGCGGGCGCCGCGCGCCGCCGCGTCCTGTCGCTGGAGGACGCCGGCTGGCGGGCCGATGACGGAAGCTGGATCCTGCGCCACGTGTCGCTGACGCTCGGCGGCGGCGAGCGCGTCGCCGTCGGCGGCCGCAACGGGGCGGGCAAGACCACCCTGCTCAGGCTGGCCAGCGGTGCGCTGCGCCCGTCCGAGGGCGAGGTGCGGCGCTTCGGCGCCGTCGCCATGCTGGACCAGCGGGTCGCCCTGCTCGACGAGGCGCAGACCGTGGCGGCGAACTGCCTGCGGCTCAATCCGGCGATGACCGGGAACGAGGCGCGCGCGCTCCTCGCCCGGTTCCTGTTCCGCAGCGAGGCCGCGGACAAGACGGTCGGCGCGCTCAGCGGCGGCGAGAGGCTTCGCGCCGGGCTGGCCTGCCTGCTCGGCGGCGCGCCGCCCGACCTGCTGATCCTCGACGAGCCCACCAACCATCTGGACCTGGACTCGGTCGCGGTCCTCGAGGCGGCGCTGGCCGATTATGCGGGCGCGCTGCTGCTGGTGAGCCACGACGAGGTGTTCCTCGAGGCGGTCGGCATCGGCCGGCGGATCGACCTGTAGGACGGCGCGCTACGCCTTGTCCTTCCAGGTGATCTGGTAGAGGTCGAAGCGCCGGTCGCGCAGGTTGCGCACCGTGCCCTGCGCCCTTGCCCATGACAGGTCGGTGAGGTCCAGGTCGGCGATGGCGACCGTCTCCACGTTCTCCGAGGTGTCGGCCGCGATGCCGTCGCGGGCGAAGGGGAAATCGCACGGCGTCAGGATGCAGGACTGGGCGTACTGGATGTCCATATTGTCCACGTTGGGCAGGTTGCCCACATTGCCCGACATGACCACGTAGCACTGGTTCTCGATCGCCCGCGCCTGGCAGCAGTAGCGCACCCGCAGATAGCCCTGGCGGCTGTCCGTGCAGAACGGCACGAACAGGATGCGCGCGCCTTCGTCCACCAGCCGGCGCGCCAGCTCGGGGAACTCGCTGTCGTAGCAGATCAGCACGCCGATGGGGCCGCAATCGGTCTGGATGGCGCCGACCGCGTCGCCGCCCTTGATGTTCCACCAGTGGCGCTCGTTCGGCGTCGGGTGCAGCTTCTCCTGCGCGTGCACCGAGCCGTCGCGCAGGAACACATAGGCCACGTTCTGGATGTCGCCGTCGTCGGTGTGGGTGGGATGCGAGCCGCCGATGATGTTGATGTTGTAGCTGATCGCCAGCGCGCGCAGCGCCTCGACGAAGCGGGGCGTGAACTCGGTCAGCGTCTCCAGCGCCTCGGCCGGGCTCTGCTTGCGCTTCACGAAGGCGAGGAGCTGCAAGGTGAACATCTCGGGGAAGGTGACGAAGTCGCAGCGGTAGTCGGCCGCCACGTCGACGAAATACTCCACGTTGGACACGAACTCGTCGAAGCTGCCGATGGCGCGCGGCTGGAAGTTCACCGTGGCGATGCGCACCGCCTCCTTCTGCACGGCGGCCGGGTGCTGCGGGCTGTCGTCCTCGGGCGCGTAGGGGTTGCGCCACACCATGTGGCTGGCGTAGCCGCCCGAGGCCTTGTCGTCCAGATAGTTCTCCAGCACGCCGATGGGCTCGAAGCCGGCGCGCATCTGGAACGCGATCACCGGATCCTGCACCTTCTGGGCGCGCACCGCCTCGATATAGTCGACCGGGTCGGGATAGGCGCGGCGTCGCCGGAACCAGTTGGGCATCCGGCCGCCGAACACGATGCCCTTCAGCTCCCAGGTCTCGGCGAGGCGCTGGCGCGCGTCGTAGAGCCGCTGGCCGATGCGCAGCCGCCGGTGCCCGGGATCGACGCACACCTCCATGCCGTAGAGCCAGTCGCCGTTCGGATCGTGGCGCGAGCCATAGCCGCCGCCGGTGATCTCGTCCCAGCTATGCTGGCCCATCGCCGTCTTCTCGTCGATGATGAAGCTGGCCGCATAGCCGACGATCTGGCCGTCGTACTCGACCACGAACTGGCCCTCGGGAAAGGTCGAGATCTGGCCGCGCACCATGCCCTGCGTATAGGGCTGGTCGCCCGGATAGACCTTCCTCACCAGCGCGATGATGGCCTTCACGTCCTTGGGCAGCGCGTTGCGGACGCGCAGCCGGGCCGCCTCGCCGCGCTGGGACGCGGGCGTCTTGGATGCGGGTTTCCTGGGGGCGGGCGCACGGGCCATTTGGTCTCCTTCCGGCTGCGGGACAGGTCACTATATGGGCCGCGAATGAACGGTTTGCAGGCGGCGGGGTTGCACCGCGCCGCAAATGCGTGACAGCGGGGCAGGGCTGCGCATAATACCGCGACCTGCCCAGCGACGGAGCCTGCCGTGAAGACTGCCAACAACAGCGTTGCCACCGACGACGTCATCGCGCTGCTCGATCTCGAGCCGCTCGAGGTCAACATGTTCCGCGGCATCAGCCCGGACGTGACGTGGCAGCGCGTGTTCGGCGGCCAGGTGATCGGCCAGGCGCTGACCGCCGCCTACCGCACGGTGGAAGGCCGCATCTGCCATTCGCTGCACGCCTATTTCATCCGGCCGGGCGATCCCAAGATCCCGATCATCTACGAGGTCGACCGTTCGCGCGACGGTACCAGCTTCACCACGCGCCGCGTGGTCGCCATCCAGCACGGCAAGCAGATCTTCAACCTGGCCGCCTCGTTCCAGATTCCGGAGGAGGGCTTCGAGCATCAGTTCGACATGCCCGATGTGCCGCCGCCCGAGAGCCTGCCCACCGACGAGGAGCTGCGCCTCGCGGTCATCGACCGGGTGCCCGAGCAGGTCGCCAAGCACTTCGCCCGGCCGCGCCCCATCGAGATCCGCCCCGTCAGCCGCCACGACTTCATCGACCCGGTGGCCGCGCCGCCCTACCAGCGGATCTGGTTCAAGGCCCGCGTGCCGGTGGGCGACAACCTGCCGCTCAACCAGTGCATGCTCGCCTATGCCTCGGACATGAGCCTGCTCGACACCTGCTTCCGGCCGCACGGCATCTCCTGGCTGTCCGGCAAGCTGCAATCGGCCAGCCTCGACCACGCCATGTGGTTCCACCACCCCTTCACCATGGACGACTGGCTGCTCTACGACATGGACAGCCCCAGCGCCTCGGGCGCCCGCGGCTTCAACCGCGGCAGCGTCTATACGCGGGACGGCCTGCTGGTCGCCTCCGTGGCGCAGGAAGGGCTGTTCCGCTACCGGGGCTAACGGGCCTGCCGGCGCGACGGCGACGAGCGGCGGTTGATTAGGCTTTCAGGCACTGGGCGCTGGCAAGACACAGGGTTTGTCCAGTGCTTCGGAAGGTACAAGCGTGCTGACCTCCGGGTGGGAATATTGCATGAAGCGGCTTTGTGAAGGCAGGATGGTGAGTGTCCGGTCCGAAATGACCGAGAAGAGAATCCGGTAGAGGTTGACCAGATTGAACCGAGCCTCCGACTGCCGGGCATAGGCAGTGCGTATCTGGGGGACGTTGGAATAGATGGCGGCGAACGTCGTCATTCGTTCGCGCA
>CAZVVC010000170.1:0-8112 GCA_964630425.1 uncultured Bifidobacterium sp. | reverse complement strand
GCGGCCTCGGTCTTCGGCAGCTCCAGCGGGATGCCGGCGGTCAGCAGCGGCGCCGAGATCATGAAGATGATCAGCAGCACCAGCATGACGTCGACCAGCGGCGTGACGTTGATCTCGGCCAGGGGTTTGTAGCCGCCGTCCTCGAAGCTCGGCGGCTCGATCGGGCTGGCGGCCATGTCAGGCGGTCCGGCGCAGCGCCGGATGCGCCTCGGTGCGCATCAGCGCCTTGGCGATGCCGACGATGATGGTGTTGATCTCCTGGCCGCAGCGGCCCAGGTCGACGGCCAGCTTGTTGTAGCCGATGACGGCGGGAATGGCGGCGGCGAGGCCAATGGCCGTGGCGAACAGCGCCTCGGCGATGCCCGGCGCCACCACGGCCAGGCTGACGTTCTGGGCGCTGGCGATGCTGGCGAAGCTGTGCATGATGCCCCAGACGGTGCCGAACAGACCGATGAACGGCGCGGCCGAGCCGACGGTGGCGAGGAAGGGCAGGCCCGGCTCGATGCGGCGAAGCTCGGCGGCCATGGCGATTCGCATGGCCCGCTCGATCCGGTCGCGCAGCTCGGTGCGGCTCTCGTCGCCGACGCGGTCGGCGGCCTCGGCCTGTCCCGCGTCCAGGATGACCCGGCCGATGCCCGAGGCGGGCGCGTCGCCCGCGCCGCCGCTGAGTTGCTGCAACTGCTTGATCTGCCTGCGCAACGAGGCGAGGCGGATCGCCTTCTCGATGATGATCGACCAGCAGAGGACGGACAGCAGCACCAGCAGGATGATGACGCCCTTGACCACAGGGCTGGCCTGCCAGAACAGGCTCCACAGCGACAGATCATGCGACATGGGCATTGGGTGGCTATCCGGTAGTGGATCGGTGGTTCAGCTTATTGTGTAAGTGCGAGTGATTTGCAACTGCCAATTTCGATAGGATCGATCGTGCTGTCCGCATGGGCGTCCGGCGCCGTCCCCGATCGCCGCGAAGGGTTTGCCGGCGCCGTGCGTTCAAGCTCTTGTCCGACGTAGAATGCGGATGATTCACGAGAGGGCTTGGAGGACATGCAGGCAGACGAGAAGACGCCGCGCCCGGCGGCGCGCCGGCCCGCGCGCAGGCCGCGGAAGATGGTGTGGGCCGCGGCGGCGGCCGGCGCGGTCGTGCTCGGCGCCGTGCTGGCGTTCTCGGGCGTGTTCGGCGGCAAGGAGCCGCCGCCCCAGACCGCCGAGGTGACGCGCGGCGACATCGAGAAGACGGTCAACTCGCTCGGCTCGTTGCAGCCGAAGAACTATGTGGACGTGGGCGCGCAGGTGTCGGGCCAGCTCGTGAAGGTCTATTTCGACGTGGGCGACAAGGTCGAGAAGGGCAAGCTGCTCGCCGAGATCGATGCCCGCGTGCTGGAATCCAAGGTGCGCACCGGCAAGGCGAACATCGAGAACTATCAGTCCCAGCTCGTGCTGCAGCGCGCCCAGGCGGCGCTGGCCGAGCAGCAGGCCGAACGCAACCGCCGCCTGTTCGCCGGCAACGCGGTCAGCCAGGACGCGCTCCAGACCACCGATACGGCCGCCGACGTGGCCCGGGCCCAGGTCGCCGCCACCACGGCGCAGATGGCGTCGGCCCAGGCGACGCTGGACGGTGACGTCGCCCAGCTCGGCTATACGAAGATCTACGCGCCTATCGACGGCACGGTGGTGTCGCAGAGCGCCTATCTGGGCCAGACCCTCAACGCCAACCAGACGGCGCCCATCGTGCTGCGCGTCGCCGACCTCACGCAGATGACGGTCGAGGCCGACGTGTCCGAGGCGGACGTGGTCAAGCTGCGGGCCGGGATGCGGGCCTATTTCACCACGCTCGGCGATCCCGGCCGCCGCTGGACGGCGACGGTCCGCCAGATCATGCCGACGCCCGAGGTGACCAACGAGGTGGTGCTCTACAAGGTGCTGCTGGACGTGGACAACGCCGACGGCGCGCTGATGACCGACATGACGGCGCAGGTGTTCTTCCTGCTGGGCGAGGCGCGGAACGTGCTCGTGGTGCCGGTCGCGGCGCTGGAGAAGCAGAAGGGGACCCGCACGGCCCGTCAGCCCGGCGCTGACGAGGCGTCCGGTTCCCCGCGGCCGGCGGGCGCGCAGGACGCCGACCGCCAGGAACGGCGCAGGGAAGGGCGCGAACGGCGCCGCGCGGAAGGCCAGGACGGCGAGCGCCGCCGGGAACGCGGCGACGGCGACGGTGGCGTCAGGCCCGTGCCCTATACGGTGCGCGTGCTGGGCGAGGGCGGTCCCGAGGAACGGGAGATCATGGTCGGCCTGATGAACCGGACCGACGCGCAGGTGCTGAAGGGGCTGGAGGAAGGCGAGAAGGTGGTCCTGCCCACGGCGGCCGCCGGCGAGGCGGCCCAGCGCGACGGCCGCGGCGACCGCCGCTTCGGCGGGGGGCCGCGGCTATGAACGTCGCGCCCGCCGATCTGCGCGACGCCGTCATCCGGCTCGGGGGCGTCTCGAAGATCTACCAGAACGGCGAGGCCGAGATCCGCGCGCTCGATGGCGTGTCGCTCACCATCTTCCCGGGCGAGTTCGTCGCCATCATGGGCCAGTCGGGCTCGGGCAAGTCGACGCTGATGAACATCATCGGTTGCCTCGACCGGCCCGACGAGGGACTTTACGAGGTGGCGGGCACGGACGTCGCCAGCCTGAGCGCCGACGACCTGGCAGCGCTCCGCCGCGACACCTTCGGCTTCGTCTTCCAGCGCTATAACCTGCTGTCGGGCGCGACCGCCGCCGAGAACGTCGAGGTGCCGGCGATCTATGCGGGAGCGCCCAAGCGCGAGCGGGTCGAGCGCGCCCGCCTCCTGCTCGAGCGCCTTGGCCTCGGCGATCGCACCGAACACAAGCCGGGCCAGCTCTCGGGCGGCCAGCAGCAGCGGGTCTCCATCGCGCGTGCGCTGATGAACGGCGCCGACGTCATCCTGGCCGACGAGCCCACCGGCGCGCTGGACAGCCGCAGCGGCGAGGAGGTCCTCGCGCTGCTCAGGCAGCTCAACGAGGAAGGCGCCACTGTCATCCTCATCACCCACGACGCCAGCGTCGCCGCCCACGCGCGCCGGGTGATCCAGATCCAGGACGGGCGCATCACCGAGGACAGCGACACCGGGCACGAGGCGCCGCCGTCCAGGGCGCGTCCACCGGCGGCCGGTCACGGCACCATGCGCCTGATCGCCGAGATGGGCGAGGCCATCAAGATCGCGCTGCGCCAGCTTCGGGTGAACCTGTTCCGCACCGCGCTGACCCTGCTGGGCGTGGTCATCGGCGTCGCCGCGGTCGTGACCATGCTGGCCATCGGCGAAGGGGCGCAGCAGAAGGTGCTGCAGGGCATCCAGAACATGGGCACCAACCTCCTGCTGGTGCGCACCGGCGGCCGCGGCGCCCGCAGCGACGACAGCGTCACCCTCAACCTCACCGACGTGGAGGCGATCCTGGAGCTGCCCAACGTCCAGGCGGCGGTGGGCGAGCGCAACACCAACTCCACGCTGCGCTTCTCGAACATCGACTATCGCAGCCGGGTGCAGGGCACCGAGGAAAGCTATCCGATCGTGCGCGACTGGCCGGTGGCGCGCGGCACCTTCTTCAATGCCGAGGACACCCAGAGCTTCGCGCCGGTCACCGTCCTGGGCGCGACCGTGGCGAAGAACCTGTTCGTCGACGGCGAGGAGCCGATCGGCCAGTACATCATGATCGGCAACATCCCGTTCCAGGTCATCGGCGTGATGGCGGCGAAAGGCGCCTCGAGCTTCGGCCAGGACATGGACGACATCGCGCTGATCCCCATCACCACCGGCTTCATGCGCCTGTTCGGCACCCAGAGCGTGCAGAGCATCAGCGTCAAGGTCGAGGATGCGCGCAAGATCGACGCGGTCGAGACCGCCATCGGCGACCTGCTGCAGCAGCGCAGGCCGGGCAAGGAGTTCGAGATCCGCAACACCGCCTCGCTGCTGGAAATGGTCGAGCAGACCCAGGGCACGCTGACCATGCTGCTGGGATCGGTGGCGGCCATCTCGCTGCTGGTGGGCGGCATCGGCGTCATGAACATCATGCTGGTCAGCGTGACCGAGCGGACCCGCGAGATCGGCCTGCGCATGGCGACGGGCGCGCGCATGAACGACATCATGGTCCAGTTCAACACCGAGGCGCTGGTGGTCTGCGCCATCGGCGGCGTGGTCGGCGTGGCGGTCGGCGTCGTGGTCGGGCTCGTCCTCGGGCAGTTCGACATGGCGGTGAAGTTCACCGCCGGGCCGGCGATCCTCGCCTTTTGCTGCGCCGTCGCCACCGGGCTGGTGTTCGGCTACCTGCCCGCGCGCAAGGCCGCGCGGCTCGATCCCGTCGTCGCGCTGTCGTCGGAGTGACCCCATGAACCGCAAGAACACCCTCCGGCCGGTGCTGGCCGTCTCGCTCGCCGCGCTGCTCGCCGGCTGTTCCATGACGCCGGACTACCAGCGTCCCTCGGTCGACGTGCCTACGGCCTGGACCACGCAGGCCGGGCAGGCCGATGTGGACGAGGCGGGCAGCGCGGCGTGGTGGGACCGCTTCGGCGATCCCGAGCTGAGCGGGCTGATGCGCGCGGCGCTCGCGGGCAATTACGACATCGCCGCCTCCATCGAGCGCATCGAGCAGGCGCGCGGCGCGGTCAGGGTCGCGGGCGCCTCGCTCCTGCCCAGCCTCGACGGATCGGCCGGCGTCTCGCGCCGGACCGAGAACCCGGACAACGGCCCCGGCAGCTCGTCCAACAGCTATTCGGCCGCGCTCGCGGCCAGCTACGAGATCGACCTGTGGGGCAAGAACCGGGCGCGGCGCGATGCCGCCAGGGCTGGCTTCCAGGGCACGGTGTTCGACCACCAGGCGCTCGAGCTGGTCGTCCAGTCCGACGTGGCCGGCACCTATGTGGGGCTGATGGCCCTGCGCCAGCGGCTGGCCCTTGCCCGCGACAACCTGAAGGCGGCGCGCGACCTGCTCGATCTGGTGGAGTTCCGCTACCGGGAAGGCGCCATCGGCGGGCTCGACGTCACGCAGCAGCGCGGCGCGGTCGCCTCGTTCGAGGCGCAGATACCCTCGCTTGAGCAGCAGGTGAAGGCCAGCGAGCACGCGCTCGCCATCCTGGCGGGCCGCACGCCGCAGCATTTCGCGCTGAAGGGCACGCCGCTCGAGGCGCTGAACCTGCCGGTCATCCAGGTGGAACAGCCGTCCGGCTTGTTGCTGCGCCGCCCGGACCTGCGCCGCGCCGAGCAGTCGCTGCTCGCGGCCAACGCGGACATCGGCGCGGCGCGCGCGGCGTTCTTCCCGACCATCAGCCTGTCGGCCAATGGCGGCCTGTCCGGCAGCATCTCGCCCGACGCCACCTCGACCTTCATTTCGCTGGCCTCGGGCCTCGCCGCGCCGATTTTCCGCGGCGGCGAGCTGACGGGCAACCTCCAGCAGGCGAAGGCGCGCCAGCGCGAGCTGGTCGCCGTCTATCGTCAGGGGGTCATCACCGCCTTCGGCGAGGTCGAGGACGCGCTGGTGGCCGTCGAGAAGACCGAGACCCGCTACGGCCGTCTGGCCGAGGCCGCCGTCCAGGCGCGCGAGACCTACCGGATCGCCCAGCTCCGCTACCGGGAGGGCGCGGACGATTTCCTCACCGTCCTCGACGCCCAGCGCAGCCTGTTCAGCGCCGAGGATACGCTGGTCGACGCCCAGGCGGCCCGCTACGAGGCGGCGATCGCGCTGTTCAAGGCGATGGCCGGCGGATGGTCGACCCGGGACGAGGCCTGATCCGCGCCAAGGCCTGGCCCGCGCCGCCTGCCGCTACAGCCTGCCGCCGATCAGGTGGTGGCCGATCATGTGCATCACCATGATGACGGTATAGATGCCCAGGCCGAAGACCAGCGCGATGCCGAACACCTTCAGGTGCCGCCTGATGCGGTGCCAGAGGCTCATGGCGCGGGCGGCATCAGATCGGGGCGGTCGACGCCGTTCAGCATGACCTTGCCGCCGCGGAACAGGGCTTCGAGCACATAGGCCTCGCCGTCCCTGCGCACCATCGACTGCCTCTCCAGCTTGCCCAGCTCGGTCCGGGCCGAGGTGCGCGCGAGCCGGTTCACGGTCTCGGCCGGCACGTCCCGGCCCTGCTCCTGCAATCGGGCCTGCATGGTCCGGCTGCTCACGCGGGTCAGGTACCACAGCAGGGCGTTCTCGTCGATCCGGGCTTCCAGCGCCCCTTCGAGCCGCTGCATCAGCCTGTCCGCCGAGGAATAGTCGAGCGCCGCGCCGCCGTCGAAGCCCAGCTCGCCATGCGCCGTCGCGCCGCCGTCGGGCATGTTGATGGCCACGTCCTCCAGGGTCAGGCGCGTGTCGGGCCGCAGGACGGTCAGGCTCTTCTCGGCCACCACGCGCTGCATCTCCTTTTCCCGCTGCGCCTCGGGCACCTCGGTGGACAGGATGCGGACGAACTCGCCGTAGAGCTGTCCCAGCACGTCGCCGTCGAGCCGGGCGAGGCGCAGGCGGCCGGTGCTCGCATGCATCTTCACCTCGTCATAGTCGAGCGCGTCGACGGTCTGCTCCAGCACGATGGTTACGTCGCCGTCCTTGCCGCCGATGCCCATGGCGGTCCTGCCCTTGTAGATGGCGTAAGGACCGTCGACGTTCATGTCGATGGCGGTCCGCAGCTCCACCGGCGACGACAGCAGGCCGGGCAGCGACTGGGTGAGGAAGCGGTTCAGCAGGGTGCGCTGCCGCTCGGGCTGGTCCGCCGAATCCCTGAACTGGTTGTAGAGATCGTAGGCGTCGTCGAGCGCGAGGGCCGACAGGTTGTCCACGTCGACCGTCCAGGCGCTGGCGCCGATGCTGCCGCCCTCGAACTCGGCCGCCGCGACGCCGAAGACGGCGCTGGCGTCGATCCTGTCGGGGCCGTCGGCGACCGCCTTCACCTTGTAGTCCAGATTGTCGATGCGGGCCGATTCGCCCGAATTGGGGCTGATGACGCGCACTTCCTCGACGGTCGCGGCGGTATCGCCCAGCCACAGGTGCCGGCCGCGCTTCTTCTGGTCGCTGGTGATCGTCATCCCGCGCAGCAGCAGCAGGCGCTCGCTGTCCTCCCATTTGAACAGCGGCATCCGCAGGCGGATGTCGAAGGCGCGCCGCCCGACGACCAGCCGGCCCGAGGCGCCGTCCCACTGCACCGAGGTGTGCGGTCCCATCGCGCCCTTGTAGTCCGGGTTGCTGATGAGGGTGGTCGACCCGCCGGTGAACGGGAAGGTGGTGCGGAAGGTCAGGAACGGCTTGTCGCCGAAATATTCGGCCAGCAGGCGTTCGGCGATCCGCGGCAGGCGCATTTCGGTTTCCGCATAGGCGATGCCGAACCGGGGCTCGCCGCCGCTCAGCGCGACCGGGCCGTGATGGATGGTATGGTTGAAGGTGACTTCGAGCGCCGTCCCCGGATCGGCGCCGAGCGCCTGTTCGAGCGTCTCGGCGTACTGGCCTTCCAGCACCAGCTTGCTGGTGGCGCGCGAGGTGAACCAGCCGCGCCGGAAATCCACCAGCTCGATCCTGTAGGCGCCTTGCTGCGAGATGGTCTTGAGGGTCGAGCGGAGCGTCGATTCGGCGGAATAGCCGATGACGCCGGGCAGGACGAGCAGGATTGCGGCGATGACCACGACCGCCCCTGTGGCGGCCCGGACGCCACGCTTCATCGAACTCCTCCCACGTACGATCTCGCCGCCCTTTCTACCTGTGCGTACGGGAGGTTGGCCAGCCCTATCGGTGATGTTTCAATCATCCGCCGGTCTGACCACCTTGCCTGGATTCAGCGTTCCCGCCGGATCGAGCGCGCGCTTCAGGCGCCGCATCAGCTCGATCTCGACCGGGCTCTTGTAGCGGACGATCTCGTCGACCTTGAGCTGACCGACGCCGTGCTCGGCGCTGATGCTGCCGCCGAGCGCCGCGGCGATGTCGTGCACCACCGCGCTCACCTCCTGCCACCGATCCAGAAAGACCTGTTTGTCCATGTCGGGCGACTGACTGAGGTTGAAGTGGACGTTGCCGTCGCCCATGTGCCCGAACGGCACCGGGCGGATGCCGGGGATCAGCGCCTGGACCGCGTCG
>CAZVVC010000169.1:0-8122 GCA_964630425.1 uncultured Bifidobacterium sp. | reverse complement strand
CCGAAGAAGAGATGATGAGCAGCATTGCCGTGATCGACATGCATCCTTCAGTGGCCTACCAAGTATTACCCAATCTCTCGGTGGGAGTGGGTACGTGCGTAAAGTATGGTACTATCGATATTACTCAATTGGAGTTCCCCAGCAGTACCGCAGCTCCGATGAGCATTGACCTTTCAGGAACCGGGATCGGCGTTGGCGCAAATATGGGCGTGTTGTTCAAACCTACGCGCTGCGTCGCCATCGGTCTTTCCGGTCAGGCTTCGATCGACAAGGTTGCCGGTCCGGTGGGTGAAGCACTCATCATGACCGCCATCGGTCTGGCCGTCGCCGTTCCCGCCGTGCTTGGTTACAACTGGCTTGTCCGTCGTAACAAAGTTGCCATGGAAAACCTTCGCGCCTTCTCCAGCGACATCTATACCTACCTGCTGAGCGGTTCGCGTGAAGCTGGTGCGCCGGCCAAGGCCGCTGCTCGGAGCCACTAAGGAGCCACGAATATGGGTATGAATGTCGGCAGCAGTGATGGTGATGAAGACGAAGTCATGTCCGCCATCAACACGACGCCCCTCGTGGACGTCATGCTGGTGCTGCTGATCATCTTCCTCATCACCATTCCGGTGGTGATCACGACGGTACCGGTGACCCTGCCCAAGGCGAACAACCAGGCGACGGTGACGAAGCCGGAAAACATCGTCATCGCCGTCGACGCCGACGGCAAGGTCTACTGGAACGCCGTCGAGGTGGCCGGTCAGGCCGAGCTGGGTGAGAAACTCGCGAAGGTCGCGATGCTCGACCCTCAGCCTGAAGTCCACATCCGCGGCGACCGTTCGGCTCGTTACGAGTTCGTCGGGCGTGTGGTGGTGGCCTGTCAGCGTGTGGGTATCGTGAAGGTCGGTTTCATCACCGAACCGTCGCGTCCGAACGCCTGATCGGCAGATTGAAGGAGTTACCCAATGGGTATGAGTGTAGGAGACTCGGGCGGCGAAGATGAAGTGATGGTGGAAATGAACACCACCCCGCTGATCGACGTCATGCTTGTGCTGCTGATCATGCTGATCGTCACGATCCCGATCCAGACGCACGCAGTGAAGCTCGATATGCCGGTGAACAAGCCCCAGGCTCCCACCACGCCTCCAGAGGTCGTGGAACTGCAGGTGGACTTCGACGGGACCGTTCTCTGGAACGGTAACGTCGTCCCCAGCATGGGTCAGTTGAACGCCTACCTGAACACGGTGGCGTCTCAGCCGACCCAGCCGGAAATCCACATCCGTCCCCACAAGCTCGTGAAATACGAGTACGTGGCGAAAGTGATGGCGGCCACCCAGCGGCTGGGCCTGAAGAAGATGGGCTTGATCAACGATAGTTCCATCGGCGGCTGACGTTCATTCCGGGTTCAAGGAATCGAACCCATCATTCGGAATGCGCGTTGACGCGTGGGACTTTTGAGAAAGTGGAAGACAGATGAACGGGAAACAACTAGTCGCTTACGTCATGGTCGCCCTGGCCGCCCCGGTGGCGATCAGCGGTATGGTCGATACCGGCGTGGCGCTGGCTGCGAAGCAACAGAAGGTCAGCGAGAAGGTCGGCAAGCCGCTGCAGGCCGCGCAGGAAGCGATCAAGGCCAAGGATTATGCCAAGGCGGTCCAGAAGCTCGATGAAGCCAAGGCCGTCGGCAACCGCTCGGCGTACGAGAACTACGTGATCAGTCAGTTCGAGACCAACGCCTATGTGGGCCTGCGGCAGTACGACAAGGCCGCCAAGGCGATCCAGGCCACCATCGACAGCGGAATCGCGTCTCCGGAGGAGGTCACCACCCTCCGGAAGAACCTGATCCAGATCCAGTACAGCCTGAAGAACTATGGCGCGGTCGTTCAGATCGGCCAGCAGTATCTTTCGCAGGTGCCGGGTGACCAGGACATGATCGTCCTCGTCGCGCAGAGCCAGTACCTGCAGGGCCAGTGCGGTCCGGCCATCGCCACCATCAAGAAGGCGACGGACGCCGCCAAGGCGGCCGGCCGTCAGCCGAAGGAAGAGTGGCTTCAGCTTCAGTTGAGCTGCGCGCACAAGGCCAACGACCGGGCCGGTACGCGGGATGCGCTGGAACAGCTCGTTCGTCTGAATCCCAAGAAGGAGTACTGGCGTGATCTGATCGTGTCGTATCGCGCTACCTCCGGCACGACCGACGCGCTGAACCTGGAAAGCTTCCGCCTGATGAAGCAGACCAACACGCTGGACGGCGCCGAGGACTATGTGGAAATGGCGCAGGTCGCCATGCTGCTGGGCCTCCCGGGCGAGGCGCAGTCGGTGATCAAGGCCGGCTACGAGAAGAAGCTGCTCGGCTCCGGCGGCGATGCGAACCGTCACGACCGTCTGAAGAAGATGGCCGACGACGCCGCGGTGCAGGACAAGAACGATCTTGCCGCCCTGGAAAAGGAAGCCGCCGCCGCGACCACCGGCGACAAGGACGTGGCGCTCGGTGACGCCTATGCCAGCTACGGCCAGAACGACAAGGCGATCGAGGCCTATCAGCGCGGCCTGAAGAAGGGCAGCGTGAAGAACGCCGCCGCGGCCCAGCTCCACCTGGGCCAGGCCCTGCTGGCCGCCGGTAAGAAGGCCGAAGCCCAGGCTGCCTTCAAGGCCGTCAAGGGTGACGCCAACTATACGAAGCTCGCCAGCTACTGGCTGCTCGCCGCGTAAGGACCGGCTGGCCGCTTCGCGGCCGACCGTTCAGGACACCCGGATCCCCCTCGCCTCGGCGAGGGGGATTTCTTTTGCGCCGATGCCCGGTTTTGCGTGGCTGCGCGTCCGCCTCTCGGATACGCTGCGTGCCGGAACGACGGAGGGAGAGGGGCGTGACAGCGATGCAGCGGCGAAGCCTCTTCTTCTGGCTCGCGGGCTTCGCGGCCTTCCTCGTGGTTGTCTGGCTGCTGCGCTCGATCCTGCTGCCGTTCCTCGCCGGCCTCGCCGTCGCCTATTTCCTCGATCCGGTGTGCGACCGCATGCAGCGCTGGGGGCTGTCGCGGGTCTGGGCCACGTCGCTGCTGACCATCGGCTTCGCGCTGATGGTGGTCGCCGCTTTCGCGCTGCTGTTGCCGTTGGCGGTCAACCAGCTGACCGATCTGGTGGCGAGCGCGCCGCTGCTGTTCGAGGTGGCCCGCGACAAGCTCCAGGGCCTGCTCGAGCAGGCCGACCAGGCGCTCGATCCCGAAGTGTCGAACCAGATCCGGGATGGCCTCACCAGCTCGTTCAGCGGCATGGGCAACTGGATCGCCGGTATGCTGACGGGGCTGCTGTCCAGCGGCCTCGCCCTGCTGAACATCCTGTCGCTGATCTTCCTGACGCCGGTCGTCGCGTTCTTCATGCTGCGCGACTGGGACGGCTTCATCGCCAGGATCGATTCCTGGATTCCCCGCGCCCAGCTCGACGTGGTCCGCAACCTGGCGGGGCAGATCGACGATATCCTGGCGGCCTGGGTGCGCGGCGTGGCGCTGGTCTGCATCCTGCTCGCCACTTTCTATGCGGTCACGCTCAGCCTCATCGGCCTCAAGGTCGGCCTGTTCGTCGGCATCTTCGCGGGCTTCCTGTCCTTCGTGCCCTTCGTCGGGGCGATCGGCGGGCTGGTGATGGCCGTGGGCATGGCGGCGGTCGAGTTCGACGATCCCTGGCGCGTCGCCGCCGTCGCCGCCGTGTTCCTGATCGGGCAGGCCCTGGAGGGCAACTGGCTTACCCCCATGCTGGTGGGCGAGAAGGTCGATCTGCATCCGGTGGCGGTGATCTTCGCCCTGCTGGCGGGCGGCGCGCTGTTCGGCTTCGTCGGCCTGCTGCTGGCGGTGCCGATGGCGGCGGTCATCGGCGTGCTCACGCGCTATGCCATACAGCAATATCTGAACAGCGGGCTCTATACCGGGCCGGACCTGCCGCCGCCGGTATAGGAAAGGGCCGCGACCCTCGCGGATCGCGGCCCGGACCGGGAAGGCGGATTACATCCAGTAAGGCGTGGCGTTGTAATAGCTGTGCACGACCTTGCCCCAGCCCTGGTCTTCCCATTGGGGCTTGGAGTCGGGCTCGAAGGTCGGCGCCTGCTTCAGCCGCTCCTTGTCGATGTTGACCACATAGCCGTCCATCTCCGTGTTGTATTTGAGGACGCTCCACGGCAGCGGGTGATGCTTGTCGCCCATGCCGAGGAAGCCGCCGAACGACATGTCGGCATAGGCCACCTTGCCGCTCAGCTTGTCGATCATCAGGTTCTCGATCGAGCCGATCTTCTCTCCGGCGGGATTGTAGACGGTGGTGCCCTCGACGCGGTCGGAGGCGATCAGTCGGGTGTGCGTTGCGGTGCCCATGGTCATCCCTTTCTGTTGAGGACATATGCCGCGCCCTGTGCCGCGGCCCTGTCCAGACAACGGGGATGTCCCGGGAATGTTCCTGCCTTTTTTGCGGGCCGATCCTACGGCGACGCCGCGGCGAGCGTGCTTTCCCCGGGCAGCCAGCCGAGGAGCTGATAGGTGGTGGTGCCCAGCGCGTCGCGGGCGTGATCGAACACATATCCCTGAGCCCGCAGGCCGTTGATCGCCGCGCGGACCGAATGCAGCGGCAGGTTGGTCTCCTGCTGGATGAGCTTCACGTCCGCGCCCTGCGGGCGGCTCATGATGGTCATCAGGACGAAATGGCACGTTTCCTCCGAGAGGGCGTCGGCGCCTTCCGCGAAGCCGTATTGCGGCGCCGTGGCCGCCGCCGGCGCGAACCCGGCATGGCGGAAGCCTTCCGCCTCGTCCAGGGCGGCGAGGCCGGCATGGGTGAGCCGCAGGGTCATGGGCGATTGCCCGGTACGCCACACCGGATCGCCGTCCATCGCCTGCCGCTCGGCGACGAGGCCATGACGGATGAGCTTCTCCAGGGCCACGACCACGCCCAGGCCGCGCACATAGATGAAACGGGGCAAGGGCAGCAGGTTGAGGGAGTCGCGCCGCGCCGCATGGGCCATGATGGCCATTTCGGTCCTGGTCAGGCCCATCTCCGCTCCCCGCCGGCCCGGCCGGGCAGCCGGGGTCCTCATCGAGGTCCGATAGTATGGACGATCCGCGGCGAGATTGTGGCGGCGCGGTATTGTTTTACCCGTGGCCTGCTATGGCTGGCTGGTGATCGAGATGTTCACGGTCATGCCCAGGGGGTCGCCCGGCGCCGCCTCGATGGTGCCGGATATGGGCGAGGCCTGGTGTGGCTCGCGCACGATGGCGACGGGGATCAGCTCGATGTCCGAGGTCAGCGCGTTGGTCGGGTCCACATGGGTCCAGCCGGCGCCCGGCAGGTAGATCTGGAGCCAGGCATGGGTCGAGCCGCCGCCGACCACCCCCGCGGCGTACGAGCCCGGGTCCTGCGCCGCGTCATAGATGTAGCCGCTGACGAAGCGCGCCGCGATGCCCAGGCTGCGCATCGCCTCCATCATGAAATAGGCGAAGTCGCGGCACGTCCCGGAGCCGGCCGCCAGCGTCTCCAGCGGCGAAAGGGTGCCGTAGATGTCCCGTGGGATATAGACGAAATTGTTCTTGATGGCCGAGGCGATGTCGAGGATCAGCGCCAGCGTCTCCTTGGTGCCGCCGGCGCCTTCCGGCACGGTCAGGAAGGTTTTCGCCCACAGGTCGATGACATGTTCGGGATCGGGCACATGTCGCTCCTGCAAGCCGGCCAGGTCGCGGATCTCGTCGGCGGAATAGGCCAGCGGCAGGTTGCGGGCGTGGTCGGAAAGCAGCGCGGCGGGGTCGGGAAAGGCGAAACGCTCCACGTCGAGCGTGCTGTCGATGACCAGCTCGGTCGCCGTGCAGTCGAAGTCCACCAGCGCGATGCTGTTCCCGAACACGTCATACTGCCAGATGATGGTCGACGGCGGCGGGCTGATCGCCATCGTCGCCTCGTGCAGCTTCATCTCGTGGCTGTCCCGGGGACGCATCATCAGCCGGTGCCGGCCCAGCGTCACCGGATTGGCATAGGTGTAGGTGGTGGTGTGCCGCAGCAGAAATCTCATTGACCCCGCGCCCTTCGTTGTCGTTGCTCCCAGAACGCCGCGCCAGGACAGGGGTTCCTCCTATTCCGGGACGAGCCAGCCCGACGATACCGGACCTTCCGCGCCGAGCCGGGCGGCGAGCCACGGCAATCCTTCGGCGGCGGCGGCGGGCAGCGTGTAGGGCGGATTGACGACGAACAGCCCCGACCCCGTCATGCCGCGCTCCGGCGTATCCGGCGTCATGCACAGTTCCATCCTGTAGGTCCGGCGCAGATCCGCCGCGACCAGCGCCGCTTCCATGCCGCGCACCCGGGCGCGGTCGATGACCGGATACCACAGAAGGTACGACCCGCCCGGGAATTTCTTCCACGCCCGCGCCAGCGCGGCGGTGACCTGCGTGTAGTCGGTCTTGATCTCGTAGCTCGGGTCGATCAGCGTCAGCGCGCGCCGCTCGGGCGGCGGAAGGTGCGCGACCAGGCCGCGAAGCCCATCCGACTTCTCCACATGCACCCGGCCGTGCCGCCGGGCCAGATCGGACAGGCGCCCTTCATCGGTCGGGTGCAGCTCGTGGAACACCGCGCGGTCCTGTTCCCGCTTGAGCGTCATCACCAGCCAGGGCGACCCCGGATAGGTGCTCGGCCCGAGCGCGTTCACCAGCGCCAGGTAATCCCGGAACAGGGCAGGGGCCTCGCCGCCGTGCCCAAGGAGCGCGCCGATGCCCTGGCGGTGCTCGCCGGTCTTTTCCGCCTCCGGCGCGCGCAGGTCGTAGAGGCCCGCGCCCGCATGGGTGTCGAGGAAGAACAGCGGCGTGTCCTTCCGTTGCAGATACCGCGCGACGAAGACCAGCACCGCGTGCTTGAGCACGTCGGCGTGGTTTCCGGCGTGGAATCCGTGGCGGTAGGAAAGCATGGTCGGTCCGGGCAGCGGTCGGGTGGCGACAATGTGGAGTCACGCGGCCGTTCGGACAAGCGCCAAAAGGAAGGGGCGGACCGGCTGCCCGGTCCGCCCCTCGCGGTCGTATCGGCCTACCAGCGGTAGGTGGTCTGGATGGTGACCAGTCTCGGCATGCCGAGCTGGCCGGTCAGGTCGCCGGTCTTGCCCAGCGGCTTGTCCTGGATGCTGTAGACGTAGTGGTCGTTGCTGCAGTTCGAGCAGATCAGCGAGAACTCCCACGGGCCGTCCACCTGATAGAAGCGGAGCGACGCGTTGATGATGGTGCGCGCCGGCACCGCCGATCCGGGCTGCCGGATGGCCAGCCTGCCCTTGCTGTTGTGCATCACGTCGCCGGTCAGGGCCATGTTCCAGCTATTGTTCAGCGGCAGGTCATAGGTGAAGCCGGCGCTGAGCTGGAACGGGCCGCCGCCATAGCGGGTGCCCGACAGGTCCTGGATGCAGCCGGTGGCCGAGGCGCTGTTGCACTGGATGGTGATGTCGGCGGCCACGCGGCACAGCGCCGCCAGTTCGGGGCGGTAGGTGGACGCGTTGGGATCGGCCTGGCCGGCATAGCACTGGGCTTCCGGGAAGCTGGCGTATTTCAGGTCGTTGTACTGGGCCGCGAGGCGGAGCTGCAACTCGTCGGTGGCCTGCAGTTGCAGGTTGGCCTCGATGCCCTTGTTCACCGCGGCCGCGGCGTTCTGCACGGTGAAGTTGGTGGTCACCGGGTTGAACACCGCCACCTGCAGCGAGCTGTACTTCATGTAGTAGAGCGCCAGGTCGGCGGTCAGGATGCCGTCGAAGAACGCGCCCTTGGCGCCGATCTCGAAGCCCTTCACGGTCGAGCCGTCGAAGGTCAGCGTGTCCTGGATGTCGACGTTGGGGCCGAAGTTGCCGATGGTGCCCGGGTTCGAGATGCCGGCGGCCTGGAAGCCGGTCTTGTACGAACCGTACAGCATCAGGTCGTCCATGGGCTTCCAGCTCAGGGTCACCTGCGGCGAGGTGTTGTGGAAGCTCCGGGTCAGGTCGTAGGTGGTGCCGGTGTGGGCGAAGGGATTGGCCGAGGCCGGCAGTCCCAGTTCGTCGGTGAAGAACTGGTCCAGGCGGTTGTAGAGCTGTACGCCGGTGGCCTTGCGGTTGTCCTCGGTGTAGCGCACGCCGCCCGACAGCTCGAGGGTGTCGGTGATGTCC
>CAZVVC010000168.1:0-8295 GCA_964630425.1 uncultured Bifidobacterium sp. | reverse complement strand
CCCGACGGCAACGTGGTCGAGTTCAGCTACGACCAGCCGCTCGGTCCCGGCGCGGGCCGGTCCATGTTGGCGCATGCCGATGCTTGAACGCTTCCGGGCGTGTCTCTAAGTTGTTCCTTCCCGCCAACTGAACCGACCGTAAGATGACCGTCCGCAGAGATTTCGTCGAAGCCATTGGCAACACGCCGCTCATCCGCCTGAACCGCGTCTCGGACGCGACCGGCTGCGAGATCCTCGGCAAGGCGGAGTTCCTCAATCCCGGCGGCTCGGTGAAGGACCGCGCGGCCTGGGGCATCATCAAGGATGCCGAGGAAAAGGGCCTGCTGCGACCGGGCGGCGTCATCGTCGAAGGCACGGCGGGCAACACGGGCATCGGTCTGGCGCTGGTGGGCAACGCGCGCGGCTACAAATCGGTGATCGTCATCCCCGACACCCAGAGCCAGGAAAAGATGGACATGCTGCGCCTGTGCGGCGCGGACCTGCGCCCGGTGCCGGCGGTGCCCTACAAGGACCCCAACAACTATGTGAAGGTCTCGGGCCGCATCGCCGAGGAGATCGCGAAGACCAATCCCAACGGCGCCATCTGGGCCAACCAGTTCGACAACCAGGCCAACCGCCGCGCCCATTACGAGAGCACCGGCCCCGAGATCTGGGAACAGACCGGCGGCAAGGTCGACGGCTTCATCTGCGCCGTGGGCACCGGCGGCACGCTCGCCGGCACGGGCATGTTCCTCAAGGAGCGCAACCGGGACATCAGGATCGGCCTCGCCGACCCGATGGGCGCCGCGCTGTTCGAATATTACGCGCATGGCGCGCTGAAGGCGGAGGGCAACTCGATCACCGAGGGCATCGGACAGGGGCGCATCACCGCCAACCTCGAGGACGCGCCCGTCGACATCCCGTTCCAGATACCGGACGAGGAAGCCCTGCCGCTGATCTTCGACCTGCTGGAATTCGAGGGCCTGTGCCTGGGCGGATCGAGCGGCATCAACGTGGCCGGCGCGGTGCGCCTCGCCAGGGAGCTCGGACCGGGCCATACCATCGTCACCATCCTGGCCGATTACGGCACCCGCTATCAGAGCAAGCTCTTCAATCCCGGATTCCTGCGTGAGAAGGGCCTGCCCGTGCCCCACTGGCTGGAGGCATAAGAATGATCCGCGCGACCGACTCACTGGTATCCACGGACTGGCTGCTGGAGCATCTCGAACAGCCGGACCTGCGTATCGTCGACGCGAGCTGGTACATGCCGGACGAGCAGCGCAACCCGCGCGCCGAATATGCCGCCGAGCATATTCCGGGCGCCGTCTTCTTCGACATCGACGAGGTCTGCGACCTGGACAATCCCCTGCCCCACATGCTGCCGCCGCCGGAGAAGTTCGCCAGCCGGATGCGCCGGCTGGGCCTGGGCGACGGCAACCGGATCGTGGTCTATGACGGCGCCGGCCTGTTCAGCGCCGCCCGCGTGTGGTGGATGTTCCGCGTGTTCGGGCACGAGGACGTTTCGGTGCTCGACGGCGGCCTGCCGAAATGGAAGGCCGAGGACAAGCCGCTGGCCGACCTGCCAGAGATGTCCCGCGAGCGGCATTTCACCGCGCGGACCAACGGCACGCTGGTCCGCGAGGCATCGCAGATCGCCGCCAGCCTGGGCAGCGGCCGGGAGCAGATTCTCGACGCGCGCAGCCCCAGCCGGTTCAACGCCCAGGAGCCCGAGCCGCGTCCCGGCATCCGGGGTGGACACATCCCCGGCAGCCTGAACGTGCATTACCGCACGCTGCTGGGCGCGGACGGCACGCTGCTGCCGCCGGACCGGTTGCGCAAGGTCTTCACCGCCGCCGGGGTGGATTTCAACAAGCCGGTCGTCACCACCTGCGGATCGGGCGTCACCGCCGCGATCCTGACGCTGGGGCTGCACGTCCTGGGGCACCGCAAGGTATCGCTCTATGACGGCTCCTGGGCCGAATGGGGCGGCCGGGCCGACCTGCCCGTCGAAGCCTAGATGAAGAAACCGACCCGGATCGTCCACAGCGGGCGCGGCGGCAAGCATGCGCCCGGCATGGTCAACGTGCCCGTCTACCATGCCTCGACCATCGTCTTTCCGACGGTCGCCGAGTTCCGCCGGGCCGTCACGCGGCGCAACGAGCAGGTGCTGTATTATGGCCGGCGCGGCACGCCCACCCAATGGTCGCTGGCCGACGCCATGACCGAGCTGGAAGGCGGCGCGGGCTGCGTGCTCTACGGCTCGGGCCTTGCCGCCATCACCGGCGCGATCATGGCATTCGTGGAGACCGGCGACCACCTGCTGATGACCGACAGCGTCTACGAGCCGACCCGCGCCTTCTGCGACGGCGTGCTGAAGGGCCTGGGCATCGAGACCACCTATTACGACCCGCTGATCGGCGGCGGCATCGCCGAGCTGATGCGGCCCAACACCAGGCTGGTGTTCACGGAATCGCCCGGCTCGCTGACCTTCGAGATCCAGGACATCCCGGCGATCGCCGCGGCGGCCCATGCGCGCGGCGCCGTCGTGCTCAATGACAACACCTGCGCCTCGCCGCTCAATCTGCGGGTGCTCGACCTGGGCGCGGACGTCGCCATCCATTCGCTGACCAAATATGTGGTCGGCCATTCCGATGCCATGCTCGGCGCCGCGGTGGCCAACCAGGCGACGCTCGCCCGGCTGCAGCGGAGCGGCTACCTCTACGGCCATGCCGCCGCGCCCGACGACTGCTATCTGGCGCTGCGCGGCCTGCGGACGCTGGCGCCCCGCATGAAGCAGGGCGGCGAGACCGCGCTGGCGCTGGCGCGGTGGCTGAAGCAGCGCCCCGAGGTCGACAGGGTGCTGCATCCCGCCCTGCCCGATTGCCCCGGCCACGACATCTGGCGCCGCGACTTCCTGGGCGCGTCAAGCCTGTTCGCCATCGTCCTGAAGCAGGGCAGCGATGCGGCCGTTTCGGCCATGCTGGACGGCTATGAGCACTTCGCCATCGGGTTCTCCTATGGTGGCTTCGAGAGCCTGGTGCTACCGTCGAATCCGTCGGGCGCCAGGACGGCGACGACATGGACCGGCCCGCTGATCCGTTTCCATGCCGGTCTGGAGGATCCGTCCGACCTGATCGCGGATCTGGAAGCCGGCTTCGAAAGGTTCAACGCGGCGTCATGAGCGAACCGAGCATCTCCCAGGAAAGCCCCGACCAGCCCGACGTGGAGGAGATGTTCGCCGAGGCGCGGGCTCTCTACGCCGAGACCTATCCGGAAGGGCGCAACCGCCTGCCCACCATCGCCGAGCTGAGCCGGCCGGACACGCTGTTCTGGGTCGTGCGCGAGGGCGGCAGGGCGATCGGCTGCGGCGGCCTCACCCGGCATGACGGCTGGGCCGAGATCAGGCGCATGTATGTGGTCGCGGCGGCCCGGCGCCGGAACGTGGGCGCGCTGATCCTCGAGACCATCGAGAGCCATGCCGAATCCCTGGGCATCCCGGTCCTGAGGCTGGAGACCGGCGAGCGGCAGCTTCCCGCCATCAGCCTCTACCGCGCCCACGGCTACAAGCCGCGCGGCCCCTTCGGCGACTATGCCGACAGCAGCCACAGCCTGTTCATGGAAAAGCGGCTGTAGCTACTGGATCGTGCTGCCTTCCGGCCAGACCATGGTCTGCATCAGCGCGGCGACCCGCCCGCGCATCGCTTCCGCGTTCACTACCGGATACATGGCCTTGAACTTCACGTGGATGTCGGGCGCGAGACGGAAGACGTGGATGGTGGAGAATACCTGGCCGCTGCCGCCGCGCACCATGAAGACGCCCATGCGCCCTTCCAGCCGCCTGTCGCCCTGCTTCACGGCGATGGGGCCGCTGGTGATCTCGCGCGCGTCGGGAAACTCTTCGCGAATCTCCTTCGAGGCCGACTGGAAGTTCTCCTCGAGCGTGCGCCCCAGATTGACGGTCACATAGGTGGTGACATAGGCCGGGCCGTCGGCCGGATCGACGTCGGCGTCGTCGACCGCATAGGTCAGCGACGCGTCGAGCCCCGCGGCGTCATAGGTGTTGACCTGATATTCGGCCAGCCCCGCCACCGCTTCCGGCAGCACCGTGCCGGACGCCTTGTGGATGTAGGCGCCGGGAATGCGGTCCGTCGACCAGGCGAGCCGGTCCTGCCGCGCCGACATGCCTGCGGCCAGCTTGGCCACCTCGGTCGCCTCGGCTTCCTTGCCCTGTCCCTTCAGCGCCTCGAAGCGGATCATCAGCGCCAGCATCATGGCCTCGTTGCGCGGCTCGTCGATGCGGCTCAGTTCCTCGATGGCGGTCCTGGCGGTGGCGTCGGCCTCGGCGAACGCCTCGTTGCCGAGCTGGATGCGGGCGAGATAGATCAGCGCCGCCGCGCGGTCCTGGGTGCCGAGGTCGCCGGCCAGCGCCTTGCGGAACAGCGCCTCCGCGCCTTCGAGGTCACCGGCGTCCAGCCGCTCGACGGCCTTCGCCAGCGGCGCGTCCCTGGCCTCCTGCGCCGGCGCCGGGGAGTCCTGCGCCAGCGCGGGATGTTGCGGCGCCGAGACGATCAGAAAGGCCGCGCCCAGCAGCGCCATCGCACGCCGGGCACGGTGCGTGGTCATGGCCGGTTACCTGAAGCGCTGGCAGGGATAGGTGTTGCCGCCCCGCGAGATGTTGTCGAGCATGGCGGTGTTGTTGTCGGAATATTCCGAGCACGACTTGAAGTTGCTGTCATGATCCCCGAGATAGCGGCCGCCGCCGTCCATGCGGCCCCAGCGGTTGTAGCTGAGGCGGTTGTCGCCCGCGCCGCCCATCGAACGGCCGCCGGCGCTGAACTGGACGTTGAAGTTCGGGTCGTTGTTGGGATCGACCTGCTGGCGGAAGGAGTTGCTCTGGGTGAAGCCCATGCCCGCGTCCTTCATCTGTCCGGGCGAGATCACCTGGAACGCGCTGGCCGCGCCCAGCGGAAGCAGGGTGATGGCTACGGCGGCGAAAAGCGTTTTCATGACGGTCTCCTAACCTGCCTTACAATTAGCACAGAATCCCACCAGTTCAACGGTCTGGCTGCGCACCTCGAACCCGCGTTCGCGCGCCTTGCGGCGCAGGATCTGGCGCACCTCGTCGTCGTCGATCTCGGCCACGTCGCCGCATTCGCGGCAGATGAGGAACTGGCCGGTGTGCGACTGCTCGGGATGGTTGCACCCCAGATAGGCGTTCATGCTCTCGATCCGGTGGACGAGGCCGTGTTCGATGAGGAAGTCGAGCGCCCGATAGACGGTCGGCGGCGCGGCCTTGCGGCTGCCGTCGTCCAGCTTGCCCAGGATGTCGTAGGCGCCCATCGGACGGTGGGACGACCACACCAGCTCCAGCACCCGCCGGCGCAGCGGTGTCAACCTGGCGCCCCGTTCGTCGCACAGCGCCTCGGCCGTCTCCAGAGCCTCGCCGATGCATATTGCATGGTCGTGAGCGGTTGATTCCGTCATCGGGCTCCTCATTCCCGTGTGGATTGATACAATATTACCCTACATAGACCGTTGTTCAACCGAGAGAAGCCGAAGGAAGGGCACGCCGATGACCGCCGTTCAGGATGCGCTGGCGCTGGTGAAGTTCGACGACAGGGGCTTGGTCCCCGCCATCGCGCAGCAGCACGACACGGGCGAAGTGCTGATGATGGCCTGGATGAACGAGCAGGCGGTGCGCGCTACGCTCGACAAGGGCGAGGTGCACTACTGGTCGCGCTCGCGCGGCAATCTCTGGCACAAGGGCGAAAGCTCGGGACAGGTGCAGAAACTGGTCGACCTGCGCGTCGACTGCGACGGCGACACCCTGCTCCTGCTGGTCGACCAGACCGGCGTCGCCTGCCACACGGGCCGCCGCACCTGCTTCTTCCGCGCGGTGCGGCCGGACGGAATCGCCGAGACCGAGGGCGTGCGGGTCGATCCGGGTACCCTCTACGGCGGATGACGCCGGGCGGCCCAGTGGCTACTCTGCGGCCATGCCGCTGCTGACCCCGTTCGAGACCGAGGCGCTGCTGCTGTCGCTGAAGGTGGCGACGGCCGCCGTGGTGTGCAGCCTGCCTTTCGCCGTCGCGGCGGCCTGGGTGCTGGCGCGCAAGGAGTTTCCGGGCAAGTCGGCGTTCAACGCCCTGGTGCACCTGCCGCTGGTGGTGCCGCCGGTGGTGATCGGTTACCTGCTGCTGGTGACGCTGGGGCGGCGGGGCATCGTCGGCGCGTGGCTCGACGAGACCTTCGGGATCGTCGTCGCCTTCACCTGGGTCGCGGCCGCCATCGCCTCGGGCGTCATGGCGTTTCCCTTGACGGTGCGGGCCATCCGCCTGTCCATCGAGGCGGTCGACACGCGGCTGGAAGGCGTCGCCCGGACCTTGGGCGCCTCGCCCCTGCGGGTCCTCGCCACCGTGACGCTGCCGCTCACCCTCCCCGGCATCGTCGCCGGCGTGGCGCTGGGCTTCGCCCGCTGCCTGGGCGAGTTCGGCGCGACCATCACCTTCGCCTCCAACATTCCCGGCGCGACGCGCACCCTGCCGCTCGCGCTCTATACCAGCCTCAACATCCCCGGCGGCGAAGCCAGCGCCGTGCGGCTGGTGATCCTGTCGCTCGTCCTCGCCTTCGTGTCGCTGGGCGTTTCCGAGCTCATGGCGCGGCGGGTGTCGCGTCTGGTCGGGGGATGCTGATGCTGGCCGTCGACATCGGCCTGCGGCGCGGTGGCTTCGCCCTCGAGGCGGCGTTCACCGCCGGGCGCGGCATCACCGTCCTCGCCGGCCATTCGGGATCGGGAAAATCCACCATCGCGGGCGCGGTCGCCGGCCTGGTCCGGCCGGACAGCGGGCGCATCGCGGTGGACGGCCGGACGCTGTTCGATTCCGCCGCCGGCACGGACCTTCCCGCGGCGGCGCGGCGCATGGGCTACGTGCTGCAGGATTCGCTGCTGTTCCCTCACCTGTCGGTGCGCGGCAACCTCACCTATTCGCGCCGCCGCGGCCCGCTGACGCTGGACCGGGTCGCCGCGATCCTGGGGATCGGCGCATTGCTGGACCGGCGGCCCGCGAGCCTGTCGGGCGGCGAGCGGCAGCGGGTCGCGATCGGCCGGGCGCTGCTGTCGGGGCCGTCCATGCTCATCATGGACGAGCCGCTGGCCAGCCTGGACACGCCGCGCCGCACCGAGCTGCTGCCCTTCATCGAGACGCTGCGCGACGAGTTGGCCCTGCCGATCCTCTACATCACCCATCAATGGTCCGAGATCATCCGGCTGGCAGACACGGTGGTGCTGATGGACGGCGGCAGGGTCGCCGCCGCCGGCCCGCTCCAGACGGTCCTCACCGACCCGGACAATGCCGGGCTGGTGCCCGACGGCTCCGTGCTCGAGGCGGTGCCCACGCCGGACATCGTCGACGGCCTGTGCCGGTTCGAGACGCCGGCCGGGCCGCTTTTCCTGCCGCGCAGGGAGCTGGGCCGGCAGCGGATGCTGCGCCTGTTCGTCGACGCGCACGACGTGGCCGTGGCCCTGACGCCGCCGGAAGGGGTGAGCGTGCAGAACGTGCTGCCCTGCACGATCTCGGGCCTCGCCGTCCTCGACGAATCGCATATGGAGCTGCGGCTGGCGCTGGCGGGCAATCAGGTGATCCGCGCCCGCATCACGCGCCATGCCGGCGAGATTCTGGGACTGCGCCCCGGCATGGCGGTCCATGCCCTGGTCAAGTCGGTTTCGTTCGACCGGCGGATGCAGTGGCGCGGCATCGACTAGAGCAAAAGCCACTCAGGCTGAATCAGCCTGAGTGGCGTACTTTGCTCTAGAATCAACAAGATAGAGCATGATCCACTCAGGTCGTGTTGACCTGAGTGGATCATGCTCTAGCCAATAGTACACCAATCATCTGTTCATCGGCCGTACAGGCTGAGGTTGCCATTCTATGTCCCGACGATGGCCTAATCCTCGATTCGGGACCTTGGAGAGCGTAACGATGACCAGGCTCACGAAAATTCCGATGATCGCGGCGTTTTCCGCCGTCATCGCTGCTTTCGCGGTCACCACCGAGGCATCGGCCGATCGGGGCGACCATCGGGGAAGCCACCACCACAGAAGCGGCGACGGCCCATCCTATCGCGGGCAGTCCAACCACGCGCCGCGCGCCTATCAGCGGCAGCACCGGCCCGAGCGGCACGTCAACCGCGGCGACCGGCGCTATGACCGCGACCGCCACGTCCACAACAGGCAGTGGAACGACAACCGGCGCGGCCAGCGGATGAGCGACCGGCGCTGGGACAACTACCGCAACGACCGCCGTTACCGCGACAACA
>CAZVVC010000167.1:0-8406 GCA_964630425.1 uncultured Bifidobacterium sp. | reverse complement strand
TTCGAGATCGGGCTGTTGCAGGGGCCGCCCTTCGGCATCTTCTATGCGCTGATGTCGGTGCCGATCGCGCTGGCGGCCGACCAGCTCAACCGGCGCAACATCATCGCCATCGGCGTCACCTTCTGGAGCATGGCGACCGCCGCCTGCGGCCTCGCGGGGAATTTCGCTCACCTGTTCATGGCGCGCATCAGCGTGGGCGTGGGCGAGGCGACGCTGGGGCCGTCGGCCTATTCGATCATCAGCGACTACTTCCCCAAGAACAAGCTGGCCATGGCCATGAGCGTGTTCACCATGGGCAACCTCACCGGGATCGGCCTGGCGCTGGTGCTCGGGGCCAGCCTGCTCGAGCTGATCGGCACGGCGGGCGACACCTCGCTGCCGCTGGTCGGCGCGCTGCGCCCGTGGCAGTTCGCCTTCGTCTGCGTCGGCCTGCCCGGGCTGCTGCTCACCCTGCTGATCCTGACCATCCGCGAGCCCTATCGCCGGGGCCGCAACCGCAGCCTCGAGGCGGCGGGCGGCGCGGCCCAGATGGCCGAATTCTTCCGCCATCTCCGCGCCCACGGCCGCACCTTCTCGCACGTGCTCGCCGCCTTCACCATCATGGTCCTCGTCGCCTATGCCAATTTCGGCTGGGTGGTGCAGCATCTGGTGCGCGAGTTCGGCACCACCCAGATCCACGCCGGCTACTGGTACGGCGTCGTGGTGCTGATCTTCGGCACCTCGGGCACCTTCTTCGGCGGCTGGTTCGCCGGCCATCTGGCCCGCAAGGGCCATGCCGATGCCATGCTGCGCGCCAGCCTGATCTGCACCGCGCCGCTGGGGCCGGTCGCGGCGGTCACCTTCCTGTGGTCGCCGACCCTGGAATGGGCGCTGGTGCTGCTGGGGCCGTGCCAGTTCATGGGCGCCGTTCCGGCGGGCCTCGCCGGCGCGTCCATGCTGGCGATCACGCCCAACCAGATGCGCGCCAAGATCGGCGCCCTCTACGTCTTCCTGTCGAGCGTGGTGGGCATCAGCCTGGGCAGCACCCTGGTCGGGCTGCTGACCACCTATGTGTTCGAGAACGAGAAGATGCTGGGCGAGGCGCTGGCCGTCATCAACTGCATCGGCATCCCGCTGGGCGTGATCCTGCTGATCACCGGCCTGAGGGCCTACCGGGGCAGCCTGGCGCGGGTGGAGGAGGAAACGGCCGCCTAGGCGGCCTTGCGGCGCCGCGCGGGCCGGGGCCTCGGCATCAGGGCGGCGTTCAACTCGTCGAAGCTGTCCCGGAAGCAGCTCATGTAGAATTCCGGGTCGGGCATCATCTCGCGGTCCGACACGGCGGTGACGGTCAGCTTGCCGTCATAGCTGAGGATGGCGTGGAACAGGCCCTCGCCGTCCTGGATCATGCCCAGGCCGTACTGGTTGACCATGCGCGCGCCGCAGAAATACAGCGGATGCTGCGGGCCGGGCACGTTGGTCATGACCGTGTTGAACAGCGGACGCATGGGGCTGTTCATGCGCATCTGGGCGAAGAACCGCGCCGCCATGCTGCTCGCCGCGGCGGGCATGAACTGCTGGTAGTCGCTCAGCAGCCGGTTGCCGATGGCCTGGTTCAGCGCCTTGGCGCTGAAGGTCGAGGCGTGCACCGCCTCCAGCCGCTTGCGCGGGTCGGCGACGTCCGTCGCCAGCGACGCCAGCATGGCGGCGGCCTCGTTGCCGGCGGCCGGACCGGACGCCCGGCGCGAGCGCGTCGAGACGGGCGCCATGGTCACCAGCGGCTCATCGGGCAGCTCGTTCCTGGCCGACAGGTAACGGCGCAGCGCGCCGCCGCCCAGCGCCAGCATCAGGTCGTTGAGAGTCACGCCCGCCACCGCTTCCTTGAGCGTTTTCAGCGCGGCGAGGTCGAACGAGATGCCGTTGACCACGCGGCGCCCGGAAATGGCGCCGTTGAAGCGGGTGACCGGGACCGGGCCGACGGGCGCCGGCGAGCGCATCGCCTCGTCGCCCATCACGGCGAGGAACCGCGCCTGCGCCGGCATGGATTCCGCCAGCCGCTGAATGAAGCGCATCGGCTGGGCCAGGTTGTTCAAATGGGCGCGGCCCAGCAGTTCCATGGGGTCGGGCTCGCGCCCGGGCGTCCACGGCTCGGGCGTGCCCAGGCGCAGGCCCGGCTCGGTCTCGTGCAGCGCGGTGTTCATGGAGGCGGCCGACATGCCGTCGAGGGCGGCGTGATGCAGCTTGGTGACGATGGCGAAACTGCCGGGCGGCAGGCCTTCCACATTGTCCAGCCCCTCGATCACGTCGAGGGTCCACAGCGGCCGGCTCAGATCCAGCGGCCGGTCATGCAGGCGCGAGGCGAGGATGCAGAGCTGGCGCCAGTCGCCCGGGCGCGGCAGCGCCAGATGGCGCACGTGGTATTCGATGTCGAAGCGGGAATCGTCGACCCAGTACGGATGGTCCAGGTTCAGCGGGACCGACACGGCCTTCTGCCGGTATCGGGGCGCCCGGTGGATGCGCGCCGCCAGATACTGCAATATCTGCCGGAAGCGGACCATGCCGCCCGGCACCGTGGACTGGTCGTAGATGTAGAGGCCGCCGATGTGGTTGGCGACGCGCTCGTTCTCTCCATAGAGGAACGAGGCGTCCAGCGCACCGAGCTGTTCCATCGGCGGCGCCCCTGTATCCGGGTCGGGTCTTACTTGCTGGCCGAAGCCTGGACCTCGGAGATGCTCTCCTGGAAGCGGCGGCCGATGATGCCCCACGCCTCGGTCTGCGACTTGCCGGCCAGCTCGGCCAGTTCCTTGATGTTGGCGATCGATTTCTCGAAGCTCTCGCGGGCCAGTTCGGCCGGCTTGGCGAACACGTCGGCGCCCTTGCCGGCGCCGATCGACTTGGCGGTCTCCTGGAAGTCGCCGAACGCAGCCGCGGCCATCTCCTGCTGGCGCTTGGCGACGGCCTGGAAACCCTCGAACGCGACGCGGTTGGCTTCGGTCAGCGCGGCGATGTTCGCCTGGCTGGTCTTCACCAGGCTGTCGAAGCCCGGAACGGCGCCGGAAAACTGCGAGAAGCTCTTGCTCCAGGTGTCGAACGCATCAGCGAAAGGATTGGTCTGCGTCATCGGATTCTCCTTGCTCGTGTAAGCTTGCCAGTGGTCGTCCGCAGGATTTTCCTGTCATTGTTGCGCTGCAATATAACTGCCCGAATATGTTTTGCAACCGCAAAAATACAGCCGTGTCGGGAAAATGCCCCCATATTGTTACTGACAGGTGACGACGCCATATAACGCGGTATAGTGTGGCACTGGGAGCCGCCTGCCATCGCCGGGCGGAGACGGGGACAAGGCGAATGAATGCTGACGCGCATGTGAAACCTCGCGCACATTACGACCCACCGGCCGCCATCTGGTCGCTGCTCGAGCCCGCAAGGGCGTTCATGGAAATCGGCATGCTGCCCTTCGCCGGCCCCTGTTTGGGCCAGGCGCCCCGGGGCGACGGCCATCCGGTGATGGTGATCCCCGGCTTCATGGGCACCGACAGTTCGACCACGGTGCTGCGCTCCTATCTGTCGGCGCTGGGCTATCAGGTCTATCCGTGGGCGCTGGGGCGCAATTTCGGGCCGCGCGGCGACATCGAGGAGCGCATGGTCGAGCGCGCCAACCATCTCGCCGCCCTGCACGGGCGCAAGATCAGCCTGGTGGGCTGGAGCCTGGGCGGCATCTTCGCCCGCCAGATCGCCCGCGACATCCCCGGCGCCATCCGCCAGGTCGTCACCCTGGGCAGCCCGTTCGGCAGCGCCGGCCAGGGCGGCACCAACAAGGAGATCGCCGAGCTGTACGAGATGCTCTCGGGCGACACGATCCACCACGCGCCCGAGGAAGTGCGCGCCGCGCACCGCTCGCGCCCGCCCGTGCCCTGCACCGCCATCTATTCGCGCACCGACGGCGTCGCCGTCTGGCAGGTGTGCAGCGAGGAGCCGGGTCCCGACACCGACAACATCGAGGTGATCGGCAGCCACACCGGCCTGGGCTTCAACCCGCTGGTGCTCTACGCCGTCGCCGACCGCCTCGCCCAGCCCGAGGACGGCTGGACCCCGTTCGACCGAAGCGGCGTCAACGCGCTGTTCTACCGGTAGAGCCGTCCCTTGCCCGCCAGGAATGCCCGCCGTTCCCGCAAGAGCGTACAGTAAACGACATCTGCAACCAGCTCTCCTCGCACGCTCATGCGAGAGCAGGCACTGGCGCATCTAACGGCTGTTCCTGCCGTGCCGGTCTGATATCTTCCCTCCCTTTGAAACGTGGGAGATGCTCATGAGCAACCTGATCGACCGGCAGTGGGCCTTCTGACATGACCGTGAACCATCAATGGCTGCTGGCCAGCCGTCCCGAAACGGCGATTTCGGTCGCCAACTTCGTCCAGGCCTCGTCCGAGCTGGCCGAGCCGCGGGACGGGCAGGTGGTCGTGCGCGTCACCCACATCGCCTACGAGCCGGCCATGCGCGGCTGGGTGCGCGAGGTGCCGGGTCAGGGCTCGAACGTGAAGCTGGGCGGGGTGATGCGGTCGCAGGGCGCGGGCGAGGTGATCGCCTCGCGCCATCCGGGGTTCAAGGCCGGCGACCGGGTGACCGGCTTCTTCGGTTGGCAGCAATATGCGGTCGTCGACGTGGCGGGCGAGCTGCTGCCGCTGCGCACGCTGGCCGACGGCGTCACCGAGGAGATGGCGCTGAGCGTGCTGGGCATCACCGGGCTGACCGCCTATTTCGGCATGCTGGACGTGGGCAGGCCGAAGGCGGGCGATACGGTCGTGGTCTCGGGCGCGGCGGGCGCGACCGGCTCCATCGCCGGGCAGCTCGCGCGCATCTCGGGCTGCCGCGTCATCGGCATCGCGGGCGGGGCCGACAAATGCCGCTGGCTGGTCGAGGACGCCGGGTTCGCCGACGCCATCGACTACAAGGCCGGCGACGTCTCGGCCCAACTCAAGCGCCTGTGCCCCGGCGGCATCGACGTCTTCTACGACAATGTGGGCGGCGAGATCCTCGAGGCGGCGCTCGACAACATCGCCCTCGGCAGCCGCATCGTCATCTGCGGCGGCATCTCGGGCTACAACGTGGCGGACGGCGAATGGCCGGGGCCGCGCAACTACATGCGCATCGTCAACAGCCCCTCGACCATGAGCGGCTTCCTGCTGGGCCAGTTCACCGCCCGCTTCCCGGAAGCCTGGGACAGGCTGGGCGCCTGGACGCGCGATGGCCGGATCCGCATTGCCGTCGACGTGCAGGAAGGGTTCGAGAACGTGCCCGCCACGCTGATGCGCCTATTCAACGGCCAGAACCTGGGCAAGCAGCTTTGCCGCATCGCCTGAACCCGCGCCCGTGGACGGCATGACCGGGCCTGAATCCACCGGCCGCACCGGCGTGCTGCTCATCAATCTGGGCACGCCGGATGCGCCGACGCCGGCGGCGGTCAGGCGCTATCTGCGCGAGTTCCTCGGCGACCGGCGGGTCATCACCACCCATCCGCTGATATGGCAGCCCATCCTCAACCTGTTCATCCTGCCGTTCCGGCCCCGGAAGACGGCCGAGGCCTACCGGCTGGTCTGGCGCGACGACGCCGACGGCTCACCGCTGCGCCATTTCACCCGGCGGCTTTCCGAGGCGGTGGCGGCACGCACCGGGCAAGGCCGCAACGATCTGGTGGTCGACTGGGCCATGCGCTACGGCACGCCCTCGGTGCGCGAGCGGCTGGCGGCCATGCGCGATGCCGGCTGCGAGCGTGTCCTGGCGCTCGCGCTCTATCCGCAATACAGCGGCACCACGACCGCCTCGGCCTATGACGCGGTGCATGAGGGCCTGCGCGGGCTGGGCTGGAGCCCGCCGCTGCGCACCGGCCCGGCCTTCCCCGAGAACGCCGTCTATATCGAGGCGCTGGCCCGTTCGGTCGAGGAGCACCTCGCCGCGCTGCCCTGGACGCCCGACCGGCTCGTCGTCTCCTATCACGGCCTGCCGAAGAAATATGTCGAGGCGGGCGATCCCTACGAGGACCAGTGCGCCGCCACCACGCGGCTGCTGCGCCAGCGGCTGGGCTGGGGCGAGGACCGGCTGCTGATGACCTTCCAGTCCCGCTTCGGCGCGCTGGAATGGCTGCGGCCCTATACGGACGAGGTGCTCGCCGCCCTGCCGGGCGAGGGCGCGACGAAGATCGCGGTCATGGCGCCGGCCTTCCTCGCCGACTGCCTCGAGACGCTGGAGGAAATCGCCGAGCGCGGGAAGCACACCTTCCTCGAGGCCGGCGGCGAGCAGTTCAGCTATATCCCCTGCCTCAACGACACGCCGCCCGCCGTCGCCCTGCTCGAAGGGCTGATCGCGCGCGAGCTGGACGCCTGGCTCTAGGCACGGGCCGATTGCGGCCGCGCCCGCCCGGCCGCTAGAATGAGGCCATGCGGGTTTCGGTGTCGGAGAGGCGGATGAATCGACTGGTGGCGGGCGCGGCCGTGCTGCTGCTGACGGGAGCGCCCCTCGCGGCCGCGGCGGCGGGCGGCCAGCAGGAACAGGGCCGCCGGATCGCGGTGATGGTCTGCGGCCCGTGCCATGTGGTGGCGCCCGACCAGGAATTCGGTCCCATGCTGAACGAGCCCACGCCCGGCTTCGGGGAGATCGCCAACCGGCCCGGAACCTCCGCCGCCACCCTGCGGCGGTTCCTGACCGACACCCATTGGGACGACGGCAGCATCCCCATGCGGATGCCGGATCCCAAGCTGGCCGAGCACCAGAAGGCGGCCGTGATCGCCTACATCCTCGGCCTGCGCCGGCAGCCCTAGACGGCGTCCGGCGGGCGTGCATGCGGCGCCGGTCTTGACACCCGCGCGCCGCTGACCCACAAACCGGCGCATGAACGTGGAAACGCCGCTGGATGGCCAGGCCATCGACGACATTTTGCGCGAAGCGATCCGCGACGGTTTCGCGTGGTCGGTGTCCCGGCAGCATCCCGACGGCTACTGGGTCGGCAAGCTCCAGACCAATGCCTGCATGGAGGCCGAGTGGATCCTGGCGCTCCACTTCCTGGGGCTCGAGGACCATCCGCACCGCGCCGGCCTGAAGGCCTCGCTCCTGCGCGGCCAGCGCGAGGACGGGTCGTGGGCGATCTATCACGGCGCGCCGGCGGGCGACATCAACGCCACGGTGGAGAGCTACGCCGCGCTGCGCTGCTGCGGCATGGCGGCCGACGAGCCGGTGCTGGCCCGCGCCCGCGACTGGATCTTCGCCAAGGGCGGGCTGCGCAACGTGCGGGTGTTCACCCGCTACTGGCTGGCGCTGATCGGCGAATGGCCGTGGGACAGGACGCCCAACATCCCGCCCGAGGTGATCCGCTTCCCGCTGTGGTTCCCCTTCAGCATCTATAATTTCGCCTCCTGGGCGCGAGCGACGCTGATGCCCATCGCGGTGCTGTCGGCGCGCCGGCCGACGCGGCCGCTGGCGCGGGGCTGCACGCTGGACGAGCTGTTCCCCGAGGGCCGCGCCCGGTTCGACTATTCGCTGCCGAAGAAGATCAGGCCGCTCACCTGGGAACAGTTCTTCATGGGCACCGACGTTCTGCTGCACGCCGCCCAGAAGCACCGGCTGGTGCCGGGGCGCGAGGCGGCCATCGCCCGCGTGCTGGAATGGATCATCAAGCATCAGGACGCCGACGGCGTGTGGGGCGGCATCCAGCCGCCCTGGATCTACAGCCTGCTGGCCCTGCATGTGGAGGGCTATCCCATGAGCCATCCGGTGATGGCCAAGGGGCTGGCCGCGCTGCACGATCCGCGCTGGGCCTATGAGTCCGACGGCGCGGTCTACATCCAGGCGTCGGTGTCGCCGGTGTGGGACACGGTGCTGACCCTGCTGGCCATGGACGATTGCGACGCCGTCGGCGAGCACGCGCAAGCGGCGGACAAGGCCATCGGCTGGCTGCTGGACAACGAGGTGCGCCATTACGGCGACTGGGCGCAGAAGGTCCGGGGCGTCGAGCCGGGCGGCTGGGCCTTCGAATACGCCAACCAGGCCTATCCCGACGTGGACGACACCGCCGTCGCGCTGATCGTGCTGTCCAGGCACCGCGACGACCCCCGGTGGCAGGCGCGGGACATCGACGGCGTCATCCGCCGGGCGGTGCACTGGGTGCTGGCCATGCAGTGCCGGGACGGCGGCTGGGCGGCGTTTGATCGGGACAACGACGCGGCCATCCTGACCCGCATCCCGTTCAGCGATTTCGGCGAGGCGCTCGATCCGCCCAGCGTCGACGTGACCGCCCACGTGCTCGAGGCGCTCGGCGCGCTCGGCTACGACCGGCATCACCCGGCGGTCGCGCGCGGCGTGGCGTTCCTGCGCCGCGAGCAGGAGGCCGATGGAAGCTGGTGGGGCCGCTGGGGCGTCAACTACGTCTACGGCACGGCC
>CAZVVC010000166.1:0-8447 GCA_964630425.1 uncultured Bifidobacterium sp. | reverse complement strand
GCCGGCATGACCTACGGCTACCTGGCCGCCATGCACGCGGCCGGGAGGGTGGACGATCCGCCGAAGGCCGTGGCGGCGGCATAGGGGCGGTGAAGCCGGCCCCCTAAACCTGCGCGCCGGCTATGCCCGGCGATAGCCGGGCTGGGACGTCATCCGCTCGCGGTACCAGACATAGAGGCCGCAGGCGATGATGATCGCCGCGCCCAGCCAGGTCCATTGGTCGGGGAACTCGCGCCAGATGAGGTAGCCCAGCGCCGTCGACCAGATGATCTGGCTGTAGGCGAAGGGCGCGAGCACCGAGGCGCCGGCATAGCGCAGCGCGCGGATCATCAGGAACTGGCCGGCCGTGCCGCCGATCGACATGCCGATCATGCACAGCACCGCCAGCGGCGTCGGCGTCTTCCAGAAGAACGGCAGCATCAGCGAGCAGCCGATGAAGCCGATGATCGCCGTCCACATCAGCGTGGTCAGCGTCGCATCGTCCTTCTGCACCATGCGCGTGGTGATGACGGCGACCGACCAGCCGCAGGCGCCGCCGACGGCGAACAGCGAGGCCCAGTGGAAGCTGTCGCCGCCGGGCCGGATGATGACCAGCGCGCCGGCGAAGCCGACCAGGATGGCGATCCAGCGGTGCTTCCCCACATGCTCCTTCAGGAAGACGATCGACAGGATGGTCACCAGGAACGGCCCCACGAAATTGATGGCGGTCATGGTGGCGAGCGGCAGGAAATACAGGCCCGAGATGAAGAACACGCCGGCCGCCAGCATGCCCATGCCGCGCAGGAACTGCGGCCAGGGATGGCGCGTTCTCAGCACGCCGAGGCCGCCCTGCATGGCGACGACCGGCATCAGCAGCACGATCTGCGCCAGAAGCCGTCCCCAGGTGATGAGGACCGCCTCGTAGCCCATCGTGCCCAGGAGCTTGGAGATCGTGTCCATGCACGAGAACGTCACGAACGCGGCCAGCATCAGCATGATGCCGCGCATGGAATTCTCGGCGGGCTGGGGGATCGGGGCGTGGGTCACTGAGGCTCCGGCGGGCGCGCGTGATCGTTCCGCGCCCGACTGCTTATCGCAGGGCGCCGCGCGGCTTGTCACGCCGATTGTGCGGCGTTGACCGCGCCATGCCGCTGCTTCACCGTGATCGGCGGGAATGTCCGGGAGGGGATGCCGCATGAGGGTGCTCAACTACGCGGCCGCGCTCGTCATCGCCGCGCTGATCATGCTGTTCCTGGTCGAGGGGCGCGCGCTCCTGGTGCCGCTGGCGCTCGCGGTGCTGTTCTGGGTGCTGATCGACGGCCTGGCCGGCAGCTACCACCGGATCACCATCCGCGGCCGGACCGTGCCGCGCTGGCTGGCGCTGACGGCGGCGGGGCTGACGGTGCTGGGCCTCACCACGCTGGTCATCGTCATGGTCAGCGAGAACGTCGCCGCCGTCGCCCAGGCGGCGCCCGAATACCAGCGCAAGTTCGAGGGGCTGATCGAGCGCATCGCGCCGGTGTTCGGCTTCGACCAGGTGCCGCGTGTTCCCGAGCTGCTCAAGCGCTTCAACATCGCGCCCGTGATCGGCACCGTCGCCGGCACCCTGGCGGGGCTGATGGGCAATATCGGGCTGGTGCTGGTCTATCTGCTGTTCCTGTTCGTCGAGCAGGCCGCGTTCGAGACCAAGATCAAGGCGCTGTTCCCCGATCCCGACCGGCGCGAGCGGGTGCGCCGCATCCTGCGCGAGATCAACGAGGACACCCGCAAATACATGCGGCTGAAGACGGCCATGAGCGGCGCGACGGGGCTGTGCAGCTATGTGGTGCTCAGCCTGGTCGGCGTCGACTATGCGGCGTTCTGGGCGTTCATCATCTTCCTGCTGAACTTCATCCCGACCATCGGCTCGATCCTGGGCATCATGTTCCCGGCGCTGCTGACCCTGGTGCAGTTCGAGACCATCGGCCCGTTCCTCATCGTCAGTATCGGCTTGACCGGCATCCAGCTCATCATCGACAACGTGATCGAGCCCAGGCTGATGGGCGGCGCGCTCAACCTCAGCTCGCTGGCCGTCATCTTGTCGCTTGCCATGTGGGGCTCGATCTGGGGCATCGTCGGCATGTTCCTCAGCGTGCCCATCATGGTCATCATGATGATCATCTTCGCCAATTTCGAGCAGACGCGCGGCATCGCGGTGCTGATGTCGGCGGACGGCAACATCAAGGAAATCCAGGATGCTCCAGCACGTTTCTAGGGTCCCCGAGCCGGTTCGGCAGACCGTTGAGCTGCCGGGGCACGGCGCGTTCTCGGTGCTGCGCTGGGACGGCGACGCGGCGAGGCCGCTGCTGGTGTTCGCCCATGCGACCGGCTTCAACGCCGGCACCTACCGGCGGCTCCTGGGGCCGCTGGCCGAGAGCTTCCGCATCCTGGCCATCGACCAGCGCGGCCACGGCCTGTCGGCGGCGCCCGCCGACCCCGACGCGCTGCGCACCTGGGAGACGTTCCGCGACGATCTGGCGGCGTTCCTCGACCATGTGGGCGAGCCCGCCTACCTGTCCGGCCATTCCATGGGCGGCCGGGTCGCCATGCTGGCGGCCGCGGCGCGACCCCGGGCGGCGCGCGGGCTGGTGATGATCGAGCCGGTGCTGATGCACCCGAAGGTGTCGCGCTTCCTGTGGGCCGCGCGCAGGTTCGGCCGGCCGCCGCCCAATCCGCTGGCCCAGGGCGCCGCCCGCCGCCGCGCCGTGTTCGGCACCCGCCAGATGATGTTCGAGGCCTACAAGGGCCGCGGCGCCTTCGCCACCTGGCCCGATCAGGTGCTGCGCGACTACATCGACGGCGGCAGCCGCGACCTGCCCAACGGCGAGGTGACGCTGTCCTGCGCCCCGGCCTGGGAGGCGGCGACCTTCGCCTCGGCCGGCCATGCGTTCTGGCGCGCGCTGTCGCGGGTCCGCTGCCCGGTGCACATCCTCTATGCCGAGCACGAATCGACGCTCAGGGAGGGCGTGCCCGACCTGATCCGCGCCCGCCAGCCCGACTGGACGCTGGACCTGATCCCCGGCACCACGCACTTCCTGCCGATGGAACGCCCCGAGCTGGTCCAGGACGCCATCAGGACGATGGCGGGGATTTCCTGACCTCTCCTCCTCGTTGCCATCGCGGCCTTCGCCGGGACGACAATGAGGAGGTGGATAGGAACCGCGGACACCTGCTATGTTTCCTTCCGGTAACGCGGGAGGGATACATGATATCGTTCGACACCATCCGGGAAACGTTCGAGCGGCGCGTCTCGTCCGTGGTCTGGGCCTCGGTCACGACGCAGGACACCAGGGGCCGCATGCGGGCGCGCATCCTGCATCCGGTGTGGGAGTTCCCCGACGGCAGGCCGCAGGGCTGGATCGCCACCGGGCGGCAGAGCTTGAAGGCCAGGCACCTGGCCGGCAATCCCTATGTCTCGGTGTCCTACTGGACGCCGGACAGGGAGCACGTCATCGCCGATTGCCGCACCGAATGGGAGGAGGACCTGGCCGAGAAGGACCGGGTCTGGAAGCTGTTCGGCGCCAAGCCCGAGCCCTATGGCTACGATCTCCACATGTTCTGGAAGGGCGTCGACGATCCCACCTACGGCGCGCTGAAGCTGGTGCCGTGGCGGGTGGAGACATGGTCCATCGCCGATCTGGCGCAGGGCAGGCCGGCGGGGGTGTGGACAGCCTGACGGGCGACGCTTGCGCGCGCCCCGCGCGCGGATGAAGATGCGGGCCATGAACAGGGAAGCACCGATCGACCAGATTCACCCCGACGCCCCCGCATGGTTCCGCAAGGCGCTCGAAGTCCCCTATCGCGACCGCGTCGTCGAGGTGGAGGGATGCCCCATCCACTACCTGCACTGGGAACGGCCGGGCAAGCCGGGCCTGCTGCTGGTTCACGGCGGCGGCGCCCATGCCCATTGGTGGCGCTTCCTGGCGCCGTTCTTCACCGACCATTACAGCGTCGCGGCCATGGACCTGTCGGGCGCGGGCGACAGCGGCCGGCGCGAGGCCTATTCGGGCGACCTGTTCTCGGCCGAGCTGATGGGCGTGTGCCGCGACGCGGGCTTCGACGACAAGCCGATCATCGTCGGCCACAGCTTCGGCGGCTTCGTCACCCTGCACACCACCTCGCTCTACGGCAAGGAGCTGACCGGCGTGGTGCTGGTCGATTCGCCGGTGCGCCCGCCCGACTACCAGTGGCAGCGCGACCGCAAGCGCGCGCCGATCCGGCCGAAGAAGATCTATCCGGATTTCGAGACCATCCTGGAGCGTTTCCGGCTGATGCCGCCGCAGGACTGCGACAACGACTATCTGGTCGATTATATCGGCCGCCATTCGGTGACGCCGTCGGAAGGCGGCTGGACCTGGAAGTTCGACGACCAGCTGTTCGGCAAGTTCCGCTTCGGCGACATGCGCGAGGAGCTGAAGAGCATCCCGTGCCGGGTCGGCGTGCTCTATGGCGACCGCAGCCAGCTCTTCACCCAGGAGATCGCCGACTACATGTACGAGGTGCTGGACAGCTCGGTGCCCTTCGTCGCCATCCCCGAGGCCGACCACCACGTCTTCCTCGACCAGCCGCTCCCCTTCGTGGCGGCGCTCCGGACGCTGCTGGCCGAATGGCGGCACTCGCGGCCGAACAGGGGCGGGTGAGGCCACATCATAGCCGTCATGCCGCCGGAGGGCGGCATCCAGGCTGGGCAATCCAGCCCGGTTGTTGCCGGACAAGCATAGACTGACAAGTCTGGATCCCGGCCTTCACAGGGATGACGGCTGAGGGTTTAGGGTCTACGGCCTACGGCCGGATCGAATACCCCGTCGGCCCCTTCTGGCTCTCCAGCAGCGGCGTGACCCATTCCAGCCAGGCGCACAGCCTTGCCCGTGTCTCCCTCGGGTCGATCAGCTCGTGGACGTTGAACTGCTCGCCGCGCGGGAAGGCGCCGTTGGCGGCGGCCATTTTCGCCTCCAGCTCGGCGCGCAAGGCGTCCGGGTCCTCGGCCTCGGCGAGCTGGCGGGCGAAGGCGACGGCGACGCCGCCCTCGACGGGCAGGGCGCCCATCTCGGCGGACGGCCAGGCGAGCACCAGCCCGTCCGGGCCGTAATGGCCGGCGGCGGCGACGCCGAAACTCTTGCGCACGACGATGGAGACCCACGGCACCCGGCTCTGCATCACCGCCAGCACCAGCGCGGTGCCGTAGCGGATGGTGCCGGCCTGCTCGGCGTCGGGGCCGATCATGAAGCCCGGCTCGTCGACCAAGCTCAGGATCGGCAGGTGGAAGGTGTCGCACAAATCGACGAAGCGGCGCACCTTCTGCGCGCCGTTCGCGGTCATGGCGCCCGCCGCGAACCGGCAGTCGGCGGCGATCACGCCCACCGGACGGCCGTCGAGGCGGGCGAGGCCGACGATCTGGCCCGGCCCGAAGCGGCGGCCCATCTCGAAGAAGCTGTCCCGGTCGACGATGTGCCCGACCAGCCTGCGGCCGTCATAGGGTTTGCGCCGGTCGCGCGGGATGATCTCCAGCAATGCCTCGTCGGCGCGGGCCGGATCGTCGCCGGTGCGCATGACCGGCGGCAGCTCCCACACGTTCTGCGGCATGTAGGACAGGAAGCGGCTTACCTGCGCGAAGGCGTCGGCCTCGTTTGCCGCCAGATTGTCGACGGTGCCGTTCTTCAGGTGCACCTGATGGCCGCCCAGTTCCTCCTTGGTCATGGAGACGCCCAGCGCCCGCTCGACCACGGCCGGGCCGGCGACCAGCACTTGGGCGATGTCCTTGACCATCACCGAGAAGTGGGACGCGGCGAGGCGCGCCGCCGGGAAGCCCGCCACCGGACCGCAGGCCGCGGCCGCCACCGGTACGCTCGCCATGGCGTCGGCCAGCGACTTGAAGCGCGGGCGGTCATAGACCGGCGAGAACGACAGGCCCTTGCCGCTGGCGCCGGCCACGCTGCCGCCGCCGCCTTCCAGGAAGCGCACCAGCGGCACCCGGTAGCGGATCGCCATGTCCTCGGCGAACACGCTCTTGCGCAGGCCCGCGGCGTTGGGCGAGCCGCCGCGCAGGGTGAAATCCTCGCCGCCCACGACCACGCGCCGGCCGTCCAGCTTGCCGAAGCCCAAGATGTAGTTGGCGGGCTGGAAGCCGGTCAGGTTGCCGGCGTCGTCGAACTCGGCCTGTCCGGCGGTCTCGCCCTGCTCCTCGAAGCTGCCGCCGTCCACCAGCCCGGCGATGCGCTCGCGGACGGTCAGGCGCCCCTTGGCGTGCTGGCGGACGACGCCGTCCGGCCCGCCCTGCTGCTTGGCCATCTCGCGCCGCCTGCGGATCTGCTCCGCCTCGTCCTTCCAGCTCATCCACTGTCCCTCATACTGGCAAGGGACTGTAAACTTGACGTTGCCGGGCGGGCAACCGCACACTCCGCGCATGGCGCTCGGCGATCAGGAAACGGTGATATCGGCCAACGAGGCGTTCTACGACGCCTTCGCCGCGGCCGACATGGCGGCCATGGAAGCCATCTGGGCGCATGACGCGGCGGTCACCTGCCTGCATCCCGGCTGGCCCAGGCTGGAGGGGCGCGAGCCGGTGCTGAGCAGCTGGCGCGGCATCCTCGCCCATCCGGGACGGCCGCGGATCGAGTGCCTCCAGCCCACGGTCACCGTCCACGGCGATACGGCGATCGTCCTGTGCTACGAGCGGCTGGCCGCCGCCTGCCTGCTGGCGACCAACGTGTTCATCCGCGAGGCCGGCACCTGGCGGCTCACCCACCATCACGCCGGCGGCCCGGTGCCGGAGCCGGATTAGGCGTTGCAGGACATGCTTCCGCTCTCTCCGTGATTTTGCGAGCAACGCGAAGCAATCCAACCGTGCCGTTGACGGCTGTGTATCGGCCTGGCTGGGCTGCTTCGCGTTGCTCGCAGAGTCACCGAGGAGAGCGGGCAATCGCTTGCCCGCCCGAAGAAGGAATGAGCGGAACGCCTCAGTGCGTCTGCGTGTGGATCGGCTCGTAGAGGCCGTTTTCCATCTCGGCGAACATCTCGGGCACCTGCGGGTGGTGCACCGGCTCGCCGGATTCGTCGGGCAGCAGGTTCTGCTGCGAGACATAGGCGATGTAGGTGCTCTCGTCGTTCTCGGCCAGCAGATGGTAATAGGGCTGGTCCTTCGCCGGACGCATGTGTTCCGGGATGGACTGCCACCATTCCTCGGTGTTGCTGAAGGTCGCGTCGATGTCGAAGACCACGCCCCGGAACGGATAGAACCGGTGCTTCACGACCTGACCGATACGATACTTCGCCTCACGGCACAGCACGGCGTTCCCTCATGAATGGCCCAGGATCGCATGCGGACGATAGGGCTCTTCCAACGCTTTGATATCGGATTCTACAAGGGTCAGATCAAGCGCGGCAATCGCATCCTCGAGATGCCCGGGTTTCGTGGCGCCGATGATCGGGGCGGAAACCGCCGGCTTCGAAAGGATCCAGGCGAGCGCGACCTGCATGGGCTTGACGCCGAGGCGCGCCGCGACCTCCACGTTCCGGTCGGCCACCTTGAAGTCGTCCTCGGCGTAATAGAGCTGGGTCGCGAAATCGTCCGAGGCGGCGCGCGCCGTGTCGCCGCCGCCCTGGCGGTGGCGGTTGCCGGCCAGGAAGCCGCGCGCCAGCGGGCTCCACGGGATCAGCCCGACGCCCTTGGCGGCGCACAGCGGGATCATCTCGCGCTCTTCCTCGCGGTAGACCAGGTTGTAGTGGTTCTGCATGGAGACGAACCTGGCCCAGCCGTTCTTCTCGGACAGGCGCAGGTACTCGGCGAACTGCCAGGCGAACATGGACGAGGCGCCCAGATAGCGCACCTTGCCGGCGCGCACCAGGTCGCTCAGCGCCTCCATGGTCTCCTCCATGGGCGTTTTGTAGTCGAAGCGGTGGATCTGGTAGAGGTCGATATAGTCGACGCCCATGCGCTTCAGCGAGGCGTCGCACGAGGCGATGATGTTCTTGCGCGACAGGCCGTGGCGGTTGAGCTTGCCGTTATGGGTGCCGCCGAAGCACTTGGTGGCGATCACCACGTCCTCGCGGTCGGGCACTAGGTCCTTGACGGCGCGGCCCAGGATCTCCTCGGTGACGCCGTTGCAATAGACGTCGGCGGTGTCGAAGAAGTTGATCCCCGCCTCGATGGCCTTCTCGTAGAACGGCCGCGCCGCCTTCTCGTCCAGCACCCAGGCGCGCTGCGCCGGATCGCCGTAGCTCATGGTCCCCAGGCACAGCCGCGACACGCGCAGCCCCGTGGTTCCCAGCCGGGTGTACTTCATGGCGTTTCCCCTTCTTGCTCGGGGGCATATTAGCCTATGGGACGGGCATGTCGATCCCTCGCCCTTTGGGAGAGGGAGGGGCCCGCGGCCACAGGCCGTGGGAGGGTGAGCAACTGTCTTTCATACGGCTCTGTTTTGCCATTGGGT
>CAZVVC010000165.1:0-8457 GCA_964630425.1 uncultured Bifidobacterium sp. | reverse complement strand
AGGCCTGCGACGACGACCACAACCCGGACAAGGTGGCGGCGCTGTTCGTCCCCGACGGGCTTTGGGAGGGCAGGAACATCGGCGTGCACGCCCGGGGCCACGCCGCGATCAAGGACTATATCGGCGGCGTGCGCGCCAGCGGCCGCATGCGCAACAGCGCCCACATGTTCATGAACCCGATCATCACCGTGGACGGCGACCGCGCCACCGGCGAATGGCGCTTCGTGATGTGCTTCACCGGCAAGGTGGAGGGCGGCACCCTCCAGTATCACCGCATCATCGGCTTCTACGAGGACGAGTATGTCCGCGTCGACGGCCGCTGGCTCTACCAGGCGCTGCACGTCACGGTCGAGGAAAGCGGGCCCTACACCACCGAGGACAGTCGCCTGCTCTCCCGCCCGGCGCCGTGAGCGCCTGACGCCGGTTCCCATCTCAGACACGGCCGCGCACCTCTCGATTCCGGAAGGTGGCGAAATTTGAAACAGGGTGGAATTTTTAATATTGAGCTTTGCTCCAGTTTCGAGTTAGCCTGCAAATAATTTGATACACGTCCCAAAATTGGGGCGAAGAAGATCGCAAGGGGAAGTTCCCGCTACGGACGTGTCCAGTCCGCCGAAGCCCATGCTTTGGCGGAGCGCGGCAAGTTTCGCCTGCGGTAATTGCGAACCGCGCAACAAGCGCAAAACGGGGAGGACAGACGTTGAAGAAGAGAGATGCTGTGCGTCCATCGGCCATCCGATGGGCGATCGCGGGGGCAGGGGCGCTCTGGCTGTGCCAGCCGGTAACCGCCGCCGCCCAGGACCAGGCGGCGCAGGCCGCGCCGCCCCAGCCGGCGGCCGAGACGCCGAGGGGCCATTTCGATACCGTCGTGGTGTCGGCCCGCAAGCGCGAGGAGACCGTGCAGGACGTGCCCGTGGCGATCACCGCCGTCAGCAAGGCCGAGCTGGAACGCTACGCCATCGCCGACCTCAACCAGGTCTCCACCGTCACGCCCAATCTCACCATCAGCCCCACGTCGAGCGGCGCGGGCGCCATCCTGTACATCCGCGGCGTCGGTACGTCCTCGGTGGACGCCGGCTTCGACCAGTCGGTCGGCCTCGTCATCGACGACGTGTTCTACAATCGCGGCCAGTGGGTGGCCCAGGGCTTCATGGACATGCAGCAGGTCGAGGTGCTGAAGGGCCCGCAGACCCTGTATTTCGGCAAGAACACGCCCGCCGGCCTGGTCAGCATCAAGACCACCGATCCGGGCGACAGCTTCGAAGGCTATGTGCGCGCCAGCTACGAGATCGAGGCGCGCGAGAAGGTGGGCGAGTTCGCGTTCTCCCTGCCGGTCTCCGACACGTTCGGCCTGCGCTTCGCGTTCCGCGCCACCGATTCCAGCGGCTGGATGCGCAACATCGCCCAGCCGCACAGCGGCATCGATCCGCTGGGGCTGACCCTGCCGGGCGCCGCCGACTACCGCGTGGCCGGCAAGGAGGAATATATCGGCCGCGTGACCGCCAAATGGACGCCCAATGACGACCTGACCATGACGCTCAAGGTCCAGGGCGCGTCCATGGACCATGACGGCTATTCGGGCGTGGTCCAGAAGCTGGGCTGCCAGGGGCCGGGCAACACGCCCCAGCCCATCTTCGGCGTTCCCGATCTGGACGGCGAATGCAAGCTGGACTTCCGCCAGTCGCGCGGCATGGCGCCGTCGCAGCTCGGCGCCGGCTCGCCCGAGCTGCTGAAGAAGGGCGGCGCGTCCTTCGGCGACTACAAGAGCCTCGCGATCTCGTTCAAGGTGGAATACGACCTGGACGACATCAACGTGACCTCGGTCACCGGCTATCACTCGCTTCGCAGCAAGCTGTTCGACAACTACGATTTCTCGAACGCGTCGCAGGTCTTTGCCTACGAGGACACGCGGTTCAAGGCGTTCAGCCAGGAAATCCGCGCGCTGTCCAGCTTCGACTCGCCCATCAACTTCATGAGCGGCGCGTTCTACCAGGATGCCGACCTGACCTTCCGCAACACCTCGCGGATCGCGGCGCTGCCGGCCGATCCGGCCACCGGCCGCTATTTCAGCTGGGACCGCACCTCGACCCAGGACGGCCGCACCTGGTCGCTGTTCGGCGAGGCGATCTGGAAGATCGTCGACACCCTCGAGCTTTCGGGCGGTGTCCGCTATACGAAGGAGCGCAAGGTCTCGCATTTGCAGAACAGCTATCTGCACGCCTTCGTGGCGCCGCTGTTCTCCATGAACCCGTTCGACAGCACCATCAAGAACGACAATCTGTCGCCGCAGGTGACGCTGAGCTGGCGTGCCACCGACTCGCTGATGCTCTACGGCGCCTACAAGCAGGGCTTCAAGTCGGGCGGCTTCTCGCACAGCACGGCGCCCCGCGCCAGCGCGCTGCCGCTGCCGGATCAGGTCGCGGCGCTGGAGTTCGGCCCCGAGAAGGTGAAGGGCTTCGAGCTGGGCGCCAAGTCGTCGTGGCTCGGCGACACGCTCCGCGCCAACCTGGTGTTCTACCGCTATGAGTACAGCGATCTGCAGGTGAACATCTTCGACAGCTCGATCGCCGCCTTCCGCGTCGCCAACGCGGCGGCCGCGCGCACCACGGGCGTCGAGTTCGACGCGGACTACGCCGCCACCGACGATCTGATGCTGCGCGGCTCCATCGCCTACAACGACGCCAAGTACACCGACTATATCGGCGGCTGCTGGGCCGGCCAGACACCGGCGCAGGGCTGCAACCTGCAGCCCAACGGCGCCGGCGTGTTCCAGACCCAGGACCTCAGCGGCACCCGGCTTCAGCTCGCGCCGAAGTGGGAGATCACGGCCGGCTTCACCTACAGCCTGCCCGTCGCCAACGGCCTGATGCTCGACTGGAACGTGGACGGCCGCTATTCCAGCGCCTATCCGCTCTATCCGCAGCAGCGGCCCGACGCCTTCCAGGACGACTACTTCACCATCGACGCGGGCCTTGCGCTGCGCAGCGACGACGATCGCTGGTCCATCGCCTTCATCGGCCGCAACCTGACCAACGAGCCGGTGGTGCTGAGCGCCACGGACTCGCCGCTGACCGGCTCGGGCACCGGCACGCCCGCCGGCCAGTGGGCGGACCTCGCCGCCACCACGCAGCGCGGCCGTACGCTGATGTTCCAGTTCACCTACCGTTTCGAGTGAGTTGACCGACACCGGGCGCCCATGATCGGCGCCCGGTGACTCCCCCTGGGGCGAGCGGGTTCGCTCCAGACTTCGACCCCGGCCGCGGACTGTTCCCGCGGCCGGGGTTTTTTCGTCAGGGAGCGGGCCTGGGTGGGAAAGGCGTTCATGGCACGCTCCTCCCCCGCTCACGTCGAGTGCCCGGCCGCAGGCCGGGTGTATCGAGACGCGCACCACCGCCTGCCCGTGTCTCGATACGATCTGGCCGCGCCAGATCGCTCGACAGGAGCGGGCTTGTGGGCGGTTTCATGAAGGCCGCGCACGACGGCGCGGCCCAGTGCCCGACGACCCGGCTCTCCGTCAGGGAGCGGAAGATGTCCCGGCCGGGGCCTCGACGGCCGGATCGGGCGTCGTCTCGGGCCAGGTCAGGTACATGTAGAGGTTGAAGACGATGAGCGCGCCCGCGACGATCAGCAGAACGAGGCGCCGGCGTTGGGGCGTCATCAGGCCTTCTTCTTGGCTTTCTTGGCGTTGCGCTCGGCGACCCGGTCGCGGGCGAGCTGGTAGACGTGACGGTTGCCGCGGCTCCAGGTCACGGTGAGCGTGGTGGCGTGGATCTTCCAGCCGTTCTTGCCGCGCTTGATGCGGTGGGTGTAGTAGCCGCCCAGGGTGTGGCTGGAATCGCCCAGGCTGTTGGGCAGGAAGTGCTCGGCCTGCATGTAGACGGTCACCGTCGCCTCGTCGCCCTTGATGTCGAACACCATGTTGGCGAGCAGGTGCTGGGTGGCGTCGAAGCCGGGCAGCATCTGCTGCACGCCCGCCGCCCAGTCGTCGCCCTTCATGCGCGAGCCGGGTACGCCGCTGTAGGACGAGAAGTCGATGTCTATCTCGTCGGCGAAGATCGAGCGGTACAGCTTCCAGTCGCGCGTGTCGATGCCGGTCGCGTATTTGTTGATCAGGTCGGTCAGGTCGGCCCGGTCGCGCAGGTATTTCAGGTCGTCGCTCATCTTCTTTCCCCTCAGACGGCTTTGGCGGCCAGATGGCCTTCACGGATGGCAGTTTGAAGGAAGCGCGGCGAGTTTGCATCGCCTACCACGTGCACCTGGGGGATTTTTCCCCGGAGATCGTCGAACAGGTCGCGGTTCGGGCGGTTCGCCGACACGAACACGACCGTCTCGGCCGGCACGGGCTTCGCGTCCCCCGGATAGGTCGGGGCGATCAGGGCTTCCTCGTCGCCGATGTCGGTCACACGGTAGCGGGTGTAGACGCGCAGCCTGTCGCCCATGCGCTCCAGCGCCGGCTCGGTCATCAGCGCCGTCTCCACCTTGGGCGCGAACGTCGCCTGGGTGCTGACGTAGCTGACCGACGCGCCGTTCTCGATCAGATATTCGGCGATGCCGACGGCCTCGTAATGGCCGGTGTCGTCCACCACCACCGCCGACTTGCCGATGCGGTTGCGGCCGTGGGTCAGCAGGTCGATGGACGAGAACACGTTGGGCCGGTCGAAATGGCCGATGGGCTCGCCCGGATTGGTGGACTGGATGCCGTCCATGCGCGGCATGGAGCCGGTGGCGACGATCACCGCGTCCGGTCCCTCGGCGATCACGTCCTCGGCTTCCATATAGGTGCCGAGGCGCACTTCCACGCCCAGCCGGAAGATCTCGGCTTCCTGCCATTTGGTGATGTCGGCGATGCCGTGGCGCTTGGGCAGCCGGGCGGCGAAGTTCATCATCCCGCCCAGCTCGCCGGTCGCCTCGGCCAGCACCACCTGGTGGCCGCGCAGCGCTGCGACGCGCGCGGCCTCCATGCCGGCGGGGCCGCCGCCGATCACCAGCACCTTCTTCTTCGCCTCGGCCGTGCCGATGCGGTCGTCGCCGATGCTGCGCTCGAAGCCCACGCCCGGATTGACCGCGCAGCCCATGCGCCGCGCCGGGCCCAGCAGATTGCCGACGCAGCCCTGGTTGCAGGCGATGCAGGGGCGCACTTCCTCGACCCGTCCCTCGACGGTCTTTCGCACCAGGTCCGGGTCGGCGATGTTGGCGCGGGTCATGCCGACCATGTCGGCCTCGCCCTGGCGGATGATCTGGTCGGCCTCCTCGAGGGTGCGGACGCGGCCGATGACGATGGTCGGCACCTTCGAGCGCGCCGCGATCGGCACGCTGGTCGGCAGCTCGTAACCCATCGGCTCGTGCATGCCGCCGATCATCTTGGGGAAGGTGTTGTAGTTGCCCATGGACACGTTGACGAAGTCGACGAGGCCTTCCTCCTGCACCCGGTCGACGGCCGACTGGTTCATCTCGACGCCCACGCCGCCGCCGGTCATGTCGGGCGCGACGCGGATGCCGACGGCGAAGCCGGGCCGCACCGCGGCGCGGATGGCCCTGAGCGTCTCCAGCATGAAGCGGATGCGGTTCTCGAACGGCCCGCCATAGTCGTCGGTGCGCTTGTTGATGTTGGGCGACAGGAACTGCTGCACCAGATAGCCGTGGGCGCAATGCAGCTCGACGCCGTCGATGCCCGCCTTGTCGCAGCGCGCGGCGGTGGCGGCATAGGCGGCGATGATCTCGTCGATCATGCCCTTGGTCATGGGGATCGGCACCGGCCCGCCCAGCGGATTGGGCACGTCCGACGGCGACCAGGGCGGGCTGCCGTCGATGGGCGTGCCGTTGTGGCCGGCGTGCCAGATCTGCTGGTAGACCGCCATGCCGTGGGGCCGTACGGCGTCCATCAGCTTGCCGTAGCCTTCGTCCAGCGTCTTGTCGAACATGTTGAGCGGCGCCGGGCTGGTCGGATGCACCGACAGGATCTCCAGCACCGACAGGCCGACGCCGCCGCGGGCGCGCGCCTCGTGATAGGCGATGAGGTCGTCGGACATGAAGCCGCCGCCGATGCCGGTGGCGTGGGCGGTGCGGACCACCCGGTTCTTGATGGTCTTTCCCGCGATCTCGATCGGTTTCAGGACATGCGTGAGCGCCATGTGACTCCCCTCAGCAGGCGTTCGGTAGGATCAGCGGCCCAGATAGGGCGCCAGGTTCGAATAGCTGCCCGGGACGATCTCGGTAAGCTGGACGCGGCCCAGACCCCAGGATTCCATCTGGGCGATCTTGGCGGCGACCTTTTCCGGATGGCCGACGAGGCCGCTGGCGAAATTGTCGCCTAGCATGGCCTCCAGCCCCTTCACCGGTTCGCTCTCGCCGGCGGCCATCAGCGTGAAATAGCCGATCGGGATGTCCGGCTTGATCTCGCGGACCTTGGCGATCATGTCCTTCACGTCGTCGTCGGTCACCGCCGCCAGCGCCGCGAAATCGATGGCGCCGCCGCGGATGAACTCGCCGGCGAACACCTCCACCCGGTCGACCAGCGGCGTGATCTCGCGCCGCGTGCGCGGGCCGCCGGCCGAGCCGACCAGCAGCGGGCCGGCGCCGTTATACGGTCCCATCACCGGCACGTTCACCTTGTAGTACTCGCCCTCGAACCGGCATTTGCCGGTGTCGAAGATCTCGCGGACGATGGTCATCGCCTCCTTGTAGCGGCCGGCGCGCTCGCCCGGCGGCGGGTAATACTGGCCCAGGCCGCCCGACACCTCGTTCTCGGACCACCCGGCGCCCAGGCCCGCCTCGAAGCGGCTCTTGGCCGCCTGGTGCAGGGTCAGGCTCGCCTGGGCGAACTCCACCGGCGAGCGGAACAAATTGTTGCAGAACGACGAGCCGAAGCGCAGCTCCGTGGTGGCGCAGGCGATGCGGGTCAGCGTGACCCACACATGCGGATAGGGCTTCTCGCCCACCCAGAAATGGTCGCTCACCACGACGCCCGTAAATCCCTCGGCTTCGCGCGCAAGCGCCCATTCCGCCGGGTCGAGGTCGATCCCGGTGTTGTAGTTGGCGAAATATTCCACAGGCCTACTCCCCTTTAGGCGTAATCAGACATCCCATGCGACAGGCAGGTGATCGAAACCATACAGCACCGACGGCGCCGTCTGCACCGCCTTACCGTCGGCGCGCAGGTTGGGCAGGCGGCCCAGCACCTCGGTCAGCGCGATGCGCGCCTCCATCCGCGCCAGCGGCGCGCCGGTGCAGATATGCGTGCCCCAGCCGAAACCGAGCTGCTTGCGCAGTTCCGAGGCATCACGCTCCACATCGAATTTGTCGGGATCGGTGAACTGGGCCTCGTCCATGTTGGCGGCGGCGAACATGCACATCACCTTGGAGTCCTTGGGGATGTGCACCCCGTGCAGCGTGACGTCCTCGTTGTTGGTACGGAACAGGCCGTGCACCGGCGAGGTGAAGCGCATGGATTCCTCGATCGCGGCGGGGATCAGCTCCGCCGGATTGGCCATGACCTTGGCCATCTGGTCCGGATTGTTCAGCAGGTGGTGGACGGTGTTGCAGACCAGCATGGTGGTGGTTCCGCTGCCCGCGACCAGCAGGAACGAGATGAAGCCCAGCACGCGGGCCGGCTCCAGCTTCTTGCCGTCCACCTCGGCGGTCAGCAGCCGGCTGATCAGGTCGTCGGCCAGGGTGCCGCCGGCTTCCAGCACCTTCACGCGCTTCTGCACCTCGTTGGTGAAATAGGCGCCGAACTCGCCCTGCACCCGCTGGATCACGGCCGGGTCGGCGTCGCCGAACACGCCCATGGTCAGCTCCTCGACCCAGCCGCGGAACAGGGGGCCGTCATTGGGGTCGACGCCCAGCATCCGCGAGATGACGAACAGCGGGATCTGCATGGCGAAGTCGCGCATCAGGTCGCAGCGGCCCTTGGGCTGCAACCCGTCGATGAGCTGCTTCACATAGCCGGCGATGTCCGGCTCCAGCGCGTTGATCGACTGGCGGGTGAACGCCTTGTTGACCAGCTTGAGCTGGAAGTCGTGCTCGGGCGGGTCCACGTTGACCAGCGCGTTGGGCGCGTTGGGGTCGGCATAGGCCGTGCCGGGGCCGAACTTGCTGGACCACATGGCGGTGTCGCGCAGGATGTCCTTGACGTCCTGGTAGCGGCTTACCGAATAGAAACCGTACCGCTCGGACTTGTGCACCGGGCATTCGGCGATCAGCCGCTTGAACACGGGGTGCGGATTCTCCTGGAACTCGCGATCCTTGACATCGAAAAAGTCGCTCATGATCTCTCCCCATGCGGCACGGCCGCCGCGCAAATTTCCGATGGCATCCCGCGTCGCGCGGATGCCATCTTCCCCAAGAGCCGGTTCCGGTCCGGCGCCGTTCGGCGACACCCGGACAAAATGGAACAGTGTAAAATTTTAGGAGGGAGCCTTGAGCCGGTCAAGAGGAAGCCGCAGGTCTTGAAACGCA
>CAZVVC010000164.1:0-8474 GCA_964630425.1 uncultured Bifidobacterium sp. | reverse complement strand
GCCTTCAACTGCGACACCAGCTTCTTCGAGGCGCTCTATCCGCCGGACGGGCTGGCGCGCAATCCGTTCGGCGACGGCGGCGCGGGCGAGCCGGGCGACGGCAGCGATCCGCTCTACACGGGCTGGAACCTCACGCCCAACCGCAACGACCTGAACAGCTACAACGCCACCCTGAACGCCGACTACACCACCAGCTTCGGCACCTTCACCGTCACCGCCAACTATGCCTGGCAGCGGAGCCAGATCTACACCGACACGGACGGCACGAATGTCGACCTGTTCAGCTCGGTGCGCTTCGAGGACTACGAGACCTACCAGGCCGAGTTCCACTTCGTGTCCGACTTCTCGGAGACGCTGGATATGATCGCCGGCGTTTTCTACCTGTGGGACCGCTACCAGGTCGGCCAGAAGCTCTATACGCCCGGCATCGGCGCGTTCACGCCCGACAATCCGTTGCAGAGCTACGGTACCAACGGCCAGGACCGCAAGACCTGGGCCGCCTATGCCCAGTTCGAATACCACCTGACCGACACCTTCAGCGCCATCGCCGGCATCCGCTATTCGTGGGAGAAGAAGTACAGGGTGTTCGGCACGCCGATCACTGCCATCGCCGACCAGGGCATTCCCGGCGACGCCGACTTCAGCAAATTCCCCACCGGCCCCACCTCGCTGCTGTTCGGCCCCGTCGAGGACACCTGGGACAATTTCGCGCCGCGTGTCGGCGTGAACTGGCAGGTGAGCGACGACGTGCTGCTGTTCGCGTTCTGGCAGCGTGCCTTCAAGTCGGGCGGCTTCGTCAACAACGCCGCCACCTTGCAGACGTTCCAGGTGCCCTATGGCGAGGAGCGCGTCGACAATTTCGAGGGCGGCATCAAGAGCGAGTGGTTCGACAGCCGCCTGCGTCTCAACGCCAACGTCTACTACGCCAAGTACAAGGGGCTGCAGCGCCAGGTCATCCGCCCGGCGGACGTGCCCAGCGGCCAGGAGACCTTCACCACCAACGCGGCCGACGCGCGCTCTTGGGGCCTAGAGCTGGAGCTGACCGCGATCCCGATCGACGGTCTCACCATCACCGGTAACCTGGGCTACAACAACATCAAGTACACGCGCTTCTGCGCCGATCTGGACGGCCCGGAGAGCACGCCGGTGCCGGCCAGCGGCCGCGCCGTCTGCGGCGATACGGTGCTGACCGCCATCGGCCAGTACCTGGTGGACACGGACTACAGCAACCTCAATATCGGCACGGCGCCCCGGCTGATCGCCAATCTGGGCTGGACCTATGATTTTCCCCTCGGGAACATGGGGAATCTCAGCATCGGCACCAACCTCAACTACACCTCGGCCATGACCCGCAACCAGAGCATCGGCCGCCTCGACCGCCGCCCCATGCTGCTGCTGGACGCGGCGATCAACTGGGAGTCGCCCGACGGCAAGTACAAGATTTCGCTGTGGGGCAAGAACCTGACCAACGAGATCGAGCGGCTCAGCTCGACGCCGGTCGCGTTCCTGTTCGCCTTCGAGCACGCGACGCGACCGCGAACCTATGGGGTCACCCTGACCGCCGACTTCTAGAGTTGCCTCCGGGGCAGGGCGGAATCGCCCTGCCGCCGCCCTTTCTCTTGCGGTGGCCGATACGGCCGTTATCCTCGGCGGCGGGAAACGGGAGAAGCTTCATGACGGGAATCGACCCGCGCCTTGCCGCGCTCGCCGACAAGCAGGAGATCGCCGAGGTGCTGTATCGCTACGCACGCGGCTGCGACCGCGCCGACGAGGCGGCGCTGCGCTCGTGCTTCCATCCGGACTCGCGGCACGACCACGGCATGTTCACCGGCAAGTCCTGGGATTTCGTCGACCGGGCCATCGCCATCTGCCGGCCGCTGAAGGCCTGCAAGCACATGATCTCCAACGTGATGGTGACGCTGGACGGCGACAGCGCCGTCTCCGAATGCCATTTCTGGGCGCATCACCGCCGCATCAACGAGGACAGCGGCGCCGAGGAGGATTTCTTCACCGGCGGACGCTATCTGGACCGTTTCGAGCGGCGGAACGGCGAATGGAAGATCGCCGCCCGCATCGGCATCGCCGACTTCGAACGGTTCGATCCGCCGTCGGACCGCAACATGTGGAAGATGCCGGCCGGGAAGATCGGCGGCAAGCATCCCGCCGATCCTATCTACGGCCTCGAAGCCGCCATCCGGGAGGGCAAGTGATGTCCGATCCGGTCCAGGCGCTGCTCGACAAGCAGGCCATCGCCGAGCTCAGCTATCGCTATTCCCGCGCCTGCGACCGGCTCGACCGCGACCTGCTCGCCTCGGTCTACTGGCCCGACGGCACCGACGACCACGGCGTCTTCGTCGGCAGCGCGCCCGACTACGTGGATTGGGTGATCAATCTGCTGTCCGGGTGGATCGCGGTGCATCACGACAACACCAACATCCTGATCGAGCTGGACGGCGACACCGCCTTCGGCGAGGTGCACTGGACCGGCTATTACACCTATGCGGTGAACGGCCAGCCCCACGACCAGCTCGCCGCCGGGCGCTATCTGGACCGCTACGAGCGCCGCGACGGGGAATGGCGCATCAGGCACCGCACCTGCGTCAGCGACTGGAGCCGGCTCGAACCGGCCGTCGACTGGCGGACCGATCCGGCGCGCGGCCGGCTCGCCGGCAAGCGCAAGCCCGACGACCTGCTCTACGGCATCCGCGACCTGGGCATCGCCGCCCGCTAGCCGCGGTCATCGGAACGAGGGGGACTCTCATGAGCATCGACACAATGCCGCAGGCCGGCCGCGTCGCCGCCGTCGCCGACCCGCAGCTCCAGATGCTGCTGGACAAGCAGGCCTGCGCCGAGGTGATGATGACCTATTGCCGCGCCATCGATCACCGCGACGAGGAGCTGCTGCGCAGCGTCTTCCATCCGGGCGCCCAGCACCGGCACGGCTTCGTCGGCCCGTCCTCCGATCCCTCGCGCCCGTCCAGGCCCGGTGCGCCCGACGATTTCGTCGCCTTCGCGCGGGGCGTGCTGGCGACCCACACCCGCACCCATCACCAGCTCGGCAACATCTTCGTCGAGGTCGAGCCCGGCGCGAGCGTCGCCTATACGGAGGCTTATTTCACCGCGTTCCACCGGCTGCGTCCCAGGGGCGACCCGCTGGCCTCGCCCACCGCATACGACACCGAGATGGATGTGTGGGTGGGCGGCCGCTACATGGACCGCATGGAAAAGCGCGACAACGTCTGGAAGATCACCCATCGGACCGGCCTGACCGACTGGCAGCGGATCGAGCCGCCGTCCTCGTCCGGCTTCAACGCCGTGCCCCCGGAAATCCGCATGCAGCAGGACCGCAGCGATTTCCTCTATCACCGCCGGTCCTTCTATGGCTGACCGCCGGCCCGATAAAGACATATTTTGGAAAACTAACGGCAAACAATCAACGCTCGCCGATTCCATACACTTTGATATAGTCCCCTGCCGCATTTGCCAGGGGAGGGAAACGTCGTGAGTGAATCGGAAACCATGCCGGAGCGGGCGCCGTATCCCAAACCTCTCCTGGCATGGGCGGTGGTCGGCGTGCTGATCATCGCCGCGCTGATCGCCTATATCGACCGTCAGGTCGTCGCCATCGTCGTCGACCAGATGAAGGCGGACCTGGGTGTGGGCGACGCGCAGATCGGCTGGCTCTACGGCGTCTTCGCGATCTTCTATGCCGTGGCGGGCCTGCCCATCGCCTGGCTGTCCGACCGCAAGAGCCGCAAGCACATCATCGCCATCGGCATCTTCTTCTGGTCGCTGATGACCATGGCCTGCGGCTTGACCAAGAGCTTCTGGCTGGTGTTCCTGGCGCGCATCGGCGTGGGCGTGGGCGAGGCGACCCTGACGCCCGCCACCAACTCGCTGATCGGCGACTATTTCCCCCGTGACAAGATCGCCCTGGCGCTCAGCGTGGTGCAGGCCGGCCCGATCATGGGCTCGGGCATCGCCTTCATCATCGGCGGGTACGTCTATGGCATCGTCGAGCAGGCCGAGCCGCTCACCCTCCCGTTCTTCGGCGAACTGGCGCCGTGGCAGCAGACCTTCCTCTATGTGGGCGCGCCGGGCCTCGTCATCGCCTTCCTGTTCCTGCTGATCCGCGAGCCGGTGCGGCGCACCACCGCGCGGCCGGCCCAGTCGGCCCAGTCCGCCGATGCGCCGGCGGTGGAAACCCTGCTCGGCTTCTATCGCCGCAACGCGAAGATGATGACCTTTCATCATCTGGGCTTCCTGTGCTTCGGCCTGCTGGGCTACGCCTTCGTGTTCTGGACCGTGTCCTATTTCGTGCGCGTGCACGGCATGAACAATGCCGAGGCATCGCAGATCTTCGGCTGGATCTTCCTGATCACCGGCCCGCTCGGCCCGATCTGGGCGGCGCTCTATGCCGACCGCCTGTCCCGGCGCGGCAACAAGGATGCGAACATCGTCGCGCCGCTGGTCGGTGGCATCATCGGCGTGTTCTCGGTTCTCGCCATCCAGTTCATGCCCAATCCGCTCTGGGCCTTCGTGCTCTATGCGCCGGCGCTGATCTTCGTCAATTCGCCCTTCGCCATGGCCTATGCCTCGCTGACCTATGTGACGCCGCCGGAACTCAGGGCGCGCGTCGCGGCGGTCTACATGTTCATGGTGTCGTTCGGCATGATGCTCGGGCCGCCCATCGCCGGCACGTTCAACGAGCACATCTTCCCCAGCGACCAGGGCGTGCGCTACTCGATCATGAGCGTGACGGTGATCTTCGGCGTGCTGGGTACCATCTTCCTGCTGCTGGCGCGCCGCCCCTACACGCGCACCGCCCAGGACGCCCAGGCCTGGAGCGGCGAGGAGGACGCGGCGGCGAGCAAGTAGCTTTCCCCTCGGGGGGAGGGCGGGTCATAATCGGTCTCCTCAGGGGAGACCGATCATGTCCATGCTCAAGCGCGACAGGCCGCTCGACGATTACAGTCTGCTCGACCCCAAGGTGCATGCCTGCCCCTACGAGTTCTTCCGGCGGCTGCGCAGCGAATGCCCGGTCTACCGCATGCCGGAGACCGGCACCTATCTGGTGACGCGGTATGACGACATCCGCGCCATCAAGAAGAACCACCAGGACTTCACCTCGAACATCACGCTGCAGGAGCGCGGCCGACGCGAGGTGCACAAGGAGCACGACCGCATCCTCGCCGCCTATGGCTGGGACAACGTCCAGACACTCCAACGCACCGACCCGCCCGCCCACGCCCGGTGGCGCAACCTGATCGACCGCACCTTCACCGCCAGCCGGGTGCGCGAGATGACGCCCTATATCGAGAGCATGGTGCACGAGCTGATCGATGCCTGGATCGACGACGGCGAATGCGAGTTCGTCACCCAGTACGCCATCCCGTTGCCCTGCAAGGTGATCGCCGACCAGCTCGGCGTCGACCGCGACGATTTCTGGAAGCTGAAGGCGTGGTCCGACGCCATGCTGGAGCCCGGCAGCCCCACCTGCCCGGACGCGCGGGTGATCGAATGCGCCCATCTGGTGGTGGAATCCCAGCACTATTTCTACCGGGTGTTCGAGGACCGGCGGAAGGCGCCCAGGGGCGATATCATGTCGGCGCTGATCCACACCGACATGGGCGGCGAGACGCCGCTGACCATGCACGAGCTGCAGAACCTGATGAACCAGCTCCTCACCGGCGGCAACGAGACCACCACCAGCGCCATCTCCCACGCCCTGTGGAACCTGCTGAAGTTCCCGGAGCAGATGGCGCGGCTGCGCGCCGACCGGTCGTTGCTGAAGAACTTCGTCGAGGAGACGCTGCGCTTCGAGACGCCGGTGCTGGGCCTGGCCCGCAAGACCACCCGCGACCTGGAAGTCTCCGGCACCGCGATCCCTAAGGATTCGCTGGTGGTGCTGACCTACGCCGCCGCCAACCGCGACGAGGACAGGTTCGACGACGGCGAGACCTTCGACGTGGGCCGCAAGAACGCCGGCGCCCAGATCGCCTTCGGCATGGGCGCCCATTTCTGCCCCGGCGCCATGCTGGCGCGGCAGGAGATCCTCAGCACCTTCGAGGCGCTGCTCGACCGGCTGGACGACATCCGGCTGGCGCGGCCGCTGCCCGAGGAAACCCACCAGCGCAGCGTGTTCCTGCACCAGATGAAGGAACTGCCGATTCGGTTCACGAAACGGTAGGCCTTGCAGGGTTTGGCAAGTTGCCGTATATAATAAGGCAGATTGCCACCGGAGCATTGCCATGTCCGATACGCCCTATGGATTTTCCGAAGGCCCCGTCGAACGGCTCGGTTTCATCGACCAGATCCGCACCGGGCTTTCCTTTGAAGCCGTCGCCGCCACCGCTCAGGCGCTGGGCCTCACCGTCAACGATCTCGCCGCGTTCGGCGTGATCCCCGCGCGGACCCTGTCCCACAGCCGCCAGGGCGGCCAGTTCAGCCCGGCGCAGTCCGACCGGGTCGCCCGTTTCTTCCGCATCTGGCGCCGGACGCTCGATACGTTCGGCGGCGCCGACCAGGCGCGGCGCTGGCTGGAACGTCCCACGCGGCCGCTGGGTGGCGCGGCGCCCATGTCCCTGCTCGACACCGAGGAGGGCGCCCGTTTCGTCGAGGACGTGCTGTCCCGCATCGATCACGGCCTCGCCGCCTGATGGCGGCGGCCGGCTGGCGGCTGACGCGCCGGCCCTGGGCCGATCTGTCGGGCGAGGGCGCGCGGCTGCATGGCGGACGCTGGAACTCACCCGGCCATGCGGTGGTCTATCTGTGCGAGGAGGCGGCGCTGCCCGTGCTCGAGGTGCTGGTCCATCTCGACCTGCCGCCCGAGCTGCTGCCGCCCGACTACGTGCTGATGCGCGTCGACCTGTCGCCGCTGGCGCAGGCGAACGGCGGCTGGATCGAGGATGGCCCCGGCGAGGCGCTGGATTTGGCCGAAAGCCGCGCCTGGGGCGACCGCTGGATCGCCGGGGCGCGCACGCCCGTGCTGCGGGTGCCGTCGGTGCTGGTGCGCGAATCCGCCAATCTGGTGCTCAACGTCCGGCATCCGCTGGCCGCCCTGCTGGCCGCGCCGGCCGGCCGGCCGTTCCTGTTCGATCCGCGCCTGCTGGTCTAACGCGGGCTTGAAGCCTGCGACCGTGAATGTAAAGATCGGCGGGATTATTCATTGCGCGCACGGGGAAGACAATGAGCACGCTCGCCGAAAAGCCGGTCGCCGCGACCGCCCTGCCCATCGAGGGCTTCAACGTCCTCGATCCCAAGGTGCAGGGCTGTCCCTATCCCTACTACCAGACCATGCGCGCGCAGTGCCCGGTGTTCCAGAGCCCGCAGACGGGCATGTACTACGTCAGCAAATACGAGGACATCCGCTTCATCAAGAAGCACCCGGAGCTGTTCTCGTCGGACATGACCCATTCCTCGCGCAGCGGCCAGCGCGACGTGTTCCGGCGGCACGAGGAGATCCTGTCCACCTATGGCTGGGCGCATGTCCAGGTGTTGCAGCGCACCGATCCGCCGGCCCACAACCGCTGGCGCCAGTATATCGACCGCACCTTCACGGCCAGCCGCGTCAACGAGATGAAGCCCTATGTGGACCAGATGGTCCACGAACTGATCGACGACTTCATCGGCCGGGGCGAATGCGAGTTCGTGGCGGATTTCTGCGTCCCGCTGCCCTGCAAGGTGATAGCCGACCAGCTCGGCCTGCCCAACGACCAATATCTGCGGCTGAAGGCCTGGTCGGACGCCATGCTGATGCCGGGCGGCCTGATGGCCACCGACCAGCAGATCATCGACTGCGCCTGGACCGAGCTGGACGCCCAGCACTTCTTCTACCGGGTGTTCGAGGACCGGCGGAAGCAGCCGAGGAACGACATCATGTCGGTGCTGGTGAACACCCGCTTCGAGGGTGAGGAGCCCATGTCCATGCACGAGCTGCAGAACATGATGCACCAGCTCATCACCGGCGGGAACGAGACCACCACCAGCGCCATCGCCCACGGGCTGTGGAACCTGCTGAAGAACCCGTCCGAGATGGCCAAGCTCCGCGCCGACCGGGCGCTGATCAAGAACTTCGTCGAGGAGACGCTGCGCTACGAGACGCCGGTGCTGGGCCTGTTCCGCCAGACGACCCAGGACGTGGAGCTGAGCGGCGCCGCGATCCCGAAGGGCGCCATCGTGTTCATGGCCTATGGCTCGGCCAACCGCGACGAGGACAAGTTCGACGACGGCGAGACCTTCGACATCTCGCGCAGGAACGGGTCGTTCGTCAGGGCGGCACGAGCCAACGCGGGGCCGTGGTGCTGGCCACGGTTGTCGACGAAATCGTCGGTGAACGTCGGGCTGATCCACTGAAACGCCCGGGACCGCACCTTCTCGACACCCAACGGGGTCCACTCCACAAGCGCCCACACCTCGTCGGGGGTGAGGGTTTGCCCGTCGGGGCCGTTCTGGTCGAGCGCGACGATCCACCC
>CAZVVC010000163.1:5182-8513 GCA_964630425.1 uncultured Bifidobacterium sp. | reverse complement strand
GTGGCGGGCCGGATCGGTGTCGCTGGCCTGCAGGACGTTGCGGGCGATGGGCCGTCCCGAGGCCTCGGCCAGCGAGGTCATGAAGGCCTCGACCGTGTCGTGGTCCGACGGCGCGCCGTCGAACATCTCGATGAAGCCCTCGCCGCGCTTGGCCAGCTCGCGGCCGAACTCGATCAGCTCATAGTCCGGGATCACGTCGGTCGGCATGGGCGTGCCGTCCCAGTCGGGCTGCACCGAGGGCACGCCGCAACGCTGGTAGGAGAAACCGCAGGCGCCGTGGTCCATCGCCTCGTGCATCAGCGCGAACATCTGCTGCTTTTCCGCCTCGGTCGGCCGGCGGCTCTTGGCCTCCTCGACGCTGCCCATCACATAGGCATAGAGCGGGTTGAGCGGCACCAGGGTCTGGCAGTTGACGCCCTTGGGGATGCGCTTCAGGTGCGCGATCCACTGGGGCAGCGTTTCCCAGCCATATTTGTCCCATTCCATGCCTTCCTTCATGGTGTCGAAGGAGATGGCCTCGTTGCGGGTCATCATCATCATGGCGCGGTCGCGCATGTGCGGCGGAATGGGCGCGAAGCCGAAGCCGCAATTGCCCAGCAGCACCGAGGTGACGCCGTGCCAGCCCGAGATGGTGCAGTACGGATCCCACAGGATCTGGGCGTCGTAATGGGTGTGGATGTCGATATAGCCGGGCGCGATGATGTTGCCGCCGGCATCGATCACCCGGTCGGCGCTCGCCGTCTTCGCGATGCCGCCGATCTTGGCGACCTTGCCGTTCTTGATGCCCACGTCGGCACGGAAACGCGGGATGGTGGTGCCGTCGATGACGGTGCCGCCACGGATCAGGATATCATAGTCGGACATGGTTCAATCTCCCCAGGGATGATCAGACGGCGCAGGCCGTGTTGACGATTCGGTCGGCCAGCAGCGGCGCGACCCGCAGATGCTCGGGAACGAGGTCGCCCAGCAGATGGTCGACATGCTGTTCCAGGTAGTAGATGCGCTTCTCGTGATAGGAGCATTTCGGCCCGGGAAAGCTGGGCGACAGCAGCGAGTGCTGGATGTGCTCCATGTTCCAGGTGTCCTCGTCGAGGACGATGTCGAAATATTTGGCACGGGTGAAGTAGTCCTCGGGTGGCTCACCCTCGCCCCAATCCGGCTCCACCACCCAGGTGACGATCTCGGTGTGGTTGTGGTCGAGCGGCCAGAACTCCATCAGCATGTAGCCGCTCGGGCCGGCCGGGGTCAGCAGGTTGGGAAAGATGTGATAGGAGACGTTGGCCTCGCCGCGCAGCGCCCTGCCCTCGTCCCAGTCATCGGGGATCACCTCGGGCGGCGCCTTGTAGTTGGCGGCCGTGTTGGGAACGATCATCCGCGAATGGCCGCCCGGGAAGAACGTCGACACCGTGCCACGGTAGTCGATGGTGCCCGAGACCGTCGTCGGGTGGATGGTGGTGATGTGATAGACCTCGATGAACGCCTCGATGGCGATCCTCCAGTTGCACGCCATCACCCGCGAGCGGCGGTTCGACGGCCGCAGATTGGCCGCCCACTCGAAGTCGCCGGCGACCGGGCCGAGATAGGTCTCCAGGTCCGGGCCGTCTTCCGAAAGGTTGACGAAGATGTGCTCGCCCCACATCTCGCAGCGCACCGCCTTCAGGTGATGCTTCGACTTGTCCATGTCGGGCGAGAAGTCCCACGGGCCGGGAATGCCGACCAGCTTGCCTTCCAGGTCGTAGGTCCAGCTGTGGAACTGGCATTTCAGCCGGCTGCCCGCGTGGCCGCAGGGCTCGCGCGTGATGGTGGCGCCGCGGTGCTGGCAGGTGTTGTAGAAGGCGCGCACCTTCATGTCCTTGCCGCGGATGACCAGCACCGGCGCGCGGCCGAAATTCTCGAAGGTCTTGTAGTCGCCCGCCTCCGGGATTTCCCAGCCCGAGCCGGCGTAGAGCCAGGCCTTGTCGAAGATGTGCGCCTTCTCCAGCGCGTGGAACGCCGGATCGGTATAGCGGCCGGCCGGGATCGGCGGCAGGTCGGGAAAGCCGTCGGGCGGCGCGTTGCGCTTGCGCTCGACCTCGATCTGCTCGCGCAGCAATTGGGCGGTTTTCATGTCCATGAGCTTGTCCTTCCGGCAATCGTCAGCAGGGGACGGGATATCGGCATCGGCGTGTTCATATGGTCGCCGCCAGTTCGTAGGCTTGACGGGTGGCGAACCAGATGCGGCGCGGCGCGTAGGCGTCACCGAGGATGTGCAGGTCCGGCACCTTGCCGCGCAGTTCGTCGTAGAGACCGCTTTCGGCGACGCCGCCGCAGGCCAGCACCACATTGTCGAAGTCGGTCACCTCGCCCTCGGCGCCCGAATAGACGTTGCGGGTGTGGACCTTGCCCTGTTCGATGGCCACCACTCGCTCCATCACCCGGACCCTGGCGCCCCGCGCGCTGATCTTGGCGAGCGGCGCGCCGATGGAATATTTGCCGACCAGCGGCGCGATGCCGGGCGTCTGGTAGACGAGCTGGACCTGCTTGCCCTGGTCGACGAGGAAGCTGGCGACGACGAGCGGTTGCATGTGGTCCTCGGCGGCGATCACCGCCACGCGCTCGCCCACCGCCGCGGCGCCGGTCATCACGTCGCGGCCATCAACCACGAACGGCAGATGCGCGCCCGCCACGTCGGGCCGGCGCGCGGTGGCGCCGGTCGCCAGCGCCACGGTGTCGGCGCCGAACGCCTCGATGTCATCCACCGTGGCGGTCTTGCCGAGCATGATCTCGACGCCCAGCCGCTCCAGGCGGCGCTTCTGGAACGCGAGGAAATCGATGAACGCGCGGTTCTCTGGCACCGCCCCGGCGATGCGCATCTGGCCGCCCAGTTCACCGCCGCGCTCCCACAGGCTGACGCGGTGGCCGCGCTCGGCCAGCAACGCCGCCAGCTCCAGGCCCGCCGGGCCGCCGCCGACCACCAGCACCCGCTTCTTCACCGCCGCCTCGCCCAGCTCGGGTTCGGTCTCGCGGCCAGTGCGCGGGTTGACCGAACAGCCGAACGGCATGCCCTCGACGCTGCGCGCGTGCAGGCAGTCGTTGCAGCCGATGCAGGGGCGGATCTCGTCCAGCCGCCCCGCCTTCGCCTTCGACACGATCTGCGGCTCGGCGAAGTTGGCGCGCGCCATGCCCACCACGTCGGCCTCGCCGGCGGCCACGACCCGGGCGCCGGCCTCGATGGTGCTGACGCGCCCCGTATAGACGAACGGCAGGCGCAGCGCCGCCTTGAAGCGGCCCGCCAGGCCCGACCCTTGGGCGCGGCCGTAATTGTGCGGCTGGAGGTAACTGGGCGCGCCCC
>CAZVVC010000163.1:0-5172 GCA_964630425.1 uncultured Bifidobacterium sp. | reverse complement strand
CGACATGCCCCGTGGCCTCGAGCGCCAGGGCGATGGCGAGGCCGCCTTCGGCGTCGTAGCCGCCCTCGAACAGCTCGTCCATGTTCAGCCGGACGCCGACGGTGAAGCCGCCGCCCACCTCGGCCCGGATGGCGGCGAGGATGTCGCGGATGAAACGCAGCCGGCGCTCGAAGTCGCCGCCATAGTCGTCGTCGCGCAGATTGGTGGCGGGCGACAGGAACAGCTCCAGCAAATCCTCGTGATTGGCATGCAGCTCGACGCCGTCGAGGCCGGCCTCCTTCACCTGCCGGGCCGAGAACGCGTATTCGTCGACGAACCAGCGGACCTCGTCGGCGGTCAGCGCGTGCGGCGCCAGGTTGTTGGTGTAGTTGGCGATCCGTCCCGACGGGCTGTGCGGCATGCCGCCCTGCATCACCAGCTGGCTGGTGGCGCAGGCGCCCGCCTCGTGGATGGCGTCGCCATACATGCCGGCCCGCTCCTTGAAGAACGGCGCGCGGAACACGCCGTGCCGCACCGCGCCCAGGCCGGTGGGGACGAAGCCCGGCACCAGCAGCGAATTGTCGACGAAGCCGGTGATGCCGTCGATCCAGCCCGCGCCGTCACAGGCGCGCGAGGCCCAATAGCCCACATTCACCTTGGCATCGTCCAGGCTGCCCCACAGATTGCCGACGGCGGCGCCGTGCGGCGGCAGCATGATCCGGTTGCGCAGCGCCATCGTGCCGACCTGCAACGGCTGGAACAGGTGCTCGAGCGTATCCACTGCTATACCTCCATGCCCGCAAGCCGTCCTTCCCGGATGGCCGCGCCGAGGAAGCGGGGCGCGTTGGCGTCCCCTATCACCCTGGTGTCCACGCCGCGGTCGACCAGATCGTCGTAGAGTGAGCGGTTGGGTTTGTTGGCCGACACCACGACCACGGTATCGGCGGGTATCAGGCACGCGCCGTTGTTATCGGAATCCGCATAGGTGGGTACCGTCAACACACCCTGCTCGCTTACCTCCAGCACATGCGTGCGTGTCATCAACCGGAATCCGCCACGGCCGAGCCGCCGTAGCGCCGGAGTGTTGGTGAACGACGTTTCCATCAGCGGCGCGAACGAGATGTGCCGTGTGACGTAGGTGACCGAGGCCCCCTGTTCCAGCAAGTATTCCGCCGTGGCGATTCCCTCATAGTGCCCGACATCGTCGACGACGACGGCAGCGCCCTCCCAGTGGCGACCCGGATTGCCCAGCACATCATGGCTGGAGACGACCTTGGCGAGGGTCATGCCCTTGATAGGCTCGCCGGGATTGGACAGCTGTACCCCATCCATACGGGGGAGAGAGCCGGTGGCGACGACCACGGCGTCGGGCGACATGGCAGCGACGTCGTCGGCATCGAGATAGGTGTTGCAGTCGACCTTGACGCCCGCATATCCAAGTTCGCTTTCCAGCCAGCTGGCGATATCGCCTATGCCGTGGCGCGCCGGCGCCCGCGCGGCCAGCCGCAAGGCACCGCCCAGATGCGGCTGGGCCTCGATCAGGCGCACGCTGTGACCGCGCAACGCGGCGATCCGCGCCGCCTCCATGCCGGCCGGCCCGCCGCCCACGACCAACACGTCCCTGGATTGCTTGGCAGGCGTCAGGCGGTCTTCGGAAAGCGACCGCTCGAATCCCGCCGCGGGATTGACCACACACCCCATGTGTCCGGCCGGGTTGTAGAGGCCGCCCAGACAGCCCTGATTGCAGCCGATGCAGGGACGCACGCGCTCGATCCCGCCCGACAATGTCTTGGTGACGAGGTCGGGATCGGCCAGCGTCGCGCGCACCATGCCGACCATGTCCGCCTCGCCCGCGCGGATGACCTGGTCGGCTTCCTCCAGCGTGCGGAACCGGCCGATGACGATGGAGGGAACGCTCACCTTCCGCACGATCGGCAGGCTGGTCGGCAGCTCGTAGCCCATCGGCTGGTCCATACCGCCGACGATAGCGTAGGACGCATAGCCGCTGCCGAGCGAGATGTTGACGTAGTCGATCAGCCCTTCCGCCTCGGCCAGCCACGCCGCCTCCGCCGCGTCTTCCGAGGAGACGCCGCCGGCGATGACGTCGGGTGCCACCCTGATGCCGACGACGAACGATGGCGAGACCGCCGCGCGCACCGCCCGCAACACCTCCAGCATGAACCGGCAGCGATTCTCCAGCGTACCGCCATAGGCGTCCTCGCGCCGGTTGGTGTTGGGCGACAGGAACTGGTGGATCAGGTAGCCGTGGGCGCAGTGGATATCGACGCCCTCGAAACCCCATTCCTCGCAGTGGCGCGCCGCGTTCGCGAAGCCGGCGACCACATCGTCGATCATTCCCCTGGTCATCGGAATCGGCGTGATGCCATTGCCTGGAGCCGCCACGTCGGAGGCCGACCAGGGCGGCGCACCGTTGCTCGGGGGTGCCTGGTGACCACCGTGCCAGAGCTGCTGGAAGATGCGCATGCCGTGCGGACGCACCGCGTCGACCAGCCGTCTCAGGCCGTCCGCCATGACGGGCGCCGTATAAATCGGCATGTACCCTGTCGTGCTCTCGTGCACCGGAAGCAGCTCGACGATGGTGAGGCCGACGCCGCCCCGTGCCCGTGCCTCGTGATAGGCGATCAGCTTGTCGTCGACGCCCGTCTTCGCCATGCCGGTGGCATGGGCCGCGCGGACGATCCGGTTACGGACCGTCAGCCCCCGCAGGTCGATGGGCTTATCGACGTGTGTCAGATGCATCGGCCAGCTCCGAGGCGGCGAGCGCCGGCAGCACCTTCTTCTCCACCAGCTCCAGGCTTTCCCATTGCAGATCGGGGTCGAAGCCGCCGGACATGCATTGCAGCATGACGAAGCCGTCCGGCCCCAGCGCGCGGGCGCGGCGGACGGCTTCCTCGGGCGTCACGACGGGATAGCGGTTGGCCGCGCGCAGGGCGTCGGGATCGTGCTCGACGATGTACCCGTTCCAGGCGTTCCACTGCTGGTACCAGCCGCCATACTCGTTGTTCTCCAGCATGGCGTGGGGCGCGAACTTCGCCCAGAACGCGTCCGGGTCCTCGGCGACCCAGAACATGTCGGACGGCGGCAGGCGCTTCGGGATCGGCTTGCCGAGCTTTTGCAACTCTTCCTCGTAGGTCTCCCACAGCGCCGAATTCGCGGGCTGGAACTGGTCGGCGTGGCGCGCGGCGCGGCGGGCGGCGGCCTTCGAGGCGCCGCCCATCCAGATCGGCACGAACGGCTTCTGCACCGGCAAGGTGGTGACGCGGAACCTGGGGCCGCCGCGCCAGGACACCTCCTCGCCCGCCCAGGCGGCGCGCAGGAAGGGCGGCAGCTCCTCCATGAAGTCCTTGCGCGCGGCGAGCGAGGTGCCGATCGCCTCGAACTCGTCGCCCACATAGCCGCCCGAGAACACCGGCTCCAGCCGCCCGCCCGAGATGATGTCGAGCGTCGCCAGGTCCTCGGCGAGCCGCAGCGGGTTGTGCAGCGGCGCCACCAGCGACGAGATGCGGATGCGCGCCCGTTTCGTGCGCGCCGCGATCGCCCCGCCCAGCACGATCGGCGACGGCATGTAGCCGCTGGGCGCGATGTGATGCTCGGAGATCATGATGGTGGTGAAGCCGAGCGCGTCGCCCCAGGCGCATTGCTCGATGCAGGCGTTGTAGAGCGTCTGATGGCTCGCGCCCCGTGGATGCCGGCGCAGATCGAATCTGAGGCCAAAACTGGTCACGTCACTTCCTCCCCGAAGTTATCGACCCGTTCACCTCATATATATTTCAAACATGTTCGAATTTAGTCAACCGGCATGTTTGGAACGTCGATGGAAACGCATTGAAGTGCGCGACAAAGTATTTTTAGATCAGCAGGATAGGATATTTTCTGAATCTGGATTGTCGTCGCAGGCAGCGCATACGAAACCGCCTGCAACCGGCATGACCGATCCCTCACGACGGCGAATCAGCCGCATATCCTCCCGGCTTGATGCGAGAATAACCCTATCCGTGTCCCTGAGTTCGTCGAAGGGCCTTGCACCAACGCCGATGCAAGGCCCTTCGACGAACTCAGGGACACGGTGAAGGTGGTGTGTTGCACCACCGGTGGATCGCCGGGCAGGGCGATGACGGCGGGAAATGGAGAGTGCCGCCCCGGCGGACTCCCTTCTACGCCTCCGCCACGCTCTTCGAGGCGATCTCGTAGACGTCCTTGGACAGGCCGGGCTGGCGCAGGATGCGGTCGATCTCGCCGCGCATCAGGTTCCGGCGCTTCCCGTCGAAGCGGCGCCACTGGTTGAAGCCGCCGGTCATGCGCGAGGCCACCTGGGGATTGAGCTTGTCCAGCGCCAGCACGACGTCGGCGAGCAGCCTGTAGCCGCCGCCGTCGGCGTCGTGGAACCGCGGCTGGTTGGACTGGGTGAAGGCGCCGATCAGGGCGCGGACCTTGTTGGGGTTCTTCATGGAGAACGCCTCGTGCTCCATGAGCGCCTTCACCCGCGACAGCGTCTCGGGCAGGTCGGACAGGGCCTGCACCGACAGCCACTTGTCGACCACCAGCGGGTTCTTCGCCCAGCGGGCATAGAAGGCGTCGATGACCTCCTGGCGCGCCGGCGCGTCGACGCCGGAGAGCGCGGTCAGCGCCGCCATGGAATCGGTCATGTTGTCGGCGGCGAAGAACTCGTCGCGCGCCAGCGCCACGGTCTCCGGCGTGGGCCGCGCAACCAGATAGGACAGCGCCACGTTCTTGAGGTTGCGCCGGCCGACCGCCGCCGGCTCGAAGACATAGGGCCGCCGGTCGTTCAGGCGGCGGTGGATGGCGAGGAAACGGTCGCGCAGCCGCTCGGACAGCTCGCCGCGCACGAAGCGGTGGACCGCCTCGATCCCTTCCACGTCGATCTCGTCCATCTGCTGCGCCAGATAGGACTGGCTGGGCAGCACGACGGTCAGCGCGATCAGCGAGGGGTCCAGCCGATCGCTGGTCAGCACGCTCTCGAACGCCTCGAGGAACTTGGCGTCCAGCGCCAGCGCCTCGCCCCGGCCGCGGGCGGCGACCAGATCGAGCATCAGCCCGGTCGCCAGGGTCTGGCCCGCCTCCCAGCGCGCGCAGGCGGCGGGATCGGTCTCCAGCAGGAACGCCAGGTCCGCGCGGCTGTAGCCGGCGTCGAGGGTGACCGGCGCCGAGAAA
>CAZVVC010000162.1:0-8524 GCA_964630425.1 uncultured Bifidobacterium sp. | reverse complement strand
AGGGCGATATGGGTTAATGAAGGCATCTGAAAGGTCTCCCCATGTCTGAAGAATCATATACGTCGCTCGATCAGCTTGGCCACCAGAGCGCCCTTCCGGCCTCGCCGGACGAGGCGGTGCTCGAGGTGGTGCCCAACCCGCACCGCGACAGGGACTACCTGATCCGCTTCACCTGTCCCGAGTTCACCTCGCTGTGCCCGGTGACGGGCCAGCCGGACTTCGCGCATCTGGTGATCGACTACGTGCCGGACGAGGTGATCGTCGAATCCAAGTCGCTGAAGCTGTTCCTGGGGAGTTTCCGCAATCACGGCGCGTTCCACGAGGACTGCACCGTGACGATCGCCCGGCGCATTGAGGAAGCGGTCGAGCCCAGATGGCTGCGCATCGGCGGCTACTGGTATCCGCGCGGCGGCATCCCCATCGACGTGTTCTACCAGACCGGCACGCCGCCCGCCGGCCTCTGGCTGCCCGATCAGGGCGTGCCGGGTTATCGGGGCAGGGGATAGGGACAGCCCCGTTTCCGCCCCGTCAGGGGATCCCGATCATCTTGTGGGTCTGCACGCTCAGATGCCACCGGGGATGCGCCAGGCAATAGGCCGTGGCCGCCGCCGTGTTGGCGTCGCGGTCGGGGCCGTCCATTGGTTGCAGGAAGAAGTGATCGAAATCGAGCGCCTCGAACCGTTCGGGACGGGCCTTCTCCTGGGGAAACACCAGCTTCAGCTCGTTGCCGCGCACCTGCCTCAACGGCGCGTCGGCCTTGGGGCTGACGCAGATCCAGTCGATCCCTTCGGGCGCCTCGACGGTGCCGTTGGTTTCCACGGCGATCTCGAAGCCCACGGCATGGAACGCGTCGATCAGCGGCGCGTCCAGTTGCAGCAGTGGCTCGCCCCCGGTGCAGACGACCAGCAGCCCGCGCGGCGAGACGCCTTCCGGCAATTGCGCCCTGGCGGCGTCGACCAGAGCCTCGGGCGCGGCGAACTTGCCGCCGCCCGGGCCGTCGGTGCCGACGAAATCCGTATCGCAGAAGGTGCAGGCCGCCTCGCTTCGGTCCTGTTCCCGGCCGGTCCACAGGTTGCAGCCGGCGAAGCGGCAGAACACGGCGGGGCGGCCGGCGTTCGCACCCTCGCCCTGAAGGGTGTAGAACAGCTCCTTGACCGCGTAGGTCATGGCGCGTACCGGGTCGGGTCCGCGAGGCCCGCCTCGGCGAAGCCCTTCCGGCGCAGCAGGCAGGAATCGCAGCCGCCGCAGGCCGCGCCGTCGGGCGCGGGATCGTAGCAGCTCACCGTCAGACCGTAATCGACGCCGAGCGCCGTGCCGGCGGCGATGATCTCGGCCTTGTACATGTCCATCAGCGGCGTGTGGATGCGCAGCGGCCGCTTGCCCTCGACGCCGGCGCGGGTCGCCAGATTGGCCATGTGCTGGAACGACTCGATGAAGGCCGGGCGGCAGTCGGGATAGCCGCTGTAGTCCAGCGCGTTGACGCCGATGAAGATGTCGCTGGAGCCGCGCACCTCCGCCAGGGCCAGCGCATAGGACAGGAAGATGGTGTTGCGCGCGGGCACGTAGGTGATCGGGATGTCGCCGGCCATGTCGTCGGGGCTGCGTCCCTTCGGCACCGGGATGTCGGCGGTCAGCGCCGAGCCGCCGAACCGGCGCAGATCGATGTCGATGACGACATGCTCGGCGACGCTCGCCCGCGCCGCCAGCTTCCGGGCGGCCTCCAGCTCCACCGCATGGCGCTGGCCGTAGCGGAACGAGATCGCGTGGCACACATAGCCTTCCGCCCCGGCCATCGCCAGGACCGTCGCGGAATCGAGGCCGCCGCTCAGCAGGATCACCGCATGGGTTTCGCTCATCGTCCTGTAGATAGCGCCAACCACCCGTGCGGGACAGCCCCAAGATGAACCGCGGCTAAACGGCGGGTTAATCCCGGGTTCAGTGCGCCGTCCGCATAAAGGTCCGACCCCCAGCGCCGGTCGTCGCCAACAAACCGGCCTGGTCCTGGAAGGACAGAACAATGGACAAGAGGACAAGCATCGTTCCCAAACTGGTCGCCGGCATCATGACGGCCGGCGTGGTCATGGGCCTGTTCATGGGGCTGAACAGCGCCAACGCCGCCCAGGCGAACGCCATCGGTTTCGCCAATTTCGGCTCGATCCAGAACTGGAAGGCCGAGGGAAGCCGGTCGATGCTCATCACGACCACCTCGGGCGACAAATACCGCGCCACCTTCATGAACAACTGCCATTCGCTGCCCTACAGCGAAAGCGTCGGGTTCGTGACCTCGCCGAGCGGCTCGCTCGACAAGTTCGGCGCCGTGCTGGCGGGCGACCAGAAGTGCAACATCAGGAGCCTGGAGCGGATCGGTTAACTCCCCCCGACCAGCCGACTCCCGGCGCCTGTGCGAGGGCCGCTCCTTCGGGAGCGGCCCTTTCGCGTTCAGGAATTGCCGAAACGCTCCATGTACATGTCCAGCGTCTGGTGGAAATGCCGGATGCGGACTTCCTGATAGGACGCCAGGGTGATGCCCGGCTTGAACGAGGCCTTCAGCCCGTCATGCACCGCCGCCATGTTGGTGGTGTCCTGATCGAGGACGAAGCCCAGCCCGCCCAGCGCCTCGACGCTGTCCCACTTGGTGTCGATGTCCAGCATGATCATGGGGGCAGGGGCCGGCTTCGGCTGGTCCTTGGGATGGCGCATGATGTAGCCCACCTCCATCAGCGTCTCCTCGTGGCTGTCGTTCCACGGGCGGAAGCGGTACCACATGTTCGGGCCATAGCCGCCCCACAGCATGAAATTGGGGAACACCACGTAATACCAGCCGTCGACCAGCTCGGCGTCCGACAGCTCGGGCACCGGATAGCCGAGCGAGGCCTCGGTCTGCTCGCGCTTCAGGTCGGCGGTGCGGTTGCGGGCGGTCTCGCCTTCGTCCAGCACCATCTTGGCCGGGTCGTCCCATTTGCGGCCCAGCCACTCGTCGAGGACGTCCTGCTCGGACACCTGATCCTTCACATAGGAGCTGGGCGCCGCGAACGCCGCCATCATGCGGTTGACGTGCGGCTTGCCCTCCCACACGTCGTACTGGGAGCCGAAATCGTCGACGCTGCCCAGGATCTGCGGATGGGTGTCGAGCGAATGGAATGCCTCCATGAAGGCCTCCTGGATGATCTTCCAGTTGCCCTTCAGCACCTTGCCCGCATGGATGCCCATATAGGACTGATCCCAGGCATAGGGCTGGTAATGCCGCCAGATCGGGTCGAGATAGTCCTGGAGCGGCATGGGATCGGGATCGGGATTGATGAACACCCAGCCGGCGAAGGTGCCCACATGCACTTCCGGCAGGTTGAACTCGTCCTTCTTCACCTGCGGGAAATCCCATTCGCAGGGAAGGTGCGCGAAGCCGCCGTCCAGGTTCCAGGTGAAGCCGTGGAACGGGCAGCGGAACTTCTGCACATGGCCGTGCTCCAGGCGCAGCTTGCGGCCCCGGTGCAGGCAGGCGTTCGGATAGGCCTTGATGCCGCCGTCCTCCTGGCGGACGATCAGGTAGGACCGGGTGCCGATGTCATAGACATGGAAGTCGCCCGGGTCGGGGATGTGCTCCTCGCGGCACGCCACCTGCCACACATGGTCCCAGATCTTCTTTTCCTGCTCGTACCAGGCGCGGTCGATGTAGCGCCGCTTGTCCACGTCGGCCGTGCCCAGATCGGCGTTGCCGACCTCGCGCAGGCTGCGCGCGGGCTCCTTGCGGTCCCTGTCGAGATATTCCTGATAGGTGGTGTGCGGCAGCGCCTGCGCCGGCACCTTCTGAAGATCGTATCCCATCAGCGTCTCCCATCGTTCCTGTTTCCCGACTTTCCTGCGCGCGGGCCGGAAATGCAAGCCGCACCACGACGGACGGGGCAGCATGTTGGTCAGATGAGCAGTCCGGGCAGCAGATCGGGCGAGGAAGAGGCGGTCCAGAGCATCGCCCGCCAGCCGGCCGAGCGGGCGGCCTCCACATTGGCCGCCAGATCGTCGATCAGCAGGATGTTCCCGGGCCGCAGCCCGGAGCGGCGGGTGACTTCCGCGAAGAACGCCGCCTCCGGCTTGGCGAAGCCGATCGCCGCGGAATAGTGCGCCTCGTCCACATGACGTCCCAGTTCCAGCGTTTCGAGGAGGTACCGCGCGCGCAGCGGCTCCTGGTTGGTGCACAGGCATATCCGCAGCCCTTTCGCGCGGCATCGCCCCAGCGCCTCCAGCAGCGCCATGTCGAGCCGGGCGTCGTGGGCGAACCAATAGTCGATGAGCGCCTCGCAGGTCACATCCGGCGCGATCGCCGCCAGCACCGGCGCCAGCCGCTCGACGAGTCCGGCCCGGCCCGTGAGCACGTCGCTCCAGTGGGGCCCGAAGAAGCCCGCTCTCAGCGCGTCCAGCGACAGGCCCAGATCCGCCTCGAGATCGGCGGCCCAATAGCGCCCGTCCGCCGGGCGTCCCCGGACGATGACGCCGTCGACGTCGACCATCAGTGCCTGGATCAATCGCTTTCCCCGCCTTTCCGTTGCGACTCGGGATTATGCCGGCAAGGCGCGGGACGGGAAGGGGCGTCACGAAAGAGTCACGAGATATCGCCCTGGCTTTATACACAAAGTAAATAGGGAGAATATATTTAGAGTATTGCTGAATTATATATTGAAATATCTAGTATATATAATGATTATTGAGCAATTATATTATCGATATAATAGTATTGTAACAGAACAGTTCCATAACTGTCACACCCCGTTGCCACAACACGCCTCGACACCACGGCGCCGGGTGTTCGCCTCGCGGGTCACGGATCGACGCATCCGGGACCGCGCCGGCGACCCGAATCCTGCTCACAGATCAGAACGAGGCGGAAATGCTTGATAAAACGAAAGGGGTGAAAGGGGTGGCCTGTTCGGCCCTGACCGCGGCGCTGATGGCCGCGGCCGTGACGTCGGCCCATGCCGCGCCGAGCAACGAGGAGTTGCTTCAGCGCATCGAGAATCTGGAGGAACTGCTCACCAGGAAGGAGGAAGCCGACCAGGCGCAGCGCGAGCGCGTCGACGTCCTGGAGAAGAAGACGAAGGACGTGGAATGGTCCTTCGCCAATACCCGCCCGCAGATCAAGACCGGCGACGGCCGTTTCTCGCTGGCCCTGCGCGGGCGCTTCCAGGCCGACATGGCCCATTTCATGCTGAAGGACCCGTCCAGGTTGCCGGCGGGCGCGATCCGCGACCTTTCGTCGGGCGTCATCATCCGGCGCGCCTATTTCGGCGTCGAGGGCATGGCCTTCAAGGACTTCTGGTACGAGTTCCGCATGAACTTCGGCGGCTCCAACGCGGAATCCCCGGCCGGTGACGCCAACCTGAACCTGGCGCGCATTGCCTATACGGGCATCCCCAACTTCCGCATCAACGCGGGTGTCATCCAGCCGGTGTTCACCCTGGGCGACACGGTATCGTCGGGCGGCGTGATGTTCATCGAGCGACCCGAGATCGACAACATCGCCGCCAGCACCTTCGGCGGCTCGGACAGCCGGCGCGGCATCGAGCTGACCTTCCAGAAGGAAGGAATCTTCGGCGACGGCGACAACCTGATTGCCTCCGTGGCCTATACCGGCGGCCAGACCGGCGCGGCGACCGGCCACGGCGGCTGCACCAACGGCACCGTGCCGGGCGGCCCCGTGATCCCGAACGATCCCAACGCGCCACGGGTGGACTGCGGCGAACAGTCGCAGATCCTCGGCCGGCTCGCCTACCGGCTGTGGTCGGACGGCGTCTCCAACGTCCAGATCGGCGGCAGCGCGGCCAAGATCCTCAAGGTGCCGCCAGCCACCGCGACGTCGCTGTCGCTCAGCGACCGGCCGCTGGTCCGCGTCGACGGCCGCCGCCTGGTCTCGGCGACGGTAGGCACCGCGGCGAACCCGGTCACGGGCGGCACCATGTGGGGCCTCGACGCGGGCGCCAACTACAGGAATTTCTACCTGGCGGGCGAATACCACAAATACGCGTTCGAGCGCGTCGCCGGGCTAAACCCCAAATTCGACGGCTGGTACGTCGAGGCATCGTGGGTCATCACCGGCGAGCCGCGCGTCTATTCGCCCGGCGCGAAGAACAACGAGATGGGCTCGTGGGGCCCGCCCAAGGTCGGCACGCCGTTCTCGCCGGCCGGCGGCTCGTGGGGCGTCTGGGAACTGGCGCTGCGCTATACCGACGTGGACCTGAACTGGCGCCTGGGCGCGGCCGACGGCATCGCCGGCGGCGAGGAGAAGGCCCTGACCATCGGCCTCAACTGGTACCTGAACAACAACATCCGCGTGATGATCAACGACATCATCATGAAGGTGAATCGCCTGAACAGTCCGACCGGCGGGACGCAGATCGGCCAGAAGCTGAACACCGTGACCGCCCGGATGCAGTTCTCGTTCTGACCCGGCAGCCTCGACGGAAACCCCGCCGGATCGTCCGACGGGGTTTTTCCCGTTCCATATCCGTTGTCGGGATGAAACGCCAGGAAGGTTGATCCTGTCCAAATACTTGGACAACATTCGGTAAACTATGACAAAGTAACAGAAATCGCCGCGTATATATTGTGATTGTTACGCTGCGCCACTATCTGTACGCCAAGAGCCTCCAGGGGATTTGGCCATGAAAATACTCGTCGTTGAAGATGATGCCGACACGCTGAACTACGTCGCCCGCGGCCTCGGCCAGCTCGGCCATACGGTGGACAAGGTCGAGAACGGCAACGAGGGGCTGCATCTCGCCACCAACAGCCCTTATGACGTCATCGTCCTCGACCGCATGCTGCCTGAGCTGGACGGCGTCACCATCCTCAGGAGCATCCGGGTCGCCGGGGTGAAGACGCCCGTGCTGTTCCTCACCGCGCTGGAGGGCGTCAACGAGCGGGTCGCCGGTCTCGACGCGGGGGCCGACGACTATCTGGTCAAGCCGTTCGCCTTTTCCGAGCTGGCCGCCCGCGTCCACGCCCTGGGCCGCCGTCCGGTGCTCGCCAAGGTCGAGCCGGTGCTGAAAGTGGGCGACCTGGAAATGGACCTGCGCCGGCGCCAGGTGAAGCGGGCCGGCCGCGTGGTCGAGCTTCAGCCCCAGGAGTTCAAGCTGCTGGAATACATGATGCGCAACGCGGGCGACGTGGTGACGCGCACCATGCTGCTGGAACATGTCTGGGATTTCCATTTCGATCCCAAGACCAAGATCATCGAGACCCATATGAGCCGCCTGCGCTCGAAGATCGACCGGGATTCGGACACGCCGCTGATCCATACGGTGAGGGGCGCCGGCTACAGCATCTATGCGCCGGAGTGAGTATCTCCGCTCGACCGGCGTCCGGTTCACGCTGCTCTATGTCGCGCTCTACCTGCTCTCGACGGTCGTCCTCCTCCTGACGCTGTACATGATCGAGGCAAGGACCCTCGACAGCGACATCGAGGACCGGGTCGATGCCAAGATCGAGGAACTCCAATACGTCTACAAGCTGGGCGGCCTCGAGAAGGTTGCCGAGGACATCGAGACGCGGCGCCTGTCCCGCTCCAAGCTGCGCGCGTTCTACCGGCTCGAGGACGGCGCGGGCCGCGTCGTCATCACCGACCTGCCCGACGTCGACATCGGCCCGGGGCGCGAGACGCTGACCATGAGCGTGGACAACCGGGGCGCCCGCGAGGTCGTCCAGATCTCGACGCGCACGGTCCGGCTGGGCGACGGGCTGCTGACGGTGGGCGTCGAGCCGGTGTGGCACGAGGCCATCGACAGCCTGTTCATACGCGCGATGGTCGGCACGCTGCTGGCGGCGGTGCTGCTGGGCGGCGGCGTGGGCGCGCTGATGACGCGGCGCTTCCTCAGCCGCATCGACGACATCACCTCGACCGTCGTCGACATCATGCGCGGCGACCTGCGCAGCCGCGTGGAGACCCGCAACACCAACGACGAGCTGGACCGGCTCGCCGCCAGCCTCAACGCCATGCTGGATCGCATCGACTTCCTCGTCACCGAGACGCGCGAGGTGACCAACAGCGTCGCCCACGACCTGCGCACGCCGCTCAGCCGGCTTGGACGGCGGCTGGAGGAGGCGCGCAGCGCCGGCACGGAAACGGAGGAGGGGGCGCAGGCGCTCGACCTCGCCATCGAGGAAAGCGCCGGCATCCTCGAGACCTTCAACGCCATATTGAGCATCGCCCAGGTCGAGGGCGCCATGTCGGCGTCGTCCTTCACCACGGTGAAGCTGTCCGAGATGCTGGACACGCTCGCCGAGGCCTATGGCGCGCTGGCCGACGAGGAAGGCCGCCCGTTCGAAACCTCGATCCCGCCGGGGATCGAGGTGCGCGGCGACCGGGCGCTGATCCTGCAGATGCTGTCCAACCTGATCGAGAACGCCATGAAGCACACGCCCGAGGGCACGCCGGTCCGGCTGACCCTGGAGCGGATCGGCGGCCGGGTGCGGATCACCGTCGAGGACCGGGGCAGGGGCATCCCGCCGGAAGCGCGCACCCGGGTCTTCGACCGCT
>CAZVVC010000161.1:0-8532 GCA_964630425.1 uncultured Bifidobacterium sp. | reverse complement strand
CCGTCGCGCCCAGCGCCTGCGCCGAGGCGTCGAGGGTCCGCCGCAGCTGCTCGAAGCGGTCGCGGTGCCGGGCCAGCTTGCCGCCCAGCGCGTCGGCGCCGGCGGACACCTGCGCCAGCACGCCGAGCGCCTCGGACGAGGACGGCGGCGGGGGCGGCGGCTCGGGCCTGGTGGCGGACGGCTGTTCGAAGCCCGGCCTCACCTCGGGCGGCACATCGGCCAGGTTGGGCCAGGATCCGCCGGACGCGCAGTTGGCGAGGAACAGGGCGGCCACGACCACCAGGCAGCGGCTCATCGGAGCGGACATGACACGTCTGGGGGAATAGTTGACGACGCCTGCGATCTTAGGCATTCGCTTCCGCCCCCACAAGCTTTCCCGCCCACGCCATGGCCGCCGTCTCCCTTTTATGATCAGGATGTCTGGCGCCGCGCGCGCCGTTCAAGGGGCCGTGAAGGAAACCCGTTCGGCCGGGCTTGCAATACGGGGGAGATTTGAGTAGGTTCCGCCGCCTGTCGCGATGCCAACCGCATCGCCGGGGCGCCCGTAGCTCAGCTGGATAGAGCACCAGACTACGAATCTGGGGGTCAGGAGTTCGAATCTCTTCGGGCGCGCCAACCTTTTCAATCACTTGGCGCGGTTCCGCGGCGCTCTTCGAGCGCCGGTTTGCAGATGGTTTGCAAAAACGCATTGGCGTCGCGCTCCGCGGCGTGGCGTTGCCGGGGAGCCGCCTTGTGTGCGCCCGACGGCTTTTGCGATCAGGTCACGGCAGATACCGTGCAGGAAATTCCCATTCGCTCCTTCGGCGTGAGCGTCATCGCCGTGCGCCGGAATGAGGACCGGAACGAAGTCCTGATGCTCAAGCGCACCCGCAGCCTTCGGGGCGAATGGTGCCAGGTCGCCGGCGCCGTAAGAACTCAACCGGATCGCGCAGTTGTGTGTGGTCCGATGATCTGTCAGGTCATTTCCGCGCAGAAAGTTGCCGGATCGACGATGCGCGTTCGCCCCACGCTGCCCCTTTGCAGCAAGCCGGCGCGGTGGTCTCCGGTAATGAGGTAGTCGGCATCGCTCGCTGTGGCCATCGCCAACAAGAAGGCGTCGTCCGGGTCCCCCAGTTCCATGCCGTCTGGCGTCGCGGGCAATTTCTCGATCACGAGTGCGCGGTTCAGATTGTTTACCATCGTGCCGACGAGATGCGGCCTCAGGACGGCCTTGAGCTTGGGATAGCGACTGATTCGCCGGAGTTCGTCGAGTTGGGCGATGGATGTCACCAGTTCGAAGCGCCCCGCACGCCAAGCGCGATAAATGGCATCGGGCGGACCGTGTCGGGAAATCAACGCCGCGACGAGCACGTTGGTGTCCAGAATGACGCGCATCAGCTATGGCGCGACCATTGGACAGCTTCGTCGATCAGGTCGGTCAATTCCGCTTCGCTCAGACTTGCGGTCGCCTCCTTGGCCTGTTCCGCTGCGCGTTCGAGCAGATAATTGCGCACCGCCTGCTCGATGAAACGCGACAGGTCGCCCTTACGTCCGCCTCCCTGGGCGGCAAGGAATATCCGCACCGCCTGATCGGTGTCCGGCGATACGACAATGTTCCAACGAACCGATGACATGACGAACTCCGGTGCTTACACGTATCAATGTATATACACCTATATGGGGAAAATACAACGTCACCTGCCTTGGCAGGAAGGTGCGAGGCACATCCGAATGGCGTTCACCTGCAATTCAGCAACCGTGACGAATAGTCGGTCGGCATCGCAACGACCGGAGGAAACCCATGTCTCCCAGGATCACCCGCACCCTGATGCTGGCCGCGCTGGCCCTGTCCACGGCATCGAGCGGCGCCCTCGCCGCCCGCGTCGAAACGGGTCTCGTGAAAGGCAAGGAAGGGCAGGGGCAAATGACCGCGTGCTTCTGCGACGACGGGATGAGGGCCATCGACTGGCGGCCGGCCAATTACGGCATCTCGCCATCGGCGTGCCGGAACGCCTGCGCCGAGCTCGGCAAGAACTTCACCGCGCCGCTACCCTCCGCACCGGGCGGCGCCAAGCAGATGACGCCGCGCGGTTGGGTGAACACCGAAGGGCTGCGGTAGGCGCCTGACGCCGCCCGCGCTCAGTCCGTCGCGCGGGTCATGTCGAACGACACCGCGATCCTCGGCCGGTCGCCGTCGTAGCGCATGACGCCGTGCAGCAGCGCGCTGGGGAAGATGATGAGTTGGCCCGTCCGGGGGCGGATGAGGTGCGGCGGGCCGCCCAGCCTGGTGTGGATGGCGAATTCGCCGCCCGCGCCGCCGTCGCCGGCGTCCACGTAGTATACGCCCGAGACGGTGCCGCTGTGGGCGTGCACCCGTCCCCACATGCCGGCATGGCCGACGATGGCCCACATGGAGGTGATCGTCAGCCGTCCGGCGGCGCGTCGCTCCGCCGCCTGGTTCACATAGTGCTCGATGAAGCCGACCAGCGCGGCGATCTCCGGGTCGGGCAGCCGGAACAGGTCGTTGTCCGACCGCCACTTGTTGACGAAGTAGGAGGCTTGCCGCGCGCATAGCTCACCGTGTCGGGCACCGTCCGGGCCATGCGGAGCAGCAGGGCGTGCAGATGGGCGTTCCGGCGCTCGTGATCGGGAACGATGCTGCTGCGTACGGCGAAAGTGACGTTTCCAGTCCGGTTGTCCACCATGTCGGCCGCCCTGTCCCGGCGCAGACCCGGCGTCCGCGCCCGATCTGTCCCGAAGCGGTCCAAGGCATCGGTGACGGCCTCAGGATACCACATCGGGGCGGGCTGCGGCACGGGGATTTGTCGCCGGAACGAATCGCAGGCCGCTGTTGCGCCTCCGGCCCGGCGGAAGTATGGGTTGCTAATCATTCGCAATTGCTGTGTCTTGCCGCTCCGGGCTTGCCGTTGCGATGGGGGCCGTCGGTAGGGCGAAGGACAGGCTGTGAGTTCCGATCACGTCGGTTTGGAGGTATATGGCGCGCATCGCCGCGCGCTGATCGACTATGCCGAGAGGATCGCGGGCAACCGGGCCGAGGCCGAGGACGTGGTCCAGGATGCCTGGCTGCATCTGAGGCGGGCGCTGGAGCGCGGTGCGCTGCGCGATCCGGTCCCCTATCTTTATCGCATCGTCCGCAATCTGGCGATCGACGCCCGGCGCCGGGCGCGGCGGCAGTCGCGTTATCTGTCGCATGATGCCGCCGACCGGATGATGGACGTGGCCGACGACACGCCCTCGCCCGAGGCGATCGTCGGCGCGCAGGCGGAGCTCCGGCGGCTGGAGCGGGCGCTCGCCAGCCTTCCCGAACGGCAGCGGATCGCCATAGAGATGTACCGTCTGGGCGGTTTCAAGCTGCGCGAGATCGCCGAGCGCCTGAACATTTCCGTCTCGCTCGCGCATCTCCTGATCGTGCGCGGGCTGGCGGAATGCCACAGGCTGTGCCGGCCGGATTCGCCCCTGGCGGACGACTGACTTGAAAAAGCTGTCCGATCAGACGTGTTTTCCTTATGACCGGGCCGGGGCGTTCACGCGTCCATGCCCGCGTCATGCGGGGACGAGGTGCGGCGGGGAGAACAGCCATGTCGGATGACGCGGACCGGATCGGCGTGGAAGCGTCGGATTGGCTCGTCCGGCTGCGCGAGGCGCCGGAAGACCGGGAACTGCACGCGCGGTTCCGGCGCTGGCGCGACGCCCATCCCGACCATGCCCGGACGTGGGAGGAAATGCAGGCGCTGTTCGGCCTGATGGGCGGCGTGGCGCCGGCCCATCCCGACTATCTCGTGCCCACCAGCAAGGCGGTGCCCGGAACGGCGGCGGCCCCGGCCGTGCCCCGGCGCCGGTCCTGGCGCGTGCCGGCGGCCGCGGCGCTGGCCGCCTGTCTCGCCATCTTCGTCCTGGGGCCCGGCATCGTCCTGCGGATGCAGGCGGACTACGTCACCGCCGCCGGACACATGGAACAGGTCACGCTGGCGGACGGAAGCCGCGTCCACCTCGGCCCCGACAGCGCCATCGCGGTCGACTACGGCGCGGGGCGCCGCGACCTGCGCCTTCTCAGGGGACAGGCCTGGTTCGACGTGCAGCCGGACGCCGCCCGCCCGTTCCGTGTCCGGGCGGAAACCCTCACCGCCACCGCGCTCGGCACGGCGTTCGACGTGCGGATGATCGGGGCGGAAAAGACCGTGGCCGTCGGGCATGGACGGGTGCGGGTGCGCGGCGGCGCCGTGCAGGGAAGCGTCCTCGCGGCGGGAGACTGGATCAGCGTCGACGCCGGTCACCGGGCGGCGACCGGCCACCAGGCCGCCGATCTGGCCGGCCTGTGGCAGACGGGATCGGTGCCCATCCGTGGCCGGACCGTCGCCGACGCCGTCGAGGAACTGCGCCCCTGGTACAATGGCCGCATCGTCCTGGCCGATGACGCCATTGGCGGGAAACGCGTGACCGGCATCTTCCGCCTGTCCGATCCGCAGGAGGCGCTGCGTGCCCTGATCGAGCCGCATGGCGGCAGGATTCTTCGGATCACGCCGTGGCTGATGATCGTGACGCGATGATTTTACCGTTGTCTTTCAATCGCTAAGCAGTTTCGCAAAAAACTTTTCTCCGTCCCTTGGAAAAGCCCGTCTCGCCAGCGTGGAGGGAATAAGGGTTCCTGCGACGCATTAGCGGTTGCCGGGCCCGCCATCCGCATCGAGGTGAAGGAGTCGACATGAGCGGGCACGGAACGAGGTTGGGGCGTTTGAACCGGAGCAGGGCGGCGCTGGCGCTGCTGCTGCTGTCCACGGCGCCGGTGGCGATGACGGCGGCGGCACCCGCCCAGGCGCAGGCCGCCGCCCAGCGCAGCTTCGACATTCCCGCCCAGGCGCTGACCGAGGCGATCATGAAATTCGGCAGCCAGTCGGGCCTGCAGGTCACGGCGGACACCTCGCTCGTCGCCGGAAAGACCAGCGCGGCGGTTTCGGGAAGCCACGCGCCCGCCGAGGCGCTCGGCCTGCTGCTGACCGGCACCGGGCTCACCTTCCGCTTCACCAGCGACACCACCGCGATCCTCGAGCCCGCGCCCCATGCGTCGGATTCCTCGATCCGCCTGGGTCCGGTCAGGGTCGAGGGAACCGAGCGGCGCTCCTCGTCCGATCCGGGCGCCACCGAGGGAACGGACTCCTACGCGGCGCGCGCGGTGACGCTGGGAAAGAGCCCCCGGACGCTGCGCGAGATCCCGCAGTCGGTCAGCGTCATCACGCGGGCGCGGATGGACGACCAGGGCCTGACGACCGTGACCGAGGCGCTCGAGCAGGTGACCGGGGTGCGCAGCTTCGGCTATGAGCGGCAGGAGCAGTTCCTGATCCGCGGCTATGCGGCGAACGCCCAGTACAACGGGCTGCCGCAGCAGGAAGGATCGGACAAGGCCAGCTCCAACACGGACGACCTCGCCTTCTTCGACCGGATCGAAGTGCTGCGCGGCCCCTCGGCGCTGCTGACGGGCAGCGGCGAGCCGGGCGGCACGGTCAATTACGTCCGCAAGCGGCCGACCGACGCGTTCGCCATGTCCGGCCTGGCGAGCGGCGGATCGTGGGAGCGTTATCGCGGCGAGATCGACGTGGGCGGCCCGCTCGCCGCATCGGGCAGGCTCAGGGGGCGCGTCGTCGGCGTGTTCCAGAACGAGGACAAGTTCTACGACGTCGGCTTCAACCGGGATCGCGCGGTCTATGGCGTCGTCGAGTACGATCTGACGCCGCGCACCACCATCGGGATCAGCGGCATCTATTCGCAGCGGGCCTTCATCAATTCCTTCGGCCTGCCGCTCTATGACGATCACAGCGTGCCCGCGCGCGGTTCCTTCACCGGCTCGGACGGCACCTCGCGCACCCGTTCGCGGGAGCTGTTCCTCGACATCCGCCACGATTTCGGCGGCGGCTGGCTGTTCAAGGGGGCCTACAGCTTCCGCCGGCTCAACTATGGCGGCTATTCGGTGTTCCCCTGGTCGACGGTCGACCGGGCCACGGGTCTGGTCAACGGGCTCTCCGCGGGCCGGGTGGAACAGGAAACCAAATGGCACAGTTTCGACGCCCATGTGACGGGGCCGGTCCACCTGTTCGGGCGGGCCCACGATCTGACCTTCGGCGTCAACCGCTCGCACTACGACTTCACCGGCGGGACGCGGTTCGCCTTTCCCGCGACCTGGGACATCCTGAACGATCACGATTTCTCGGCGGTCATCGACGACGAGCTTCTCAGCCGTTACCAGACCGTCACCGCCCAGACGGGCTTCTACGGCTCGGCGCGCATCCGGCTGGCCGATTCGCTGACCCTCGTCCTGGGCGGCCGCGTCACCAGCTTCAAGATCAAGGACCGGGACGTGGTGCCGGCGGTGACGCCATGGATCGACAGCGCCGCGACGGCCAGGGGGCGCTTCACGCCCTATGCCGGCGCGGTGCTGGACCTGACGGACCAGGTGACGCTCTATGCTTCCTATGCCGACACGTTCGTCCCCCAGACCGATCAGGACGTGAACACCGAGGTCCTGCCGCCCCGCATCGGCTGGCAGCTCGAGGCGGGCGTCAAGGCCAGCCTGTTCGACGATGCGCTGACGGCCTCGTTCGCCCTGTTCCGCATCCGCGACACCAATCGCTCGATCATCGACGAGGAGCATGTCGGCTGCGCCGGCTCGATCACGGGAACCTGCTACCGGGCCGCCGGCAAGGTGCAGAGCCAGGGTGTCGAGGTGGAGATGAACGGCAGTCCGCTGCCCGGCTGGGACATCGGGCTGGGTTATACCTACAGCCAGCAGAAATATCTGAGCGATTCCAACCCCGCCAATGTCGGCCGGCGTTTCCTGCCGGCGCAGATGCCCGCCCATCTCTTCAAGCTGTGGACGCAGTACAGCTTCGGCAAGGCCGGCGCGGAAGGCTGGCTGTCGGGCCTGAAACTCGGCGGCGGGCTCCAGATGCAGAGCAACATGTACACCGATCTCGTCCGCCAGGGTTCCTATGCCATCGTCTCGGCGAGCCTGGGCTATGAGTTCTCGGAAAACTGGGAGGCGTCGCTGGTCGTCAACAACCTGCTCGACCGCAAATATCTCCGCATCCCCGGCTACGAGATCTACTACAATATCTATGGCGAGCCGCGGAACTTCCGCCTGACGTTGCGCGGCAAGTTCTAACGAAGGATTCCGGGAAAGCGCGCATGGAGCTGCGGCTTGCAAGGGTGGCCTCGCCGATCGGTGTCCTGCTGGTCGTCGTGGACGACGCGGGCGTCCTGCGCGCCGTCGAGTTCGAGGGCGGCGAGGCGCGGCTCGAGCGGCTGCTGCGGCTCTATTGCGGCGCCTGCGTGCTTCGGGACGGCGCGGCGCCCGAGGCGGCGCGCGCCTTCGATGCCTATTTCGCCGGCGCGGTGACGGCGCTCGACGGGCTGCCCGTCGCCACCGGCGGAACGCCGTTCCAGCGCGCCGTCTGGTCGGCGCTCCGGGCCATCCCACCGGGCACGTCGCTGGGCTATGGCGCGCTGGCCGCGCGGCTGGGCCGGCCGGCGGCGGGCCGGGCGGTGGGCGCGGCCAACGGCGCCAACCCGATCAGCATCGCCGTGCCCTGCCACCGGCTGGTCGGCGCGAACGGCGCGCTCACCGGCTATGCCGGCGGGCTCGGCCGCAAGCGCTGGCTGATCGAGCACGAGCGGCGCCACGCGCCGGCTCAATGACCGGCCCGGCTCAGCCCTCGCGCGCCGCCGGCGCGGCCTTCTCGATGCGGGTGAAATAGCCGGCCAGGTTGGAAAGGCCGAACACCACCACGGACAGGATCACGAACGGGTTGAGGGTGGTCGCGGCCAGCGCCCAGCTCGAGACCGTGGCGAAGGTCAGCGTGACCGGGGCGGCGGTGGTCAGCATGTCGGCGGCCTTCTGGCCGCGCACGAAATCGGCGGCGGCGAAGCAGACGCAGCCGATGACGATGAACACGCCCAGCGACACCTGCGACAGGCCGGCCCAGTCCGCCGCGCCGCCGCGGCGCAGCGCGTCGGCCAGCAGGCCCACGCCGTTCAGCGCCAGCATGGAGAAGCTGACGCCGATGGGCTTCACCTGCGCCCATTTCCGCGCCGCGTCGGGCAGGCCGACCAGCAGCCGGCGCGCGCCGGCGCGCAGCCGCAGCACGATCCCCGACAGCATGCCCTTCTCGCCGGCGATGTGGCGGGCCTGGTCGTCGCCATAGGCCAGCAGGATGGTGTGCGCGACGATGGTGAACAGCGCGCCCGCCAGCTTGGGCAGGCTGACCGCGTGTTCGGACTCGAAGGCGAAGCCCACATAGCAGAGGTCGCCGACGATGTTGCACAGCGCCATCGTCGAGAACGGGTGGGTCCGCAGGTAGCGCAGCATGGGCATGGACCGGCACTATAGCGGGCGGCCCGTGCTTGCGCTCGATCAATGCGCCGCGCCCGGCCGGCGGCCATCCTTGGAATTATCCCCTGTCATCGATGAAAGTTTTCCATAAGATTTCCAAATAATAAATATGGTCACCTGCCCGCCGCCCCGGCCACAGCTTCCGAAAGGAC
>CAZVVC010000160.1:0-8613 GCA_964630425.1 uncultured Bifidobacterium sp. | reverse complement strand
GGGCGGCGCGGTCGCTGAGGATGTTGCCCACCAGATAGGCCGCATCACCCGGCATCACCCGCGCGCCCTGCTCCAGGGGTGCCGCCGGATCGAGCCGCAGCGGCGACAGCACGCCGCCCCGCGCCAGCGTCCGGTAGGCCGTGACCTGCTCCCACAGCGTCACCTCGGCCGAACCCAGGGCAAGGGAGAAGCCGTAATAATCGCCGTCCCTGTCGATGCCCCCGTAGCCGATCCGGTGCAGCCGGTCGCGGAACGCCTCGACGCCCACCAGCATCAGGGTGCGCACGGCGGGCACGTTGAGCGAGCTGGCCAGCGCGGTGCGGACGCTGACCTGTCCCTTGAAGTCCTTGTCGTAATTCTGGGGGATGTAGAGGCCGACGGCGGTCTGCAGGTTGATGGGGGAATCGTCGAGGATGGAGGCGGGCGTGAGGTAACGCTTCTCCAGCGCCATGCCGTAGAGGAACGGCTTCAGGGTCGAGCCGGCCTGGCGCGGCGCGCGTACGCCGTCCACCTGCGCCGACCGGGAATGGATGCCGCTGGAGGCGACATAGGCGAGCACGTCGCCGGTCGCGTTGTCGACCACGAGCACCGCGCCATCGCGCACGTTGCGCCGTGTCAGGCCGCCCAGGTGGCGATAGAGCGCCTCGGCCGCCTGGCGCTGCACGTCGAGGTCCAGCGTGGTGCGCCGCCGCTCGCCCGGCTGGCGCAGCAGCGCGTTGGCGAGCTGGGGCGCCAGGCCCGGCGGCCGGACCGCGCGCGCGTTGCCCAGCAGCCTGTCCGCCGCGGCGCGCAGGCCGGCGCAGTCGGCCAGTCCGGCCCGCGCGCAGGCGCGCTCGGCGACCCGGCCCGCGGCCGCGCCCGGACTGGGCAGGAGCGCGGCCATCACCAGGCTTTCGTCGGTGGTCAGGCCAGAGGGATGCTTGTCCGCCAGGAACCGCGCCGTGGCGCCGACGCCCTGCAATTCGCCCCGGAAATCCAGGAGGTTGAGATAGGCCTCGAGAATCTGCGGCTTGGTCCACGACCGCTCGATGGCCCAGGCCGCGCGCATCTGCGACAGCTTCTGGCCCCAGCCGCGCCCGCCGCTGCCCGCCTTCAGGCCGGGGTCCAGCAACGCGGCGACCTGCATGGTGATGGTGCTGCCGCCCCGGTTCGGCCCATCGCCCAGCCGGTCCCTGACCGCTCCCGCCGCGGCCAGCCAGTCGACGCCGCCGTGGCTCCAGAAGCGCCGGTCCTCGCCCGCGACGATGGCCTCCCTGAGCGCGGGCGAGACACCGTCGAGCGGCACCCATTCCAGCCGCCGGATGCCGAAGTCGATGCGCTTGACGTCGACCACCCTGCCCTGCCGGTCCAGCAGCCACGCCTCGGACGGCTTGTAGCCGCCGCGCACCGCCTCGAAGGACGGCACCGAGGCCGGCCAGAGCAGCACCGCCAGCAGGACGCCCGCAAGCAGGGCCGCCGGAAGGGCGAGCGCCAGCCTGCCCCGCCTGGTCACTGCGCCTTCACCTCCACCGCCGCGTTCGGGTATTCGCCCAGCATCTCGGGCGCGTACATGGCTTCCACATGGGTCGGCGGAAGCTGGAACACGCCGGGATTGTTGAAGCGGACGGTGTATTCCACGCTCCACTTGCCCTTCGGCACGAAGCGGTAATAGGCGATGAAGCCGTCGAAGCGGCGTTCCTCATAGGCCTTCCACGCCCAGCCTTCCCGCTGCTCGCCCTGCGTCAGCGTCTCGGACTGGCCGCCGAGGCCGCTGCCCAGCACGGTGGAGCCGGCGGGGATCGGGTCGTCGACCACCACCCAGGCCATGTCCGACTGGGCCTCGAGATCGAGCCGCACGCGCGCCACGTCGCCGCGCGTCCATACGCCCTTCGACGCCTGCTCGACGGCGGTCACTGTCCGCTTCACCGTGAAGCCGCTGGTGAAGGGCTGCTTCAGCGGGATGGCCGCCTGCGCCCGGATCATGGCCCAGGGCTTGCCGGTGCCGTCCTGGCTGATGGTCAGGTCCTGGCGGCCCTCCGCCCAGGGGAAGGCCTGGCTGTGCTCCTTGGCGGCCTCGGTCCAGGCGGACGAGGCGGTGCGGCCGCCATAGGCGGCATGGGCCGCGCCGGTCACCGGAACGGTCTCGAAGCGGGCGCTGAACTTCTCCATGGCGAGCACGCCCCAGGCGTTCGCCACGGTGGTGTTCCAGCGGCCGCGCTGCTGACGGCCCAGCGCGCCGCGCACCATGCGCGGCACGTCGGGCGCCCAACCGGGCGCCTCGAGCACGCTTAGGACCGTCCGCACCGCGTTGGAATCGGGCGAGATCATCAGCCACCACAGCGCGTCGGTCCGTTCGGGGGAGAAGGTCATGGTCGTGCCCTGGAAGTTGAGCCGCGAGCGGAGGATCGAATCGGCCTCGGCGAGCCGCTGGTCGCGGCTGGGGATCTCCTTCACCCGGGTCAGCACGTTGCGCCAGTCGATCACCGCCGATGTGGGCCAGAGCGCCGGCTCGATGGCGATGCTGGTCAGCATGTCGGGCGTCGCCGCGCCGTAGCGGGACAGCGCCTCGATGGCGGCCACCTTGCGGATCGAGAGATCGGCCGTCGGCAGCGCCGAGCCGCGCACGATCCTGCCGGCGACGAAGTTGGTCAGACCCTGGATCAGCGCCGTCCGGTCGGTCTCGGGAATCTCCCAGCCGGCCTCGCGGGCGATGGCCAGCACATAGGCGGTCAGCCCGTCGTCGCCCTGCAGCCGGTCGGACTCGAAATATTTCAGCAGTCCGTCGCCGTCGCGGTAGGCCGGCATCCGGCCCATCATGGTCTGCCAGCGCGCCTCGTCGCGCAGCGCCACGGCCCGCGACACGTTCTGCTCGAAGCAGTTGTAGCGGTAGTTCGCCATGTATTCGCGCACCCCGTCGAGGCCGTCGCCCAGCGAGGAGCGCAAGGTGATCTCCAGGCCGCCCCGGCCCGGAATGGCGTCGGCCGGCCGCTCGACCGGGACGGACAGGCTGCCGTCCACCTGCTCGAGCGTCGCCTGGAACGTCCGCACCGGCACCGCCTCGGCCACCGTCTGCCTGACCTTGAGGCTGTCGCCCTGCGCCGAATCCTTCTTGCGCACATCGATGCTCCAGGCCAGCTCCTTCGGCCCGTTGGGCACGGTGACCGGCCAGCTCAGGTCGTAGGCGCCGCCGGCGGGCACCTTCACCACCTGCTTCCGCAACGGCTGCGCCAGGGCCGGCGAAATGACCGCTTCGGCCTCGACCTGCATGTCGGACCGGGTGGTGTTGCGCACGGTGAACATGGCGTTGAAGCGGTCGCCCTCGCGCACCATCATGGGCAGGCCCGACAGCACCATCAGGTCCTGGGTGGTGGCGATGCTCGCCTCGCCGGTGCCGAACAGGCTGTCGCCCGCATTGGCCACCGCGACGATGCGGAAGCTGGTGAGCGAATCGTTGAGCGGGATCTCGACCTCGGCCTCGCCATCGGCGTCGAGCGTCGCCCTTCCCTTCCACAGCAGCAGCGTGTCGAACAGCTCGCGCGCGTTCTCGCGGCCGCCGCCGCCGCCGGCGGGCACGGCCTTGCGGCCGTAATGGCGCTTGCCGACCACCTGCATCTGGGCGGTGGACGACCAGACCTCCATGGCGCGCTCGCCCATCATGGCCTCGAGCAGCTTCCAGGAGTCGTTGGGCGCCAGCGCCAGCAGCCCTTCGTCGACCGCGGCGATGGCCACCTCGCCGCCGGCCGGCATGGCCTTGCCGTTGGCGCGCTCCACCTGGATGCGGACCTTGACCTTGTCACGCACCTTGAAGGTCTCGCCCTCGGGCTTGACCTTCACGTCGAGCCGGTGCGGCGTCCAGCCGACACGGATCTTGCCGACGCCCAGGCGATAGGCCGGCTTGCTGAGGTCCACCAGCGCGCTCGGCTTGCCGCCGTCGCGCGAGACCATCCAGCGCGGCAGGTCGTATTCGCGCGCCATGTCCGACAGCCAGCTCTTCCAGTCGCCCACCCGGCCGCGCACCGCCAGCACCGAGACGTAGACGTTCGGCGCATAATTGTCCCTGATCGGCACCTTGATGACCGGATTGTCGCCCGAGATGCGGGTGACGAAGCTCTCCACCACGCCCTCGCGCTCGACCGTCACCAGCGCCGTCGCCGACCGGAAGGGCGAGCGGACCTGGAAGCGGGCGGTGCCCCCCGCCTCGTATTCCGGCTTCTCGGGGATCACGTCCATGCGGTCGCTGGCCGATTGCCCGAACCAGCTCTCGTCGGCGCCGATCACATAGGCGGACTGGGTGGCGCCCGCGACGTTGCCGTCGCCGTCCTTGGTCTGGGCGCGGATCACCACCTCGCCGGAGACGCCCGGCGCGACGTCGCAATGCAGCAGGCCCTTGCCGTCGGTCCTGCCCTCGCACGAGACCGGCAGCAGGCTGACCTTGGTGGAGCTTTCATAGTCGTAGAAGCCGCCGATCAGCCGCTTGCGGTAGGAATAGACCGTCCGTTCGTAGATCGACACGCGCACGCTCTGCCCCGAGACGGGCTCGCCCTTGAGGTCGACCGCGGCGACCGTGAAGCGCAGCTTGTCGCTGCTGCCCGCCCAGCCGTCGGTCTTGATGCCCAGATGCACCGCGGACGGATAGAGATTGACCCGGCCCGCCACCGTCTGCACCTCGCCGTTGGCGTCGCTGTATTCCAGCTCGGCCACCATGCGGGACGGCTCGGTGACCTTGGGCGGCGCCGCGACGCTGACCCTGAGGGCGCCCTGCGCGTCGAGGGTGAGCGGCATGACCTGGGTCATCGGCTTCACGCCTTCGGGCTGGGCTTCGGGATCGAGGTCGTAGGGGCTGCCCTCCGCGGCCTGCAAGCCTTCCTTCACCGGCGCGCCGCCGAAGGTGTATCCCTCGTAGTCGGGGAACGAGACCATCCAGGGCATCACCACCGTGCGCAGCTTGACCGCCGCGCCGCCCGCGCTGCCGCCCGACAGGTAGCGCACATGCAGGTCGAACGGCACGGTCTTCGGGCGGACCTGCGGCTTGTCCGGCCCCTTGACCGTGGCCGCCATCGTCGGCACCCGGAACTCCTCGACCTTGAACGTGCCGCCCGTGAACATGGGCTGGCCGGGAAGCTGGATCTGGACCGCGTAGTCGCCCAGCTTGGCTTCCGGCGGAATCTGCCAGCTTTGCAGCGCGATGCCGTTGCCGTCGAAGACGACGTTGCCCTCGTACTGCGCGTCGCTGCCGGTGTGGACGACGGTGACCTTGACCGGCGCCTTGCCCGGATTGATCGCGGCGATCCCGTCCGAGGTGTAGCGGCGCAGGAAGTGCTTCATGGACACGGTCTCGCCCGCCCGGAACAGGGGCCGGTCGAACACCGTGTGGACCAGGGAATCGCTGGCGCCGTAGGACGACAGGTTGAAATCGTAGGGCGCGATGCCGTTGTTCCAGGTCGACAGGGTGAAGCTCATGTCGTCCCCGGTGCGCGCGCTGACCATCAGCGGATGCCCACCATATTCGCCGCACCGTTCCGAGGCATAGCCCGCCTCGGGCAGCTTGCCCGGCTCGACGCGGGCGATGCCGTCCTTGCCGGTCGCGCCGCTCCACAGCACCTGGCCGGTGCAGAAGTCGCTGATGGCGACGCGCGCGTCCTTCACCGGCCTGGCGTCGTGCAGCGTGGTCACCCAGACGGCCGAGCCTTCCCGGCCCCATTTGAAGTGCACCGCCATGTCGGTCACCAGCGCGGCCGTCGCCACGTGACGGGTCTTGCCCTTGGCCATCAGCGCCTCGCCCAGGACCGGGCTGGCCAGCTCGACCACGTAGAAGCCGGGATTCTTCAGCGGAATGCCCACGACCTCGAACGCCTTGCCGCCCTCGGGCTTGGGCAGCTTGAACGCCATCGGCCGGGCGCCCTGGTCGGCGAACACCGACGTGTCGCCGGTGCGCTCCTCCCAACGCTGGTTCTCGCCCTTGCCGATCCAGCCGCCGCGGGACTCCATGCCCGCCCTGACCCGCCGCATCCATTCGGCGATCCGGGCGTCGTCCTCGCTCATGCGCACCGCGTTGCCGGCCATCGCCGGCGTCACCGAGGCCGCGCCGGACACCAGCGGCTCGACATTGCGCACGGTCACCGGCAGCACGCCGCCCTCATGCGCCTCGACGATGCCGAACTCGCCGTTGAACTTGGCCAGCGGCGGGAAGCTGTCGACCCGCATGTCCAGCGGGAAGCGGTCGGCGTTCTCCAGCGCGCGGCCGGCGTCGTCGGCAAGGTCCGCCGGCATGGTGACCTTGAGCACCGCCCGCTCGGGGAACGGCCCCTTGAACTCGACGGTCTGGAGCGTGGCCTCGCGCGTCGCGGCGTTGGGCTTGAACACCTTGCCGTCAGGACCGACGAGGGTGACCGCGAGCGCCTTGTCGCGCGGCACGGGCGAGGAGAAGCTGACCTGGATGGGCCGCATGGGCAGGCACCCCGCCTGGGCGTTCACCCGCTCGCACTGGGCCCGCGCGGTGAAGGCCGGCCGGACCCGATAGGACAGGCGCTGCTCGGCCGGCGCCGCGATGCCGGCGGGCGTGGCGATGCCCCGCCCCCAGACCAGATCGACGCGCGTCTCGGGCGGCAGCCGCCGCTGGCACCTGGCCAGGGTGATGTTCTCCTCGGCCCGCTCGAGCGACTTGTCCTTCACCCGGAAATCGAACTCATAGCCGCTGTCGGGGAACAGCAGCGTGTAATAGGAATAGCCGATGCGCCGCTGCTCCTTCAGCATGGCGGCGCGGTCGGGGCCGCGCAGCACCCTGAGCGGGATGCGCTCGCCGATGCCGTCCACGGCGCAATAGGCATGCTTCTCGACCGACGCGGGATCGGCGGGCGCATCGAGCGCCAGCACGAACACCTGGTCCTCGTCGACCTGGCTGGACCCTTCATACGGCTGGGTGGCGCGGATCGACGGGCCGCCGGTGTCGAAGGTGAACTCGCGCGTCCCGGAGACGGCCGCCCCGTCCAGTCCCGTGAAATCGGGCTTCACGGTGAATTTGCAGACGAGGCCGCCGGGCAGGTCCTCCTCGAAATCATAGACCCAGTTGCGCTGGTCGGCCCAGCGCCCCTTGCCCTTGCCGGCGCAGGTCACGTCGAACGGATCGGACAGACGGGGATCGCCCAGCGCGACCATGTTGGCCGAGAACCGGGCCGCCACCTGGCGCACGTCCTTGACGCTTCCCGTGGGCGTGAACACCTGGACCGAGGCCGCCTGCGCCGCCGTCGCGCCCAGCGCGGCCATCACCGCCGCCAGCAACGCCCGCTTCATGCCGGAAAGTCGCACCATGGCCCCACCTCCACGAAGATCAGCAAGTTCGTGCCCCGCCCGGGCCATCTCGCCCGAGCGGGCCGTCTCGCCGGGGCGCGATTGTACCCGCGCCGGCCGGTTAAGTTCCAGCGTTCAAATATAAAACCACGGCCCCGCAACGACTGGGCCGGAACCGGGCGCGCCGCCCGGCCGGATTGAGCCCGGCGCCGCCCGGGAGTATGTTACCTTCCGGTTTCATCCAGGGAGGAAACGATGGACGCCATGAGCGCGGAACTGCGGATTCTGGTCTGGAGCGTCATCCTGACCTTCGTGCTGATCCTGACGCCGGCGCAGATGTCGGTGATGGCCAACGGCCTGAAGGTGATGACGGGGCCGCGCGACCAGATTCCCGAGCCGAGCGTGCTGAACCGGCGGCTGCGCCGGCTGGCCGCCAACATGATCGAGAACATGGCGCTGTTCACACCGCTGGTGCTGGCCGCCGCCGTCGCCGGCGTCTCCAACCAGTGGACGGTGCTGGGCGCCCAGCTTTTCCTGGGCGGCCGGATCGTCCACGCGCTGGTCTACGGCTTCGGCATCCCGTGGATCAGGCCGGTGTTCTGGGGCGTCGCGGTGGCCGGCATGGGCATGATCGCCTGGCAATTGCTGGCCTGACGATCCACCCTGCCTCTCCTTGTCAACGGTTGGTCTGGCGCTCGGCCGCGTGCCTGCCGGACAGATAGCCGAACACCATGCCCGGCCCGAGCGTGCCGCCGGGGCCGCCATAGGTCATGCCGAAGGGCGAGGCCATGACGTTGCCCGCGGCGTAGAGGCCGGGGATCGGGTTGCCGTCGATGTCCACCACGTTGCCGTGCACGTCCGTCTGCGGCCCGCCCTTGGTGCCCAGCGCGCCGCTGTTGAGCTGGACGGCATAGTATGGCGGCTGATCCAGCGGCCCGATGGTGCCGCCCCGCTCGCCCTTGCGCATGGGATCGCCCCACCAGCGGTCGAGGGCGCTGTCGCCGCGTCCGAAGTCGGGATCGTGCTCCGCGGCGGCGTGGCCGTTCCACCGCTCGACGGTGCGCTCCAGCTCGTCGCCGGGAATGCCCAGGACGTCCGCCAGCTCCGGCAGCGAATTGCCGCGCATCACCCAGTCCTGTATCTCGCCCGGCTTCTTGCTGACGCTGGCCCCGAAGCCGAAGCGGTTGACATAGCCCTGATCGAAGATCAGCCAGCATGGGATGTTCTGGTACTCGAACTTCGACACGTCCTCCACATGGAAGGCGGCGCCGAACGCGTTGTAGTTGGCGCCCTCGTTGGTGAAGCGCCGGCCCTTGCGGTTGACGATGAGGGAGCGCGGCAGCGTCC
>CAZVVC010000159.1:0-8666 GCA_964630425.1 uncultured Bifidobacterium sp. | reverse complement strand
GTTCGTCGTCGATGTCGTCGCCCCACGCCGACACCGCGTCGATGAACGCCTGATCCCCGGCCGCGTGGTCGCTGGCGGCCACCGCCGCCGATTGCCGGTGCGCCTCCACCCGGAACGACCTGGCACGGATGTCCGGCACCCAGATCTGGATGGGCCGCAGGCCCTGCGCGCGCAGGCGCTCGCGGTGCTCGCGCACCTTCGTTCGCGTGGACTTCGCGTTGCTTGCCGCCGTCATGGTCTCCGCGCCTCCGCAAGGGTTACATGTAACCTAGCACGATGACGCGGCAAGACCAGCCTTTCACGGTCCGGGACGATCCGTCCCCGTCACCCGATGCGCTTGCGCAGCTTGTAGACCGGGCCGAAGCGGACCAGCGCGGCGCCTAGGAACGGCAGGGCGACGATCCACAGGCGCACGCCGGTGACGCCCCGCGGGCTGGCGATGCTGAAGACGGCGCTGGCGGCGAGGCCGGCCGAGATCAGCAGCAGGCCGGCGATCAGCCGCCAGTGGGGGATGGGCGGCGCGTCCGGCTGGCCGGCGATGCTGCCGGGGCGCTCGAAGCGGGCGAAGACGGCGATCAGCGGCAGGAGAGCGGCGATGTAGAGCGCGAACCAGAGCGGCCGGGCCAGCCACCATGCGCCGCTCCCCGGCGCCGTATGCAGCCCCACGCCGCCCAGCAGCCAGGCCGCGACCATGATGGCGACGAAGGCGGTCAGGTGCCACAGATAGACGGTCATGATCATGCCGTTGACCAGCACCACGCCGGTCCACGGCCGCAGGCCGGCCAGCAGGCGCCGGGCGGCCGGCTGGAGCGCCAGGGCGAAGCCGGCCTGGGCGATGCCCAGCGCCAGCAGCGCGGCGGTGGGCGGCATGGAGTTGCTGAGCGGCTCGCCCGGCACGCCGATCATGGCGACCGGATAAGGCCCGAATCCGACCAGCAGGCCGAGCGCCGCCAGCCCGCCGACGCCCCACGCCAGCGCGCGGGCCGGCCGGTCGAAGGCGCCTTCGCTCCACGCATAGCCGAGCTGGTGCATGGCCAGCCAGACGAAGCCGAAATTGAGGAAGTTCACATAGGGCACGCCCAGCGCCAGGCTCGCCGCGTCGACGGCGGTCGCCCCGGCGGCCAGCGCCCAGAACGAGGCGAGGCCGAAGCGCCGCCATGCGGCATGGGTGACCGGCACCACGGCCGCCACCATCAGATAGACGGCCAGGAACCAGACCGGGATCAGCGCGAGCTGCGCCGCCATCTGGACGATGGCCCGGTCGACGCCGGCGGCGGTGCCGAACAGGGCGAACAGCGTCCAGATCAGGAACAGCGGCAGCACCGGATTGATCAGCCGCCGCAGCCGCCCGGTGAACCATTCGGCATAGGTGCCGCCGTCCCGCCGGTTGGCCGACCACGACGCATAATTGGAGAAGCTGCCGACCAGGAAGAAGATCGGCATGACCTGGAATCCCCAGGTGAGCCACTGGGTCCAGGGCAGGATGCCCAGCAGGTGCCCGCCATGCACCTCGCCATCGGCAATGTAGGGCGCGGCGACCAGCCAGTGGCCGACCACCACCGCCAGGATCGAGAACGCCCGCAGGAAGTCCACATAGCGGTTCCGCTCGGGCGGCGCCCTCAGCGCCATCGCCTCGGCGCGGGACCACAAGGTTGCTTTCTCGGCGTTGCCGGGCGCGGCCATTCGTCCCCCGTTGTCGCTGCTGCGGGTATCCGCCGTCACCTTACCGGCTGACGGCGCGCGGCGCCATCGGCCGGCGCGGCGCACGGATTCATTGCAAATAAGTCGCAATCCGCGCTAGAGGATCGGCGAACAACCGGACGGGACTCGCGCGTGACCACGGACCTCTCCATACTGGCCGAAGAGCATTATGCGGGCCTGACGAGCTATGTGCGCGCCAAGGTCCGCTCGGCCAGCCTTGCCGCCGACATCGTGCAGGAAAGCTGGCTGCGGGCGCTGATCGCCATCCGCAAGGGCAATGTCCGCGACGGCCGCGGCTATCTGTACCGCACGGCGCGGAACCTGCTGATCGACCTGCACCGGCAGGAACGGGCCCGGTCGGCCTGGGTGACGCAGGGCGACCTGCCCGACAACGTGGCCTGCGACCGGCCCGACGCCGAGCGCATCGTCATGGCGCGGCAGGAGCTGGACCGGGTGATGCGCGCGGTCGTCGAGCTGCCGCCGCGCTGCCAGGCCGTGTTCGTGATGCGCAAGTTCGACGGCCTGAGCGCCGTGGAAATCGCGGCCCGGCTCGGCATCCGCCGCGGCACCGTGGAAAAGCACCTGCGCGTGGCCCTCGCCCACCTGCTCTGCCGTCTCGGCACGGCGTGAGCGGGGACAGGACTCTCCAGGGAATGGCGGGCCTGCCGCGCCTCCCCATTTCAACACCGAGAGCCCTGAGGAGCGGCGAAGCCGCGTCGCGAAGGGCGGGATGCCGCGCGTCACGCGGCCCGGGCTTCGCGACGGCCCTGCGGGCCTCCTCAGCCCTCTCGGCTATTGGGTGGCACGTCCTGGCATTCCGTGCCGCTTCCCGCCGTTCCATGACCACCCCCGGGAAACCGGGTCGTCGAACGGCCTTCTGTCTCGTCATTATGGTTGAGGCCGCCCAATCCGGCGGCGTATCGAGGTGCGGATGACCGAGGCAGAGCGCCCCATTTCCCCGGAAGTCGCCGAGGCCGCGGCCGCGTGGTTCACCCGCCGCGACGGCCGTGCCCCGACGCCGGAGGAGGAGCGCGCCTTCCAGGCCTGGCGCGGCGAAAATCCCGAGCACGAGCGCGCCTGGCAGCGGCTGAACCAGCTCTGGGCCGGGCTCGACGCCGCGCCCGAGGCCATGCGCGACTCGGCCCGGAGCCGGGTGAAGGCCTGGCGGGCACGGCGGCGCACGCGCCGGCGCGTCGCCGCCGGCGGCGCCGTGACCGTCGCCCTGCTGATCGGCCTTGCCGGGGCCGGCGACATGGCCGTGCGGCTGGAAGCTGACGCCGTCACCGGGACCGGCGAGCGCCGCACCGTCGCCCTCGCCGACGGCTCGGTGGTCCGTCTCAACACGGCGAGCGCCATCGCGGTGGATTACGGCCCGGACGAGCGGCGAGTGCGCCTGCTGGAAGGCGAGGCGGCGTTCGAGGTCGCGCCGGCCGCCGGCCGGCCGTTCGTCGTCGAGGCCGGCGGCGGCACGGCGACGGCGAAGGGCACCGCCTATGTGGTGCGCCGCTTCCCCGATTCGGTCCGCGTCACCGTCACCGAGCACGTCGTCGCCGTGGCCGCCGCGGGCGGCGCCCCGGTGGAGGTCCGCGAGGGCGAGCAGGTCAGCTACGGCCCCGCCGGGACCGGCCGGGCCGGGCCGGCCGACGCGGGCGCCGCGACCGGCTGGCTGCGCGGCAGGCTGGTCTTCGAGGACCGCCCGCTGGGCGAGGTGGTCGCCGAGATCGCGCGCTATCACCCCGGCATCATGCGCGTGATCGATGCCGAGGCCGCCCGGATGCGCGTCAGCGGCGTGTTCCCCACCGACGATCCGGTCGCCGCCGTCGACGACATCGAACGAAGCTTCGGGCTGCGCAGCATCCGCATGACCGACCGGGTGATCCTGATCCGGCGGTGAGTAACGATGGGACTGTTGTCACGCCCCTCCCAAAACACCGGGAGCCCTGAGGAGCGGCGCAGCCGCGTCGCGAAGGGCGGGACGCCGCGCGTCACGTGGCCCGGGCTTCGCGACGGCCCTGCGGGCCTCCTCAGTCCTCTCGGTTGGGGGGTACGATAGTTCATCCCCACCGCAAAAAATTTTCCCTCTCCAAGGTAATCAATCCGGTATCGGCCTCATCATTCCTGTTGAGAGCGGCTCGCAAATCTCGCGCCGCACAGCCATCAGGGGTCAGCATGAAGCGTCGAAGCGGTATCGCGATAGCATTCTGGTTGGGAACAAGCAGCCTCGCCTCGGCGATGCTGCCGTCGCAGGCCCTGGCGCAGGAGGCGCGGAGCTACCAGATTCCCGCCGGCCCGCTCGCCGCCGCGCTGAACCGCCTCGCCGAGGAAAGCGGCATCCGGCTGGTCTATGCCGCCGACATGGCCGCCGGCCGCGCCACGCCCGGCCTCCAGGGCAGCTTCGCCCCGGCCGAGGCCCTGTCGCGCCTGCTCGCCGGCACCGGCCTGACCTTCCGGCAGACGGACACGAACGCGTTCACGCTGGAGCCCGCCCCGCAGACATCCGGCGCGGTGCAGCTCGGGCCGGTGCGGGTGGCGGGATCGGGGGTCGCCAGCCACAAGGCGGTCAACGAGCGGCTGACCACGGAAGGCACGCGCTCCTACACCGCCCGCGCCACGGCGGCCGCCACGCGGCTGCCCCTCACGCTGCGCGAGACGCCGCAGTCCGTCACTGTCATGACGAACCAGGAAATCAAGGATCGCGGGCTGGATACGCTCGATGAGGCGCTGAAAAACGTGACGGGAATGTCCGTCCAGCCGTGGGAGGCTTATCGAAGCTACATCTATTCCCGTGGTTTCGAGGTCACGAACTATCAGCGGGACGGCATTCCAACCGTCAGCGACAGCGCCATGGGGCTCGAGAACACGGTCCTGTATGACCGTATCGAGGTCGTTCGGGGAGCGACCGGGCTGTTGACGGGCTCGGGTCAACCGTCCGCCTCGCTCAATCTCGTCCGCAAGCGCGCGACCAGCGACGTGCCGACGGCGGAGTTTTCCGCGCTGGCCGGGTCCTGGCGGCATTTTCGCGGGACCGCCGACGTCTCCACTCCCCTGAACGAGAGCGGGAGCATCAGGGCGCGCATCGTCGGCGCCGTCAGGACGCGGCACCTCTATACCGATTTCTACAAGGACGACACCCAGGCCGTGCTCGGCACCGTGGACATCGACCTGGGAGCCGACACCACCCTTACGCTGGCGGCGGACTATCAGCATCAGATGGTCAGGGGAGCACCGTTCGGCGGGCTGCCGCTCCTGTACAGCGACGGCAGTTATACGAACTGGAATCCAAGCAATACGACGGCCCCGAGATGGGCAACGAACGAATTTTCCCAGTACTCGCTCAGTGCCTCGATCGCGCATTCGTTTGGCGAAAGCTGGTCCCTGAAAGGGAACTATATCTATACGAACCGTGAGGGCGCGCAGAGCCTCCTCTATCTGGGCGGATTCCCCGACAAGACGACCGGCACGGGCATGTCGCCTTTTGCCGGCCGGTATTTCTTCCCGACCAAGCAGCATTCGGTGGACCTGCATGTGGACGGCGGCATCACTGCATTCGGCCGCCGGCACGAACTGGTTTTCGGCGCCATGCACAGCGATGCGGATCAGGATGCATATAGCTCGTCAGCGACGTCCGACCTTCCGCCTGTCGGCAACTTCTTCGAATGGGACGGGTCGTTTCCCGAGCCGAACTGGACGCCATTGGGCAGATATCGTGACGACAAGACCCGCCAGTCCGCGGTCTACGGCGCGGTGAGGCTCTCTCTCGCCGATCCCGTCAAAATTATCGCGGGGGCCCGGTACAGCAAGTGGAAGGCCGACAACAGCGGCGTTTCCCGGATGCATGAGAAGCTCACGCCCTATGTCGGCGCCATCGTCGACATAACCAAACAAATCTCCGCCTATGCGAGCTACACCAGCATTTTCGAACCGCAGAGCCGCCGTGACTGCAATGGCGAATATCTCGACCCGGTCGTCGGCAAGAATTACGAAGTCGGCATCAAGGGCGAGCATTTCGACGGCCGGCTCAACACATCCTTCTCCGTGTTCCGGGTCGAGCAGGACAATGTCGGGGAGCGGGATGGCAACGAGCTGGTGCCAGGCACGTCCGAGTTCGCATATGTCGGTGTGAAAGGCGTCAAGACAAAGGGATTCGAAGCCGAGATTTCCGGGGAGATCGCCGATGGATGGCAGCTTTCAGCCGGTTTCTCGCGCGCCGCTTCCAGGCAACCGGACGGAACGCCCTTCAGAATCGAGGCACCGCGCAATCAGATGAACGTCTTCACATCCTATCGGTTCGGCGGCCGGCTTGACGGCCTCACCCTCGGCGCGGGAGGCAGATGGCAAAGCAAAGCCCATAAAGATATTGAAACCTCCACCGGCACGATCCGATACACCCAGGGCGATTACGCGATCGTCGATCTCATGGCGAAATACGAACTCGACAACGGGATGTCCATCCAGATCAATGCCGACAATATATTCAACAAGAAATATTATCAGTTCATCCAGACATTCGGATACACCCGGAACGTAACCGCCAGATTGACCATGGATTTCTGAACAATCATCCGCCGCGCCGGACGCATCACGATCCAGGCCGCCGCTTGTATTCGATCGTCCGGCCGCTGTCGGGGGAGGAACGACGGATGACCCGGCACGCTCGCGCGGGTGGCGGCGGGCGCCCGTTGCGCTATGATGCCGTCACGGGTTGGCGAAAACAGGGAGGATGCGATGGCGTTCGGTGCGGACACGACGACGGATGAGGTGATCGAGGGCATCGACCTGACCGGCAAGCAGGCGCTGGTGACCGGCGCGTCCACGGGCCTGGGCGAGGAGACCGCGCGGGCGCTCGCCTCGAAGGGGGCCAGGGTGACGCTGGCGGTGCGCGACCCGGCCAAGGGCGAGGCCGCGGCCGAGCGCATCCGCCGATCCACCGGCAACGGGAACATCGACGTCGGCCAGATCGAGCTGTCGGTGCCGGACAGCGTGCGCGCCTTCGCCGAACAATGGCTGGCCGGGCACGGGCCGCTGCATCTGCTGATCAACAACGCGGGCGTCATGGCCTGTCCGCTGGCACGCACCGCCGAGGGGTGGGAGATGCAGTTCGCCACCAACCATCTGGGGCACTTCCTGCTGACCAACCTGCTGGCGCCGGCGCTGAAGGCGGGCGCGCCGGGGCGGATCGTCAATCTCAGCTCGGCCGGGCACCGTTTCAGCGACGTGAATTTCGACGATCCCCACTTCCACCACCGCGACTACGAGAAGTGGGTGTCCTACGGCCAGTCGAAGACCGCCAACGTGCTGTTCTCGGTGGAGCTGACCAGGCGTCTCGCGCCCTGGGGCATCACCGCCAACGCCGTGCATCCCGGCGGCATCCGCACCGAGCTGGGCCGGCACCTGACCGACGCGGACCGCGCGGCGCTGATGGCGCGGGTCAACGCGGCCGGCAGCGACTTCAAGTACAAGACCGTCCCCGCGGGCGCGGCCACCTCGGTCTGGGCGGCGACCGCGCCAGCGCTGGAAGGCAAGGGCGGCCTCTATCTGGAGGACTGCCGGATCGGCGCGCTGAAGACCGACCCCGCCGCGTCGAGCGGCTATTTCGCCTATGCCACCGATCCCGCCGCGGCGGCGCGGCTGTGGGCCCTGTCGGAGCAGACCCTGGGCCAGACCTTCGACCTCGCCTGAGGCGCCGCGCGGAACTTCCCGGCGCGCAGCGCTTTCAAGAAGGCATGACCCTTTCAGGGAGCGTGCATCAACAAGCCGGTGCCCCCGGCCGGACCCATGTGACCGGCCGGCACCGGAACGGCGGATTCCGGCCTATACCCCGCAGGGCGATCACGCTAGGGTGGACCATCGAGGTCCAAGGACCGCTCCCCACATCATCGGAAAAACGGCATGGCCCAGGACCGTCAGACCCATATCCCTTCCCATGATCCGGTAGATCTCAGGCGCATCGCCTCCCATCCCGACCACTGGTATCCGCTGGCATGGTCCGACGAGCTGAAGCCCGGCAAGACGCTGGGGCGGCGCCTGATGGGCGAGCCCGTGGTGCTCTATCGCGGCGCATCGGGCGCGGTGTTCGCGCTCGAGGACCGCTGCGCCCACCGGCAGGTGCCGCTGAGCGTCGGCGTGGTCGACGGCGACACGCTGAAATGCGGCTATCACGGCTGGGCCTACGACTGCTCGGGCAAGTGCATCGACGTGCCCTATTTCGGCATGGAGAAGCTGCCCAACGGCGTTCGCTCCTATCCGGCCAGGGAGATCGACGGGCTGATCTTCGTGTTCCCCGGCGATCCGGCGCTGGCCGAGGCGCGCGCCCCGGCGTCGCTGGGATCGGCGTCCAGCCGCCGCCACAAGACCCGCAAGCTCAACCGCGAGGTGGACTGCCACTACACGTTCATGCACGAGAACCTGTTCGACATGAACCACCAGTTCCTGCACCGCCGGAACATGGGCACCATCAAGGCCAAGTGCCTGGGACGGCGGAGCGGCGAGGACTGGTGCGAGGTGGACTATACCTTCAACCGCACCGAAGGGCGCGCCGGCATGGGCGAGACGGTGATCGTCGACCTGATGCGCAGCCGCGGCGGCAAGCAGAAGAACTTCAGCGACCTGATGACCATCCGCACCGAATATCCGTACCAGCGCCTGAAGGTATGGGTCGGCCGCGAGGTGGGCGGCGACGTGCCGCCCGTGCTGGACGTGTGGCTGGCCTACACGCCGCTGGACGAGGCGCAGCGCAGCAACCGGACCTTCGGCTACCTGTCGGTGAGGAAGCCGCCCCTGCCGGGCCTGATCCACATGGTCTGGCCGTTCGTGACCTGGTTCACCGAGCGCATCTTCACCGAGGACAAGGACATCGTGCAGATGGAGCAGGCGGCCTGGGAGGCGCAGGGCGGCGACTGGAACAACGAGGTCTTCCCGCCCATCCGCGACCTGCGCGCGCTGCTGGCCCGCTGCGGCGTCGTCCC
>CAZVVC010000158.1:0-8682 GCA_964630425.1 uncultured Bifidobacterium sp. | reverse complement strand
AGGCGCAGCAGGGCCTCTACGAATACGACGCCGTCTCGCGCCTGCGCGACAGCCAGCTCGGCGACGCCAAGGTGCACGACATCTCGAACTACATCATCAAGGGCAAGCTGTGGGAAGCCTTCACCGGCGAGACCGCGCCGGTGCTGCTGATCGACGAGATCGACAAGGCCGACATCGAGTTCCCGAACGACCTGCTGCTCGAGCTCGACCGCATGGAGTTCTTCGTCTACGAGACGCAGGAGCGCGTCGTCGCCGTCAACCGGCCGATCGTCATCATCACCTCGAACAACGAGAAGGAGCTGCCGGACGCGTTCCTCCGCCGCTGCTTCTTCCACTACATCCAGTTCCCGGACCCGGACACGATGAAGGAGATCGTCGACGTCCATTACCCGGACATCCAGAAGAAGCTGGTCAGCGAGGCATTGCAGATCTTCTACGAGATCCGCGACGTGCCGGGCCTGAAGAAGAAGCCGTCGACTTCCGAGCTGCTGGACTGGCTCAAGCTGCTGATGGCCGAGGACATGAGCCCGGAGACGCTGCGCGAGCGCGATCCCAACAAGCTCATCCCGCCGCTGCACGGCGCCCTGCTGAAGAACGAGCAGGACGTCCACCTGTTCGAGCGTCTCGCCTTCCTGAGCCGCCGGCAGAGCTGACGGCTGAGCCGACGGCGCGCTCCCTCTCCCCTTGGGAGAGGGTTAGGGTGAGGGGCGATGGTCACAACGGTCAAAAACCTCAAACCATTGGCGCGCCGGCTTCGGCGTGACGCGACCGGTGTCGAGAAGAAGCTGTGGTCCCGGCTCCGCAATCGTCAGCTCGATGGCTTGAAGTTCCGGCGACAGGAGCCCTGTGAAGGGTACATCGCGGATTTCCTGTGCGAGAATCCCAGGATGATTATCGAGCTCGATGGCTCTCACCACAGCGAAGAAGGCGATGCCGCCCGCACGCGGCGGCTGGAACGAGCGGGTTACGCGGTGATCCGCTTCTCCAACGGCGAGGTGCTTTCCAATTTGGAAGGCACACTTATCAGTATTAGCATAGCGGCGAAGGCTGTCGCCCATGAGCAGCAACGCCCCTCACCCTGCCCTCTCCCAGAGGGAGAGGGTTTATGACGCGAGCGGCAGGATAGCACCATGTTCACCAATTTCTTCTTCGAGCTGAAGGAAGCGAAAATTCCCGTGACCCTGCGGGAATATCTCACGCTCATGGAGGCGCTCGACAAGGGCGTGGCCGACTACAAGGTCGAGGATTTCTACTACCTCGCCCGCTCGTGCCTGGTGAAGGACGAGAAGAACCTGGACAAGTTCGACCGGGTGTTTGGCAAATGCTTCGAGGGCATCGAGTTCACCGGCGACGCCGAGAAGATCGACATCCCCGAGGACTGGCTGAAGCAGCTCGTGGAAAAGTTCTTCACCGAGGAGGAGAAGGCCAAGCTCGAGGCCATGGACTGGGACGAGCTGATGGAAACCCTCAAGAAGCGCATGGAGGAGCAGAAGAAGCGCCACGAGGGCGGCAACAAGTGGATCGGCACGTCCGGCACCTCGCCCTTCGGCGCCTATGGCTACAATCCGGCGGGCGTGCGCATCGGCCAGAAGGAAAGCCGCAACCAGAAGGCGGTGAAGGTCTGGGACCGGCGCGAGTTCAAGAACCTGGACGACAACCTGGAGCTGGGCACCCGCAACATCAAGGTGGCGCTGCGCCGCCTGCGCCGCTGGGCGCGCGAGGGGAACGCGGACGAGCTGGACCTGCCGGACACGGTGCGCTCGACCGCCAAGAACGCCGGCTTCCTCGACATCAAGATGGTGCCCGAGCGGCACAACAACGTGAAGGTGCTGCTGTTCTTCGACGTGGGCGGCTCCATGGACCCGCACATCCGCGTCTGCCAGGAGCTGTTTTCGGCCGCCCGGTCCGAGTTCAAGAACATGGAGTATTTCTACTTCCACAACTGCGTGTACGAGGAAGTCTGGCAGGACAACGTCCGCCGCCGCGCCGACAAGATCAGCACTTTCCAGGTGCTCCACACCTATCCGCACGACTACAAAGTGATCTTCGTGGGCGACGCCACCATGAGCCCCTACGAGATCGCCCATCCGGGCGGTTCGGTGGAGCACTGGAACGAGGAATCGGGCGAGGTGTGGATGCACCGGGTGCTCAACGTCTATCACAAGGCGGTCTGGCTGAACCCGGTGCCGGAAGGCTACTGGGAGACCTCGCCGTCGGTGCGGCTGATGAAGCAGATCATGGGCCACCGCATGTTCCCCATGACGCTCGACGGACTGGAGCGCGCCATGAAGGAACTGAGCCGCTAGGCGCGCGTTCGCCTCACTCGAAAAACGGAGCCCGGGATGCTGAAAGGCAAGGTGCGCGCGCCGGAGATCGACCGGCCCGGCCTCGAATGGTTCAATGTCGAGCGGCCGCTGTCGCTGAAGGACGTCGAGGGCAAGGTGGTCCTGCTGGACTTCTGGACCTTCTGCTGCATCAACTGCATCCACGTCCTGCCCACCCTCGCCATCCTGGAGGAAGCCTTCCCCGAGGAGGTCGTCGTCATCGGCGTCCACTCGCCCAAATTCGAGGCGGAAAAGGACAGCGAAAACCTCCGCCAGGCGATCAGCCGGTACGGCATCACCCATCCGGTGATCCAGGACCGGGATCATGTGCTATGGCAGCAATATGCCGTAAGAGCCTGGCCAACCATCGTCTTCATCGCGCCTGACGGCAGCGTGCTCGGCCAGACATCGGGCGAGCCGTCGCGGGACAAGCTGCTGCGCTTCGTCGCCGACCTGCTGCAACAGGCGGCCAGCGCCGACCAGTTGCGTCCCTCGCCGCTGCCACTGGCGCCGCCACCCGTTCCCGGCGGCGCCCTGTCGTTCCCCGGCAAGATGCGCCGCCTTCCCGGCACGTCGCTGTGGGCGCTGGCCGATGCCGGCCACAACCAGATCGCCCTGCTCGACGAGGAGGGCGAGGTCGTGCGCCGGCTGGGATCTGGCCAGCAGGGCTTCGAGGACGGCACGGCGGAGGAGGCCTCGTTCAACGCCCCGCAGGGCCTCGCCTACGGCGACGGCGTCATCTATGTGGCCGACACGGGCAACCATGCCATCCGCCGCATCGACCTGGAGACGGGCACCGTGGAGACGCTTGCCGGCACCGGCGCGCGCGGCACGATCCTCGAAGGCATCGGGGAAGCGGGGACGACCGCCCTCGCCTCGCCCTGGGACCTGGCCGTCGCCGGCGAGGGCGTCTACTTCGCCAATGCGGGCACCCACCAGATCGGCGTGCTCGACGTGTTCGCCTCGACCGTCTATCCCATCGCCGGCAGCGGCGCCGAGGACATCGTCGACGGCCCGGCGCTGGAGGCGGCGCTCGCCCAGCCGAGCGGCCTGGCGCTGAGCCCCGATCACGGCACGCTCTATTTCGCCGACAGCGAAACCTCGTCCATCCGGGCGCTGGGCCTGCGCGAGCCGCGCATGGTCTCGACCCTGGTCGGCGCAGGCCTGTTCGAGTTCGGCCACGTCAACGGCCCGTTCGAGAGCGCGCGGCTGCAACACGCGCTGGGCGTCGACCTGCTGCCCGGCGGCAGCCCGGTCGTCGCGGACAGCTACAACGGCGCGCTGAGAGTGCTGGACCTGTCGGCCGGCGAAGCCGCGGATTTCGACGGCGGCGTCTATGCCTGCACCGATCCGGTCTGCATCCCCGCCGCCGAGCCCGCCGGGGTCACCGTCGCCGAGGACGGCCGGGTGTTCCTGGTGGACACCAACAACCACCGGGTGCTGGTCTATCACCCCGACAACCGCACCTACCGCACCTGGGCGGCCTGACCCGCCCCGTCCTCGCCGCGACGACGGCAGCGGGCTAGATCACCGGGACGCCGAAGATCCAGCCATGCAGGGTCAGGATCACGGCATAGACCGCGATCCCCGCGAGACTCCGCCACCAGCCGATCTCGCCCGGCTTCAGGACGTTGCGGCCCTGGGCGATGGCGAGGAAGGGCGTGCGCGAGGTCTTCGCCGCGAAGCTGGCCCAGCCCTCGGGATCGCGGCGGGCGCGTTTCCCGTCGATGTTGGGCATGCCGATCAGCGCGACCAGCAGGAAGGTGCCGAAGAAGATCAGCGAATGCAGGTCGCCATTGGCCAGGACATGCGCGGCCGCCCACAGCACCACGCCGACCAGGAACGGATGCCGCGTGACGCGCACGATCCCGGTCGCGGGATCGTCCCGCGCGAGCAGGCCTTCCTGCTGCATGGCCGTGGGATTGCGCGTGGCGACGCCGATCACCACGAAGAGAAGCGCCGCGAACACCAGCAGCATGGCGATGCCGTGGCCGGCGCGGCCGAAATTCCACAGATAGGCCGAGCCGGTCTCGGCGAGCCGGTTGTAGCTCATGGCCATCCAGACCACGCTGCCCAGGGAAACGAGCGAGAACAGTCCCCGGTACGGCTTCTCGCCGATGGCGCCGACGATGACGGGGCGCAAACCCGTGCCCGAGATCAGGGCATGGATCAGGAAAAACAGGGCGCAGGCGGCAATCAGGCTGGTCATCGCTTTCTCCCCAAGGCTGTGCCTTTCGCGATAGGGGGATGGTACATCCGGCGGCGCCCGGCGGAAACCGCCGTTTGCCGCGCCCGCCCGCTGCCGCGAAAGTGCCCGAAATCATTGGGCGTTCATTGATTGACCCGCCTTGGACGTTGGGGGAAAATCACGCCTCGTCTCGCAAAAGCAGGAGGTTCAATGCCGCAGGTCGACGCCGACGTTGCGAACATACGGGCCATTCAGGCGACTCTCGCGGCGCCGGGCGCCTTTCGCGGCCCCGCGGAGGAACCGCCGCCGCCGGCCCCGTCGCGCGGCATCCTCGCGGGTGCGTCGGCCCTGTCCGTCCTGTGGCTGGCCCTGTGCGCGGCGTATCTGTTCGTGCTGCGCGCGCCTTCCGGCGCCCCGCTGGACCTGGAACAGGGCGTTCTCTATGGCCTGGCGGCCCTGCTGCCGGTGCTCGCCATCTGGGTCATCGCCACGGGGATGATGCAGACGCGCGTCCTTCGGCGCACCGCCTCGCTGCTCGACCGCAGCCTGCTGTCCGTGGCCTATCCGGGCGAGGACGCGGAACGGCGCATGGGATCGGTGGCGCACGCCCTCCAGGCCCAGGCCGCCCAGCTCGCCGCCGCGACCGAACTGGCGCGCGAGCGTGCCGAGGCCACGGAACAGATGCTGCGCCGGCAGATGGAGGCCCTGGCCGAGGCCGCCGCCGCGCTGGACGGCGGCAGCGGCAAGGCCGGCGCCCTCCTCACCGCGCAGGCCGGCGCGCTCGACGGCGCGCTGGAGGCGCTGGACCGGCGCGCCGAGGCCATCCAGGCCGCCGTCAGCGGCAGCGCCGTGGCGCTGTCCGACGCCTCGGCGCGGGCGCTGGAAAAGGCGCGGGCCGCCGAGGAGGCCCTGTCGTCGCGGGCCGAGGCGCTGCTGTCCGCCGCCGGACAGGCGGCCGAGCGCACCGAGGAGATCGGCCGGTCCTATGCCGGGATCGCCGGGCGGCTGGACGCGGCGACCGACGCCGCGGCCCGCCGGATCGACGAGATCAACGCCCGCTACGAGGCGCAGTCCCAGGCGATGGCCGCCGCCGGGGAGGCGCTCGCCGCGCGGATGCTCGAGATCACCGAGCTGACCGCCCGCGAGGTCGCCGCCATCGAGGAGGCCGGCGAGCGGAGCCGCGAGCGCGCCGAGAGGATGGAGCAGACCGTCGCCGCGCACGAGGCGCGGCTGACCGGGCTGGGCGAGGACGTCCGCGCGCTGATCGCGCAGACCGCCGACCACTTCACCCTGCAGGCCCAGTTCATGAAGGAGACCTCGAACGAGGCGCTGCAAGGGCTGAACAACGGCATCGGCGACGCGGTCAGCAAGGTCGACGACGCCGGCAAGCGGCTCATCTCGCTGACCGCGGCGCTCCAGGCCCGCACCGGCGAGGCCGCGGCGCAGATGGACCAGTCGGGCGAGACGCTGCGCCAGAACGCCCAGGAGATCACCGGCGAATGGCAGGCCGCCGCCGCGGCCGCGGCCGAACAGGCGCACCAGTCGGCCCTCTCGTTCTGCGACCGCGCCGCCGAGCTGCGCGCCGGCGCCGAGGCCGCGGCCGAGGGCATCGCCCAGGCGTCGCGCGTCATGGGCGAGAAGCTGGGCGGTGACGCCAACGCCATGACCCGGATGATGGACGACGCGCTGGACCGGGCCGAGGCGCTGCGTCAGGCGCTGCACCAGGCGTCCGGCGACGTGGACCTGGCCTCGAACGAGGCCGCGGGCACGCTGGACAAGGCGCGCGCGCTGATCGCCGCGCAGATCGGCAAACTCGAGGCGGCGGCGGACGCGGCCGCGACCCGCACCAGGACGCTGGGCAACGAATTCGCGGCCGAGACCGAGCGCTTCTCCAGCACCATCGGCAGGACCGAGACCGAAATCTCGTCGCTGCGGCAGACCGTGGAGGGCACCGTCAACATGCTGCGCGGCATGGCCGACGACATCACCGAGAAGACCAGGGTACTGGACGAGTCGGTCGCCGGCGGCTCGGGCTCCATCGCCAAGGTGATGCAGGAGACGCTGGCCGAGGCGCGTCAGGTGGAAGCGGCGCTGGCCGCCGCCGCCGCCGGCCTCACCCAGTCCAGCGAGACAGCGCGCGGGCAGGTCGAGGACGCCACCACCGGCATCCTGGCGCAGATCCGGCAGTTGCAGGAGGTCTCCGCCGACGGGATGCGCGAGCTGGCGGCCGTGTCGACGGGGATCGGGCAGAACGCGGTCTCGCTGGGCGAGACCAGCGAGGCTGCCGCACGGCGCCTCGAGGCCCTGGCCGACAGCATGAAGCAGCACGATGAAGAGGCGCGGCAGGCGAGTGGACAGGCCATCGCCCGCATGACCGAGGCCAGCCAGGCCGTGGACGACGCGGGCCGCAAGCTCGCCGGCACCGCCAGCGCGGCGGCGGGCGACATCGGCCGCTCGGCCGACATGCTCGACAGCCACGCCGCGCAGATCCGGCACACCGCCGAGACCGCCGCCGGCAGCGTCGCCCGGACCGGCGAGGCCCTCGACGCCGGCGCGGCCCGGCTCGCCGCCTTCGCACGCGAGGCCGAGGCGTTCCGCGCCCGCGCCGACGACCTGATCGCCGGCGCCCGCGAGCTGGCCCAGGCCGCCGAAACCGCGGGCTCGCGCGTGGACCGCGCCGACGAGACCTTCCGCGAGCGCGCCGGGCGGCTGGTGGACATGGCGGACTCCCTGGAGCAGCGCCTCGCGGCGATGGAGAAGCTGGAGCGCCAGGCGACCGGCGCCACCTTCGCCCGCACCGCGAGCACGGTGATCGAGACCCTCAACGGCCTGGCCATCGACGTGAACCGCCTGCTGGAACCCGCGCCGCCGCAGAAGGCCTGGCGCCTGTTCCGCGGCGGAGACCGTCAGGCCTTCGCCCGCCACATCGCCGGCGCGAGCGGCGCCGACCAGCGCAAGATCGCCGCGCGTTTCGAGAGCAACCCCGAATTCCGCGAGCACGTGACCCGCTTCATCGCCCAGTTCGAGGGACTGATGCGCGAGTCCATGGCGGGCGAGCGCACCGACGCCCTCGCCGCCTCGCTGCTGTCCTCGGACATGGGCAAGCTCTACGTGGTGCTGGCACGCGCCATCAACCGGTTGAAGTAGCGCGGACCCGCATCCGGCATCGCGAGCGCAGCGATCCAGTCGTGGTGCAACACACAAATTTCACCGTATCCCTGAGCTCGTCGAAGGGCCTTGCATCAGCGTTCGTGCAAGGCCCTTCGACGAGCTCAGGGATACGGATAGGGTTATTTCTGCATCGATACTGGACCGCCGCGCGGTGCGCGCGATGACGATGCCGGCCCTAATCCACCGCCGGCTCGTCGGCCATGAGCGGCGTGACCAGCAGCTTGTCGATGCGCAGGCCGTCCATGTCGACCACCTCGAAACGGTAGCGGCCGAAGGTGAAGTGCTGGCCGGCGGTCGGCAGGTCGCCGAACTCGCTGATGGCGAAGCCGGCGATGGTGTGGAAATCGCCCTGCTCGCGCAGCTTGCGGATGTTGGTGCGGTCCTCGAACTCGTCGACGGGCATGGTGCCATCCACCAGCCACGAGCCGTCGTCCCGCTGGACCAGCATGGGAGAGTTCTCCTCGCCGCGCTCGGGCAGCTCGCCGGCGATCGCCTCGAGCACGTCGGTGACGCTGACGACCCCTTCCAGGCTGGAATATTCGTCGATCACCACGCCGATATGCACGCCCTCGCGCTGGAACCGCTCCAGCAGCGCGAGAACGGGCGTGCGGTCGGGCACGACCAGCGGCGACGTCATCACCTCGCGCACCGAGATCGCCTGGCCGCGCAGCGCCAGCGGCAGCAGGTCCTTGGTCTGGAGGAAGCCGACGGGCTTGTCGACCACGCCCTCGCAGACCAGCAGCCTGGAGTGCCTATGCGTCTGGATCGCGGCCAGCAGCGCCTCGGAATCCGAGTCCACGTCGATCCAGGCGACGTCGACGCGCGGCGTCATGATCGCCATCACCGAGCGGTCGGCGAGGCGCAGGACGCCGTCGATCATCTCCTTCTCGCGCGGCACGAAGATGCCTTCCCGCGTGCCTTCGGCGATCAGGGTCTTCACCTCGTCCTCGGTGATCGCCGACTGCCGCTCGTGCGCCAGCCCGATCAGCCCCAGGATGA
>CAZVVC010000157.1:0-8762 GCA_964630425.1 uncultured Bifidobacterium sp. | reverse complement strand
ATCATCGATCCACGTTCGAACCAGGGGAGGCAAGGATGAACGACAGGAACAATCCGGGACGCCGCGACGTGCTCAAGGGCGCCGCCGTGGCGGCCGCCGCAACCGCGGCGGCGACGATGGCGGGCGCCGCGAGGGCGCACGAGCAGGCCGGCCGCTTCGCCGGCAAGACCGTGCTGATCACCGGCGGCTCCTCGGGCATCGGCGCGGCGACGGCCCATGCCTTCGCGGCGGAAGGGGCGAACGTGGTGATCTGCGGGCGCCGGGAGGCGCTGGGCAAGGAAACCGAGGGCGCCATCCGCGCCAAAGGCGGCAAGTGCACCTACATCCAGGCCGACGTGCGCGAGGAAGAACAGGTGGCCAGGCTGGTCGACGCCGCCGTCGCCGCCCACGGCCAGATCGACATCGCCTTCAACAACGCCGGCATCGAGGGGCCGTTCGCCTCGTTCCAGGAAGCGCCGATCGACGGCACCATGGGCTATCACGACACCATCCGCACCAATGTGGACGGCGTGTTCTACGGCATCCGGCACGAATTGCGGGTGATGACGCCCAGGAACGCCGGCGTGATCATCAACACCGCCTCGATCGCCGGCAGCAACAGCCTGCCGGGCAACCCGGTCTACGCGGCGAGCAAGCATGCCGTGATCGGCCTGACCCGCTCGGCCGCCAAGGCCCACGGCAAGGACGGCATCCGGGTGGTCTCGGTCTCGCCCGGCGGGGTGGACACGCCCCTGCTGCGCCGGGCGATGGCGGGCAGGATGCCGGCCGGCCGGATCGGCAAGCCCGAGGAGATCGCGGCCCTGGTCCTTACCCTGGCCGCGCCGGAATCCGCCTACATCAACGGCGCGGATTTCGTCATCGACGGCGGCAGCACGGCATAGGGAGCGCCCGATGAACGACATCGAGAAGCTGCTCGCCATCGAGGAGATCAAGCAGCTCAAGGCGCGGTACTTCCGCGCCATGGACACCAAGGAGTTCGAAACCCTGCGGACCGTGTTCGCACCGGACGCCACCTTCGATTTCCGCCAGGCGCTGCGCGATCCCGTGCTGGGCAACCCGGAAGGCGTGACCGAGCACGATCCGGTCACCGGCCTGGACAACATCGTCGCCTATATCAGCGGCGCGCTGGCCACGGCGCAGAGCGCCCATCACGGCCACACGCCCGAGATCGAGATCCTGTCGGACACCGCGGCGAAGGCCATCCATCCCATGGAGGACACGGTGCTGAACGGCTCGTTCTTCTTCCGCGGCTACGGCCATTACCGGGAAACCTACGTGAAGCTGGAACAGGGCTGGCGGATCAAGACGTCGGAACTCACCCGCCTGCTCGTCCGCGTGGAAAGCCGCTAGCCGTTCCCGTGACGCGAGGAAGGGCGAACCGGCCGGTCCGCCCTTCCCTGCGCGTCCACGGGACGGGAGGCCCGTGGATTTGGGGGTCCGGCGCCGCCCGCCGGAGACATGGCGGACAGGGCGGCGCCGAACCGTGAACCCTATTCCGCTGCCGCCCGGAGCAGAGCAGGGTTCGTCTCTTTCCGCTTCGCGACGCTGCGGCGGCCGTCCACGCCGACGGGCACGTCGCCGTCGACGGTCACGCGGTACAGCTCGCGCGGCTCGTTGAAGTCGCCGACGCCGTAGTGCTGGGTGGCGCGGTTGTCCCAGATCGCCACGTCGCCGACCGTCCAGCGCCAGCGCACCGTGTTCTCGGGACGGATGACGTAGTTCTGGAAGATGGACAGCAGCGCCTGGGTCTCGGCGGCGGAGTGACCGAGCAGCTTCTGGACGAAGCCGCCCAGCAGCAGCGAACGCTCGCCGGTTTCCGGATGCACGCGGACCACGGGATGCTCGGTCTCGTAGATGGTCGAGGAGAAGATCTCCTGATGGTATTTCAGCCGCTCCTCGTCGGCGTCGGGCCGGCGGGTGGCATAGTCGTAGGCGTTGGTGTGCAGCGCCCACAGGCCGTCGGCGAGCTGCTTCAGGTCCTGGGGCAGGTCCTCATAGGCGGTCACGGTGTTGGCCCACAGCGTGTCGCCGCCCTTCGACGGGATGGTGACGGCGCGCAGGATCGAGGCCAGCGGATAGGCCTGCTCGAAGGTCACGTCGGTGTGCCAGACATTGGCGGCGAACTTGCCGTCCGACTTGATGGCCAGCGCGTATTCGTGGTTCCACGCGGCCAGAAATCGGCCGGCCTGAACCTGGTCAACCTGCCTGCCGGCGTCAGCGCCATCGTCTCGCCGGAGACGGTGAACAACTACGAGGTCGGCCTCAAGACCCAGTTCTGGGACGACCGGGCCACCTTCAACATCGCCGGCTTCTGGACCGACGTGAGCAACTACCAGGGCCAGATCTCGGACTTCACCAGCCGCCTGCTGACCTACATCACCAATGCCGGCTCGGTCCGCTCGCGCGGCATCGAGATCGACCTGAACGTGGAGCCCGTGGACGGCCTGCGGCTGTACTTCTCGGGCGCGTTCACCGACGCCATCTACAAGAAGTACCTGAAGGCGACGCTGCCCATCGAGGGCGGCCCGGTGAACGGCCAGACCTTCACCTGCTCGGCGACAAGCTGCGACCTGAGCGGCCAGCCGCTGACGGGCGTGTCCAAATGGGCGCTGTCGGTGGGCGGCGAGTACAGCGTCCCGGTCCAGATCTGGTCGACGGACAGCGAGATCTACCTGGGCGCCGACGTCAGCTACCGGTCCAGATACTACAGCCAGGCCAGCAACTCCTGGAGCTCGCTGGTGCCGTCCCACGCCCTCGTCAACCTGCGCGCAGGCGTCCGGGCCGGCGATCACTGGGACGTGTCGGTCTGGGCCCGCAACCTGCTGGACGAGAAGTACTTCCAGACCCGCGGCGCCGGAACCTTCAACACCGGCACCATCAACGCCCTGCTGGGCGATCCGCGCACGGTCGGCATCACCGCGCGCTTCACCTACTGACCCAGGGAGTTTCGACCATGAGCAACGACATCCCCCCGAAGACGGGCCGGAAACGGCCCAACTTCCTCCTGATCGTCGCCGACGATCTCGGCTTTTCCGACATCGGCGCCTTCGGCAGCGAGATCGAGACGCCCCATCTCGACGCGCTCGCCGAGCGCGGCGTGAAGCTGACCGACTTCCATTCGGCCCCCGCCTGCTCGCCCACCCGGTCCATGCTGCTGACCGGCACGGACCACCACATCGCCGGCATCGGCACCATGGTCGAGGTGGCGACGCCCGAGATCCAGGGCCTGCCCGGCTACGAGGGCTACCTAAACGAGCGGGTGGTGACGGTGACCGAACTGCTGCGCGACGCCGGCTACACCACCCTCATCTCGGGCAAGTGGCATCTGGGCATGACGCTGGAGACCTCGCCCCATGCGCGCGGCTTCGAGAAGTCGTTCGCCCTGCTGCCCGGCGGCCACAACCACTACGGCATCGGCGGCATCGCGGCGGTGCGCGGCGGCCAGCCGCTCTACACCGAGGGCGGCAGCTTCGTGCCCAAGCTGCCGGAGGACTTCTACTCGTCGGACTATTTCACCGACCGGCTGATCGGTTTCCTGCGCGAGCGCGAGGACGGCCGCCCGTTCTTCGCCTACCTGCCCTTCTCGGCCCCGCACTGGCCATTGCAGGCGCCGCGCGAGGTGATCGCCAAGTACAAGGGCCGCTACGACGCGGGTCCCGAGGCGCTGCGCCAGGAGCGGCTGGAACGGCTGAAGGCGCTTGGCCTCGCGCCGCGGGACGTGACCGCCCATCCGGTGGTGAGCGACGAGAAGCCGTGGGAGGAACTGACCGACGAGGAACGCGCCGTCTCGGCCCGGTCCATGGAGGTCTATGCCGCCATGGTCGACCGCATGGACTGGAACATCGGGCGGGTCGTCTCCTATCTGGAGCAGACCGGCGAGCTGGACGACACGGTGGTGATCTTCCTGTCGGACAATGGCGCGGAAGGCGCCATCGTCGAGGCGCTGCCGGTGATCGGGCCGCACATCGCCCAGCACATCCGCGAGAACTACGACAACAGCCTGGAGAACATCGGCAACGGCAATTCCTATGTGTGGTACGGCCCGCGCTGGGCGCAGGCCGCGACCGCGCCGTCGCGCCTCTACAAGGCGTTCACCAGCCAGGGCGGCATCCGCGTGGTGTCGTTCTTTAGCTGGCCGGGCTTTACCCGCAAGGGCGCCGGCACGGCGTTCAGCACCGTGCAGGACATCACGCCGACGCTGCTCGAGCTGGCCGGGATCGTGCACCCGGGCAACAGCTATGAGGGCCGGCCGATCGAGGCGCCGCGCGGCGTCTCGCTGGTTCGCTATCTCGACAACCGACAGGAGTTCGCGCATGGACCCGATCACGCGACGGGCTGGGAGCTTTTCGGCCGCCGCGCCATCCGGCAGGGCGACTGGAAGGCGGTTTTCATTCCCGAACCGTGGGGTCCGGGCCGGTGGCAACTGTACGACCTCGGCCGGGACCCCGGCGAAGTCGAGGACCTGGCCGCCCGCAGTCCCGGCAAGCTCGACGAGCTACTGCGGCTGTGGGACCGCTACGTAGAGGAGACCGGCGTCTTCCTCGGCCCCGCGACCGTCTTCGAGGTCGCCGCCGAATGACGCCGCGGCATTCATCCGCGGGATGGGGGTCCGGCGCGGAGACCCTCCGTGCCGCCGCGCGGGCGCCGAGCCCGCAGCGGCGGCCGGAGGCTGGTCGCCATCCCGGCATCGTCGACAGGAGATTCCCATGACGATCCATTTCCCCATTGAAGACACCTATGCCGCCGGCGAGCGCCGGCGGCCGGCCTGGCCCAACCTGGCCACCGTCATCGCCCGCAACCTGAAGCGGCTGCGGTTCCGCCAGCGCCTGACCCAGGACGCCCTGGCGGACCGCACGGGCCTGGGCCGGACCGAGATCGAGCGGCTGGAGGCCGGCTCGGCCGACACCTCCATCGCCCTGCTGTGGCGCGTGGCCGGCGGCCTGGGCGTGCCGTTCGCCGCCCTGATCGCCGATCAGGCGGCGCGCGGCGCGGTGGTGTTGCGCCGCGACCGGGCCGAGCCGCTGGCCTCGCCCGACGGCTACTTCACCACGCGCGCCCTGGCGCCGTTCGACGAACTCTCGCCGGTGGAGTTCTACGAGGTCCGCATCACCGCCGGCCACGTGGAGCACTCCGACGCCCATGCCGCGGGCACCAGCGAGACGCTGGTGGTCACCAAGGGCATGCTGGAGGTGACCATAGGCCGCGAGGAACCCTACCGGCTGGCGGCGGGCGACAGCATCGTCTTCCAGGCCGACCTGCCCCATGCCTACGCCAATCCGGGCACGGAGACGACGGCGTTCCACCTGATCGTCCAGTACCGTCACGGCTGAGCGGCGGCCGCCCCGGCACGCCTTGCCGGGGCGGCCAGCGTGACAAAGCCGTTTTAGAAGCGTATCCTCAAGCTGTTGATTACTTGAGGTTCTGGCGGCAAGTCGGGCTTTGGGAAGCGGTTGGCGGACGTCGGGACTCTCGCGTGTAACCCATGCACGAAACGGGAGCATGACGATGATGGATACAACGACCGGCGCCACCACCCGCTACGACGCGCCCGCCATCAACAAGATCACCTACAGGGATGTAGTCGACGCCCTCCGCGAGGGATATGAGGACTTCAAGGAAAACCGCACGGATGTGCTGTTCCTGTGCCTCATCTATCCGCTGCTGATGTATGCGGCAGTAAGGCTGGTTTTCGGCTATGGCGTCCTGCCGCTGGTCTATCCGGTGTTCACCGGCGCGGCATTGCTGGGCCCCGTCGTCGCCGTCGGGCTCTACCACGTCAACTGGCGGCGCGAGCAGGGCCTGGAAACCCATTGGCGCGATGCCTTCAGGGTCTTCCAGCATCACTCGATCGGCAGCATCGCGATGATGACCCTGCTGATCGTGGGCCTGTACCTGGCCTGGCTGATGGCCGCCGTCACCGTCTATCAGGCGACGCTGGGCGGCAACACGCCCTGGCTGCTGTCGCATTTCGACCTGATCCGCGAAGCCTTCACCACGCCCAGCGGCTGGGCGCTGATCGTCATCGGCAATCTGGTGGGCTTCCTGTTCGCCGCCGCCGTGCTGTGCCTCAGTGTGGTCTCATTCCCCATGCTGATCGACCGGGACGTCGGGCCGGTCAACGCCGCCCTGACCTCGATCCGGGCGAGCCTGGCCAATCCGGGTCCGGTGGCGCTGTGGGGCCTGATCGTCGCGATCCTGCTGGCGCTCGGCTCCCTGCCCTTCCTGCTGGGGCTGGCCGTCGCCGTGCCGGTGCTGAGCCACGGCACCTGGCATCTCTACCGCAAGATGGTGCGCTACTGAGGAAAAACCGGCTTCTCCATATTGCCCAGCAAGGGCCTAATTCCGGCCATACGCCGAAGCGATAGTCCTTGCGTTGGCCTCGTCAGCCCGGTCACCGGTTCGGAATTCAGCCCCCAAGCCCTCTCCGAACCGGTGGCCGGGCACATTCTTTTCCGGGCAACCGCTACCGCCACTTGAAGTCGATGACGTGGCCCTGGCGGGCGTCGCAGCGGAAGGGCAGCGTCTTCGAGCGTTTTTCCGTCCGGTCGCGGCTGGAGAGCACGACGCCTTTCACCTTGATCCGGCCGGCGTCCTTGCGGTCGACATCCTCGATCTTGTGGAAACGCGCGAAGCCCGCGCCCTCGCTGTAGGCGGCCTTGATCGCATGGTCGATGCAGACCTGCGTCGCCCAGTCCTTCGCCTCGGCCTTGTCCACGGGCCGCGCGGGAGCCTGATCCGGATAAGGTCCGTCACGGAAGCCGGGGCCACCGCCGTGACTCCGGTCCGCGACGCAGATCAACTCGCCGTCGATGTTGGCGAGATCGCCCCAGCACCTGTCCAGTTCGAACGACGTCTTGCGCCATTCGCCGCTGTTGTCCACGCATTTCGCCTGGAGGCGCGCGGAGTCGCCGTCGCGGTCCTTCAGCTTGATGTCCTTGCAGCTCTGCTGGTAGCTGCCGGCCGGAACGGCGCCGGCCGGAAGGCTCATCGCCAAAGACACAAGCACGGCCATGAAGCCGATCCGATTTCCCAAAGGCATTCCGGGCCCTTCCTGTTTCTTCCCTGGGATCATTGTGGTTCTTCGGGGGCGAAATTCAATCGCGCAGGGAAACGAAGCAGCGGCCCGGCGCCCCCCTTTCCGCCGGGCGGCTGCTTCGTTTCCGTGGTCGAGGACCTGACCCACGACCTGCTGGCCTCGCCGCGGACTGGCCCGGCGGACTGGTGCTGCGCGAGATGGACGACCCGCTCGCGCAGTCGGACAGGATTCCGGCCTAGCGGACCAGCTTCAGGTCGGCGACGAAATGCCGGTACGCGCGCGCCCTGGCATCCTCGTCCGGGATGCGCAACAGGTAGGACGGGTGCACCGTCGGCAGCACCTTCGTCCCGCCGAGATCGAGGATGCGGCCGCGATGCCTGCCGATCGGCAGGGCCTTGCCGGCGAGACTCCGCAACGCGGTCGCGCCCAGCGCCACGACGAGCCGCGGCCTGAGCGCATTCAATTCGCCGGACAGCCAGAACCTGCAAGCCTTGATCTCGCCGCCATTGGGCCGCTGGTGCAGCCGCCGCTTGCCGCGCTGCGTGAACTTGAAATGCTTGACCGCATTGGTGACGTAGACCTTGGCGCGGTCGACGTCCGCCTCGTCCAGCGCCCTGTCGAGCAGCGCCCCCGCCGGGCCGACGAACGGCTTGCCGGCCATGTCCTCCTTGTCGCCGGGCTGCTCACCCACCATGACGATCTCGGCATCGTCGGGGCCCTCGCCGAAGACGGTCTGGGTGGCGGGCTTCCACAGCGGACAGGCCTTGCAGTCCGCGGCATCGGCGCGCAACGCGGCGATGGTCCCGGCTTTGGGGATCGGATCGACCTTGCCCATGACATGCTCCTGACGAGGCATATACCGCTCCGCCCGCGCTTTGTTCCGGCGGACACCTGCTTCGGCGACCGCGACCCGCTTCGCCGGGAATTTTCGAGAGTGATCGAAGGAAAACGGCGCGTCCCCGGAACTGAACGTGGAAACCGCCGTTCTCCATGGACTACTTCCTCAGACGGAAAGGATAGGTCCATGGGTAGCACTGCTGACAAGGTCAAGGGTTCGGCCAACGAGGCCGCGGGCAAAGCCCGTCAGGCCGCCGGCCGCGCCGTGAATTCCCCGAAGATGGAAGCCAAAGGCGTCGCCCAGGAAGCCAAGGGCAAGGCCCAGAAGGCTGTCGGCAAGACCAAGGACGCCATCAAGAAGGCGACCAAGCACTAGCTTTCCCGGTGGCTCCGCCAAGGAGCCGTCCCAGAGAAAAGCGGCTTCTCCCGGAAGCCGCTTTTTTTCGGCGCGCCCCGTCGAGCACGGGGCCGCCGGATCACGCCTGTGCGTTACTTACGGCGGGCCTTGCGGGCCGCGTAGCGGGCGTCGCGCTTGGCCTTGCGCTCCGCTTCCAGCTCGACCTCGCGGACCGCCTTGTCCGCCAGCTCGCGCTCCTTGCGCGCGATCTCGGCCAACCGTTCGGCCTCCTTCGCGGCGGCGGCGGCCTTCGCCTCGGCGGCCCGGCGCTCCCTGTCGGCGGCGCGCTGCTCCCGCTTTTCCGCCTCGCGCTTCTCCCGCCCCTCGGCCGCGGCCTTGCGGGCGGCCTGACGCTCGGCGAATCCGGGATCGTTCAGGGGAGATTTCGCCCGGACCCGGTCGAGCAGCGCCTGCTTGGCCTTGGCCTGTTCGGCCAGCCGATCGTTGAAATTGCCCGAATCCTTACCTTTCATGCACCTGAACCTTCGCTAG
>CAZVVC010000156.1:0-8764 GCA_964630425.1 uncultured Bifidobacterium sp. | reverse complement strand
GCGAGCGTCTTCCGCCGCGGCGGCCCGACCATCGACGCGGCCATGCTGTGGCCGCTCTTCGTCATGCTGGCGGCGTACAAGGCCTATTTCGTCTCGGTGCTGCTCTGGCGCATCCGCGCCGAGATCGCCGAGCGCCGCGTGCGCGCGCTCCAGATGATGCAGGCCGAATCCTGATGTGGCAGTACGCGGCATATATCTGGGGCGCCTATGCCGCCGCGGCGGTGATCCTGCCCGGCGTGGCGCTCGCCAGCTTCCTGCGGCTGCGCGCCGCGCTGAAGCGGCAGGCCGGGCTGGAGGCGCGGCTGGAAGCGGCGCGGAGCGGCGGCGATGAAGCGTAAGACCCAGCGCATGATCTTCCTCGGGGCAGGGCTTGCCATCCTCGCCTTCGCCGGCGTGCTCGCCTTCTTCGCCATGGGCGACAACGTGCGCTTCTTCTACAGCCCGGGCGACCTGCGCCGGCTCGACGCGCCGCCTTCCGGCGCCTTCCATCTGGGCGGGCTGGTCAAGGAGGGCAGCGTGAGGAGGGACGGCATGGTGCTGCGCTTCGTCGTCACCGACGGCGCGGCCGAGATGCCGGTGGCGTACGACCAGACCCGCTACGGCCTCGTCCCCGATCTGTTCGCCGAAGGCCAGGGCGCGGTGGCGGAGGGCGCGCTGGGCGCGGACGGCACCTTCGTCGCGACGCGCGTGCTCGCCAAGCATGACGAGACCTACATGCCGCCCGAGGTGACCGACGCGCTCAAGCGCTCGGGCGAGTGGCAGCGCGGCGAGAGCAAATGATCGTCGAGACCGGCCATTTCGCCCTGATCCTGGCGCTGCTGGTGGCGCTGGTTCAGGGAACGGTGCCGCTCGTCGGCGCCCGCCGTGGCGACGCCGGCCTGATCGCCGTGGCCCGGCCCGCCGCGTTCCTTCAGCTCGCCCTCGTGGCGGTGTCCTTCGCGGCGCTGACCTGGGCCTATGTGGTCTCCGACTTCTCTGTGGTGAACGTCGCCACCAACTCCCATACCGACAAGCCCATGCTCTACAAGGTGACGGGCGTGTGGGGGAACCACGAAGGCTCGATCCTGCTGTGGATCCTGATCCTGGCGCTGTTCGGCGCGGGCGTCGCGGCGTTCGGGAAGAACCTGCCCGCGCCGTTCCGCGCCCGCGTGCTGGCGGTGCAGTCGCTGATCGCCGTGGGCTTCCTGGCGTTCTCGCTGTTCACCTCCAATCCCTTCGCCCGGCTCGATCCGGTGCCGCTCAACGGCGCCGGCCTCAATCCGCTGTTGCAGGACCCGGGCCTCGCGTTTCACCCGCCCATGCTCTATCTGGGCTATGTGGGCTTCTCCATCGCCTTCTCCTTCGCCATCGCCGCCCTGATCGAGGGCCGTGTCGATCCGGCCTGGGCGCGCTGGGTCAGGCCCTGGACGCTCGCCGCCTGGATGTTCCTCACCGCCGGCATCGTGCTGGGCTCGTGGTGGGCCTATTACGAGCTGGGATGGGGCGGCTGGTGGTTCTGGGACCCGGTCGAGAACGCCTCGTTCATGCCCTGGCTCGCCGGCACGGCGCTGCTGCACAGCGCCATCGTGGTCGAGAAGCGCGACACGCTGAAGAGCTGGACCATCCTGCTCGCCATCCTGACCTTCTCGCTCAGCCTGCTGGGCACCTTCCTGGTGCGCTCGGGCGTGCTGACATCGGTGCACTCCTTCGCCAGCGACCCGGCGCGCGGCGTGTTCATCCTGGGCTTCCTCGTCGTCGTGGTCGGCGGCTCGCTCGCCCTCTACGCCGTCCGCGCGCCGTCCATGCGGCCGACGGGCATGTTCGCGCCGGTCTCGCGCGAGACCAGCCTGATCGTCAACAACCTGGTGCTGGCGGTGGCGACCTTCGTCATCCTGTTCGGCACGCTCTATCCGCTCTTCGCCAAGGAGATGGGCTATCAGGTCTCGGTCGCCGCGCCGTTCTTCAACATCGTCTTTCCGGCGCTGATGGCGCTGCTCGTCCCCTTCATGGGACTGGGGCCGCTGCTCGCCTGGAAGCGCGGCAACCTGCGCGAGGCGCTGAGGCGGCTGCGGCCCGCGCTGGTCCTCGCCGTCCTGGCCGGGCTCGCGGTGGCGTTCGCCGCCGAAGGGCCGTTCTGGGCCAGCATCGGCGTCGGCTACGGCGTCTGGCTCACCGTGGCGGTGCTGTCCGAACTGGCGGGGCGAATCGCCCTGTTCCGCGCGCCCCGTCAGGCGCTGCGCCGCGCCGCCGGCCTGCCGCGCGGCGCCTGGGGCATGACTCTCGCCCATCTGGGCATCGCCGTGATGATCTTCGGCATCACCGTCTCCAGCGCCTGGCAGCGCGAGGAGATCACGGTGATCGAGCCGGGCGACAGCGTCATGGTCGGCGGCTACCGCTTCGTGCTCGACGCGGTCGGCCCGGTGCGCGGCCCCAACTACGCGGCGGTGCGCGGCACCTTCTCGGTTTACCGGGACGGCCGGTTCGTCGCCCGCCTGACGCCCGAGACGCGCCGCTTCGCCGATCCGCCGCAGGAGACGACCGAGGCCGCCATCGCCCCGCTGTTCACCGGCGACCTCTATGCGGTGATCGGCCAGGCGCAGGATGACGGCCGCTGGGGCGTCCGGGTCTATCACAAGCCGCTGATCTCGTGGATCTGGGCCGGCGCGCTCGTCATGGTGCTGGGCGGGGCCATCTCGCTGTCCGACCGGCGGCTGCGCGTGGGCGCGCCGCGCGCCGCGCGGGTGCCGGCGGGAGTGCCCGCCGAATGAAGCCGCAGCACGCCCTGCCCCTCGCGGTCTTCCTGCTCATCGCCGCGGCGTTCGGCGTGGCCTTCTACATGGAGCTGGATCCCCAGGCGACGCCCTTCGCCATCGAAGGCAAGCCGGTGCCCGCCTTCGACCTGCCGCCCGCCGTCGAGGGCGGCGAGGGATTGTCGGCGGCGGACCTGCAGGGAAAGGTCGCCATCGTCAATTTCTTCGCCAGCTGGTGCGCGCCTTGCCGGGTCGAGCATCCCATGCTGATGACGCTGGAAAAGCGCACGGGCGTGCCGGTCTACGGCATCGCGTGGAAGGACAGGAAGGCGGCCATCGACGGCTGGTTCGCGGCCGACGGAAACCCCTTCTCTCGCACCGGCTTCGACGGCGACGGCCGCGTCGGCATCGACTGGGGCATCTCGGGCGTGCCCGAGACCTTCGTCGTCGACCGGGCCGGCAAGGTCGTCTGGCGCTATCAGGGCGACCTTAACGAGGCCGTGGTCGCCAAGGGCCTCGAACCCCTGCTGAGGACGCTCAAATGAGGGTGCTGGCGATCCTTCTGGCGCTGCTGTGGACGGCACCCGCCTTCGCCGTGGGCGCCGATGAGACCATGCTGCCCGACGCGGCGCAGGAGCAGCGCGCGCGGGGCCTCATGCACGACCTGCGCTGCCTGGTCTGCCAGAACCAGTCGATCACCGATTCCAACGCCGACCTGGCGCGCGACCTGCGCGGGATCGTGCGCGAGCGGGTCGCGGCCGGCGACAGCGACGCGCAGGTGCGCCAGTATATGGTCGACCGCTATGGCGACTGGATCCTGATGAAGCCGCCCTTCAACCCGCGCACGGCGCTGCTCTGGCTGGCGCCGCTCCTGCTGCTCGTCGCCGGCGGGTTCGGCGCCTGGGCGTTCGTCCGCCGCCAGCGGCCCGCGCCCGGGACGCCGGCGCTCGACGAAAGCGAGAAGGCCCGGTTGCGCGCGCTGCTGGACGAGGAGCCCTGATGCTCTACGCCATCCTCGCGGTCCTCGCCCTGATCTCCGCCGCCGTGGTCGCGGCGCCGCTCCTGCGCGGCCGGTCGGCGGCCGTCGACGCGGGCGGCCACGACGTCGCGCTCTACCGCGCCCAGCTCGATGAGCTGGCGGACGAGCAGGCCTCGGGCGCCATCGGCGAGGCCGAGGCCGCCGCCGCGCGCGTCGAGATCGAGCGCCGGCTGCTGCGCGCCGCCGACCGCGCCGCTCCCGTGGAAGGCGCGCGCCTGTCCGCCGGCGCCCGCAGGACCGTCGCCCTGTCGCTGGCGGCGTTCGTCCTGGTGCTGGGCGGGCTGACCTATCGTTATCTGGGCAATCCGGGGCTGCACGATTCTCCGGCGGTGCGCCAGGCCGACGTGCCCGCCGAAGAGGCGAGCGCCGAGGAGCTGGCCGTGCGCATGGCCGACGTCATGCGCGCCCGGCCGGACGACCTGCGCGGCTGGCTGATGCTCGGCCCGCTCGCCTCCTCGGTGGGCCGTTACGACCTCGCGGCCGACGCCTACGCCAACGCGGCGCGGCTCGAGCCCGGCAATGTCGATCACTGGCTGGCGCTGGGGCAGGCGGCTATCTCGCGGGACGCGGGCATGGTCCATGCCCAGGCCCGCGACGCCTTCGGCAAGGCGCTGGTGCTGGCGCCGGGCAATCCCATGTCGCGCTACTATCTGGGCCTGGCCGATTTCCAGCGGCACGACGACCGCGCGGCCTTCGACCGCTGGACGGCGCTGGCGAAGGACACGCCGCCCGACGCCCAATGGGCCGGGCTGGTCGCCCGCGGCCTGCGGCGGGCCGCCCACCGGCTCGGCCTGCCGGAGCCCGGCTATGTGGCGACGGCGCCCGCGTCCGCCGCCGTGGCCGGTCCCAGCGCCGAGGATATGCGGGCGGCCGAGGAAATGTCCGGCGAGGACCGCGCCGCCATGATCGAGGGCATGGTCCAGCGCCTCGCCGACCGGCTGAGCCGGGAGCCCGACGATCTGGACGGGTGGCTGCGCCTGGGCCGCGCCTACATGGTGCTGGAGCGCAGGGACGACGCGGCCCGCGCCTTCGGCGAGGCGCTGCGCATCGACCCCTCCAGCCAGGCCGCGAGGGACGCGCTGGCGGCGTTGAAGGGCGGCTGAGGCCGTGCCAGACTGCCGGTCATGGCACACCATCCGGCACAGCAAGAGAACTTCACCCGCCGCATCCCGGAGGGCGACAACCGGGAACGGTTCGTCTGCGACGATTGCGGCCTGATCCATTACGACAACCCCAAGATCGTCGTCGGCGCGGTGGTCACCTGGCAGGACAAGTTCCTGCTGTGCCGCCGGGCGATCCATCCGCGCAAGGGCTTCTGGACCCTGCCTGCCGGCTTCCTCGAGGAGCACGAGACCACCGAGGACGGGGCGCGGCGCGAGGCCTATGAGGAGGCCACCGCCGACATCGTCATCGAGCAGCTTCTGGCGGTCTACAACGTGCCGCGCATCAGCCAGGTGCAGCTCATCTACAAGGCGCATCTGACCGAGCCCGTGTTCTCGCCGGGCATCGAGAGCCTGGAGGTGGCGCTGTTCTCCTGGGACGAGATCCCGTGGGACGAGCTGGCGTTTCCCAGCGTGGTGTGGGGCCTCAACCAGTTCCGCGAGATCGACGGCAAGGGTCCGTTCAGCCCGTTCACGAACCCGCCGGGCGAGACGGTCAGCCGGTAGTTGCGCTGGATCGGGATATGTCCTATATTATGACCGTAAATTAGGTCAAAGGATGGGAATATGGTTGCCAAGGCCCAGATGATGCCGGGAATGGCCGATGGCCATCAGGCGTTCTACGATGCCGGCGCGGAAGTGCCGGTGGACGCGGTGGCCAACATGTTCGCCATGTCCCGCGCCCAGCTCGCCCAGACCGTGGGCCTCAGCCCGGAAGTGCTGCAGAAGGCACGGCTGCGCACCGCCCGCAAGACCCAGGCCCGGCTGCGCGAGATGCTGGAGATCATCGCCCGCGTCACCGACTGGGCGGGCGGCCGGATGCAGGCCATGGCCTGGTACCGGGCCCAGCCGATCCCGGCCTTCGGCGGCCGCACCGCCGAATCCATGGTGAAGACCGGCGACGCCGCGGCGGTCCGCGACTATCTCGACCACATGGCGCTGGGCGGCTACGCGTAAGGCCGGGGCGTGAGGTTCAGGGGAACCTGCTACCGGGTCCACGATCCGCGCTGGTCCTTCAGGCCGCTGTCGGGCGACGGCGCCGCCGTGCATGGCGGGCGGTTCAATCCCAGGGGCGTGCCCGCGCTCTATCTCAGCCTCGACCTGGTGACCGCCGTGCGCGAGGCGAACCAGGGCCTGGCCGCCCGCATCGAACCCTGCGTGCTGTGCGGCTACGACGTGGATTGCGACGACGTCGTCGACCTGCGGGACGGGCCGGCGCGCGCGCAGGCGGGCGTTTCCTTCGAGGAGCTGGCCTGCGCCTGGGCGCTGTTGGCGCTGGAGCGCAAGCCGGTGCCGTCGCAGGCGCTGGCGGCGCGGCTGATCGGCGCGGGCAGGGCCGGCGTGCTGGTGCCCAGCTTCGCCGTCGGGGCGGCGGCGGACGGCCATAACCTGGTTCTCTGGAAATGGGAGCCGGACCTGCCGCACCGGGTCACGGTGCACGATCCGTCGGGGCGGCTGCCGAAGTCTCAGCTTTCCTGGGACTGATCGTTCGCCGGTTCCTGGGGAACGGCGTGGCGGTTCATCACGCCCATCTGCGACATGGCGAACACCATGGTCAGCGGCAGGAAGCCGAACAGCTTGAAGTTCACCCAGAACTCTTCCGAGAAATTCCGCCAGATGGCCTCGTTCAGCACCGCGAGCACGGCGAAGAAGATCGCCCAGCGCAGGGTGAGGACGCGCCAGCCCTGCTCGGTCATGGGCGGGAAGGCGGCCTCGAACACCACCTTCAGCAGCGAGCGGCCGGTGGCCAGGCCGCCGAACAGGATGGCCGCGAACAGGACGTAGATCATGGTGGGCTTCATCTTGATGAAGCGCGGGTCGTCCAGCGCCAGGGTCAGGCCGCCGAACAGCAGCACGATCACCAGGGTGATGATCTGGCTGGTGGGGATGTGCCGGGTCTTCGTCCAGTAGACGCCGATGGCCGCGACCGTGGCGGCCATGAAGGCGCCGGTGGCGACGTAGATGTTGCCCAGGTAATAGGCGGCAAAGAAGATGACCAGCGGACCCAGGTCCAGCAGCAGCTTCATCCCCGCGCTCATGCGGCCACTCCGGCGATGGTGTTGGCGAAGTCCTGCGCGTCGAAGGGTTGCAGGTCCTCGATGCTCTCGCCGACGCCGATGGCGTGGATCGGCAGCTTGAACTTCTCGGCGCAGGCCACGAGCACGCCGCCGCGCGCCGTGCCGTCCAGCTTGGTCATGATGAGGCCGGTGATCTGCGCCACGCTGCGGAACACCTCGACCTGCTGCACCGCGTTCTGGCCGGTGGTGGCGTCGAGCACCAGCAGCGTGTCGTGGGGCGCGCCGGGGTCGGCCTTGCGGATGACGCGGACGATCTTGGCCAGCTCCTCCATCAGCCCCTGCTTGTTCTGCAGCCGGCCGGCGGTGTCGATCATCAGCACGTCGATGTCGCGGTCGCGGGCGGTCTGCATGGCCTCGAAGGCGACGGCCGCCGCGTCAGATCCCACGGGCTTGGCGATCACCGGCACGCCGTTGCGCTCGCCCCAGACCGAAAGCTGCTCGATGGCGGCGGCGCGGAAGGTGTCGGCGGCCGCCAGCATCACCGTCTTGCCCTGATTGCGGAACTGGCGTGCCATCTTGCCGATGGTGGTGGTCTTGCCGCTGCCGTTGACGCCGACCACCAGCAGCACGTGCGGCCGGTGCGACGGGTCGACGACCAGCGGCCGGGCGACCGGCGCCAGCGTCTGGGCGACCACGCCGGCCAGCGTGCGGCGCACCTCCTCGTCCGAGACCTCGCGGTCGAGGCGCGTCCGGCCCAGCTCCTGCGCCACCCTGGCGGCGGTGACGACGCCGAAATCGGCCATGATCAGCACGTCCTCGAGCTCGTCGAGGGTGGCGGCGTCCAGCTTGCGCTTGCCGCTCAGCACGCCGGTGGTGAACAGGCCGGTGATGCCGTCTGAAACGCTGGTGGTGCTCTTCCTCAGCCCGTCCTTGAGGCGGGTGAACCAGCCTTTTTTCTCCGCCTCGCTCACGCGGCCAGCCGTCCGGTCAGGGCGTTGCCGTCGCGGCCGGTGACCTGGGCGCGCACGATGCCCTGGGCCGCGCCCTCGATGACGATGGGCGCGAAATGCTGGGTGTGGCCGATGCTGTCGCCGCCTTCGACCTTCTCGACCAGCACCTCGGCCTCGCGACCCTGCTGGCGGGCGAAGAACGCGTCCCTGCGCTGCTCGCCGCGCAGGCGCAGGATGCCCGCCCGCTGGCGGATGACCTCGCCGCCGAGCTGCGGCATCCGCGCGGCCGGCGTGCCGGGGCGGGCCGAATAGGGGAAGACGTGGAGGAAGGTGATGCCCGCCTCGTCCACGCAGGCCAGCGTGTTGGCGAACATCTCCCCGGTCTCGGTGGGGAAGCCGGCGATGATGTCGGCGCCGAACACCACGTCGGGCCGCCGGGCGCGGACCTTGTGGCAGAAATCGATGGATTGCTGGCGGCTGTGGCGGCGCTTCATGCGCTTCAGGATCATGTCGTCGCCCGCCTGCAGGCTCAGGTGCAGGTGCGGCATCAGGCGCGGCTCGCCGGCGATCAGCTCCATCAGCAGCGGATCGACCTCGACCGAATCGATGGAGGACAGGCGCAGGCGCGGCAGCTCCGGCACCGCCTTCAGGATCTTGGCGCACAGCGTGCCCAGGCTCGGCGCGCCTGGCAGGTCGGCGCCGTAGGAGGTGATGTCGACGCCGGTCACCACCACTTCCTGATAGCCGCTCGCGACCAGCACCCGCACCTGCTCGACGACGGCGCCCATGGGCACGCTGCGCGAATTGCCGCGGCCATAGGGGATGATGCAGAAGGTGCAGCGGTGGTCGCAGCCGTTCTGGACCTGCA
>CAZVVC010000155.1:0-8794 GCA_964630425.1 uncultured Bifidobacterium sp. | reverse complement strand
CGGGCGCCGTTCAGCGTGATGGTGTCGCCGTCATGGACCTTCACCCCGGCCAGCGCGGGCGAGGCGAACAGGCAGAAAACGAGGAGAGCGGCAGAGAGCGCAAGGCGGGGGCAAACGAGGGCAGGCACGGCTTCGGAAGGATGAAACGAAGGATCGGGAGGGCGCGGCAAGGCGATTCCGCGTTGCCGAACAACGCTCTAACCCATCCATATACCTGTCTCCAGCGCATCTCCGGCAAGGCACCCGCCGCCCGTACGGCAGGCGCAACGATAGGGCGCGCGGGAATCTTGCAGGAGTAAGGAGAAATGCAAATCCACGCCGGTAATGGCCGGCATCCAGAAACTATTTAGGTGACGATGAGTTGACTCATCAGTAGAGAGGCAACCGACGACACCAAATGCGCCAGAACAGCACATCGAAACGGGAAGGACTTTACGGTCTCAGTCAGCTGGACAGGGACCTTTCGAGCAATCTTCACCGTCTCTATGACCGCGTGACCGAAGAACCGGTGCCCGATTACCTTCTCGACCTGCTGAAGAAGCTTCCCGACAACTGATCCCCACGGGGGCCGAGACGGCCCCTTTCCGCCCTTTCCGGCGCCGCCGAGCGCCGGATTAGAGGTTCCCTTGCCCGTGCGGCACCCTATAACAAGAAAGGGAGGCCAATCGAACCGAGGTACATCATGCGCATTTCCCGACTGTTCATTCCGCTGCTAGGCGCCGCGGTCGCCGCCGGCTGGTCGGCGCCGGCGCTCGCATGGTCTCCGGAAGCCCATCAGGTGGTCGCGCGCATGGCCGCGCTCTACCTGACCAAGAACGCCAAGGCACAGGTGGAGGACCTGCTCGACGGTGGCGGCGCCGCCGACGCGATGGCCAAGGCGTCCACCTGGGCCAACGACATCGAGGCGAAGCGGCCCGAGACCAGGGCCTGGCATTTCGTGAACATCCCGGTCGCCGAAGGCCAGTACAACGCCGAGCGGGATTGTCCGGGCGGCAACTGCGCGATCGCCCGCATGGCCGCCGACATGAAGACCCTGGGCGACAAGGCCCAGCCCGAGGAGAAACGCGTCGAGGCGCTGAAGTTCCTGATCCACCTGATGGCCGACCTTCACCAGCCGCTGCACTGCGCCAACGACGACCGGGACCACGGCCGGCAGATCAAGGTGAGCCTGGACGGCAAGAGCACCACGCTCTACGACGTCTGGGAGAACGACCTGATCAAGGGACTGGACGGAACGCCCGAGCAACTGGTCAGCCGCTTCAGCACCCGCATCGACAAGGAACACCGCCAGGCATGGGCCTATGGCAGCCTCGTCCGCTGGTGCGAGGAATCGGCGGGCCAGGCGCGCGTGAACGTGCTCGATGACCTGCACGGCGCGGCGACCAATGGCAAGGGCGAGATCGTGATGAGCTCGGAATACCCGTCCATGAAACGCCGGCTGGTCAGCGAGCAGCTGTCGCGTGCCGCGGTGCGTCTGGCGGCGGCGTTGAATTCCGTGCTGAAATAGCCGGCCGGCGCGTCAGCGCACCGGCAGCCGCTCGAACACCGGAATGCCGTCGGGAATGGCGTGGAAGGGTTGCCTGTCGACGGTGAACAGCGCCATTTCGGGGCCGCCGAACAATGCCGGGTCGTCGAAAGTCCCCACCTTCAGGATGACGCCGGGGAAGCCCTTGGCCCGCGTCAGCACATGGGTGCCGCAGGTCGGGCAGAACTCGCGCGTCACGGCGCGGGGGATATCGCTGCGGGTGAACTGCCCGGGCTCGCCGCCGGTATAGGCGAAACCGTCGAGCGGCATGGCGACGATCACGTTGGGCGAGCCGCCCGAGATATACTGGCATTCGCGGCAGTGGCACTGGGCCTTCATCATCGGCTCGCCCTCGGCCACGTAGCGCAGGCCGCCGCAATAGCATCCGCCTTCGATCCTCATCATCCCCTCCCCTTCTGGACGCCCGGAGTCTAGACCGGACGCGCGGCGATTTCCAAGGCATCTCGGGCAGAGAATCCCACGATCGAACCGAATCTCAGGGCGCGGCGTCATCGGCCCCGGCATCATCGGCCATGACCGGGCCTACCAGCTCGCCCGCGAGGCCGGCCTGCGCGACATCGAGGAAATCGAGTTCGACGACGGCCGCTACGAGGTCGAGGGCCGCGACGACCGGGGCCACGAGGTCGCGCTGAAGCTCCATCCCCGCACCGGCGCGGTGGTGCACCGCAAGGTCGACGACGACCGCTGGGACGACTGATCCGGGCCACCCGCGACCAGGGCCGCACCGCCGGGCGACCGGCGATGCGGCCTTGCTTATTCCCGCCCTCCGCGACACGCTATCCGACACACGAAACCGGGGAGTGCGTGGAAATGGGACAGCTCGACGGAAAAGTCGCCATCGTCACCGGCGCCGGGCGCGGCATCGGCAAGGCGACGGCCATCGCCTATGCCCGCGAAGGCGCGAAGGTCGTGCTGGCGTCGCGGACACGCGCGACGCTCGACGGCGTCGTCGAACAGATCACCACGGCCGGCGGCACCGCCATCGGCATTCCCTGCGACGTCGGCCACAAGGAGCAGATATTCGATATGGTCGCGCAGGCGGTGCGCACGTTCGGCCCCATCGACATCCTGGTCAACAACGCCCAGGGCTTCGGCACCGAGGCCAATCCCCAGAAATCGACCGTGTTCGTATCGGTGCAGGACACCGACGACCTCGAGCTGGAATACACCTTCCGCACCGGCGCGCTGGCCACGCTGTGGGCCATGCAGGCGGTCTATCCGCACATGAAGGGCCGCGGCGGCAAGATCATCAATTTCGCCTCGGCCGCCGGCATGACCGGCGATCCCGGCAACACCTCGTACAACATCGCCAAGGAAGCGATCCGCGTCATCACCCGCACGGCGGCGCGCGAATGGGGACCGGACGGCATCCAGGTCAACACGGTGAACCCGTTCCTGCGCACCGACGCCTGGGAAAGCTGGGAAAAGGCGCGACCCGAGGACGTGAAGAAATATGCGGAGTCCGTGCCGCTGAAGCGGCTGGGCGACCCCATGAAGGACGGCGGACCGCTGATGGTGTTCATCGCCAGCGACGCCAATTCGTACATGACCGGCCACGATTTCAATCTGGACGGCGGCTGGGAGATACATGCGTGAGCAGCGAGAAGGCGATCCTGGAGCTTGCCGAGAAGCAGGCCATCTACGAGATGATGGCGCATTACGCCGACCGGATCGACGCCAACGACCCCGAAGGCGCCGCCGCCTGCTTCGCCGAGGACGGGCTGGGCGTCTACTGGCAGGACTGCGTCGGCCCCAAGGCCATCGCCGAGCGCCTCACCGGCATCCTCGACCGCTTCCATGCCACGTCGCACCACCTGACCAACGTGCAGATCAGGCTGACCGGCGCGGACACGGCGACGGCGCAGGCCTATGTCTATGCCTTCCACCGGGTGAAGGCCGACATGTCGACGCCGATGCACTATTGGGGGCGGTGGGTCGACGAACTGCGGAAGGTCGACGGCCGGTGGAAGTTCACGCGGCGCGAGGTGCTGGGCATCGGCAGCATCGACCGGGGCGGCGACGACCTGGCCCATCCCGGCCATCCGGGACGGCTGGAGCGCGACGCGGCGGCGGCGGATTTTTCGGTGAAGGAAGATGCCTGACACCGGCCGCATCATCCGCGAACTGGCGGACAAGAAGGCGATCCACGAGCTGATGGCGCATTACGCCGACCGGATCGACGCCAACGATCCCGAAGGCGCCGCCGCCTGCTTCGCCGAGGACGGCATCGGCGTCTATTGGCAGGACTGCGCGGGGCCGAAGGCCATCGCCGAGCGCCTCACCGGCATCCTCGCCCATTTCCACGCCACGTCGCACCACCTGAGCAACGTGCAGATCCGGCTGACCGGCGATACGGCGACGGCGCAGTCCTACGTCTATGCCTTCCACCGGGTGAAGGCGGACATGGAGCGGCCCATGCATGTCTGGGGCCGGTGGATCGACGCGCTCAGGAAAGTGGACGGCGCGTGGAAGTTCGCCCGCCGCGAGGTGGTGAGCGTGGGCAGCATCGGCAGCGTGCGGGTGCCGGGCGACCTCGACCATCCGGGCCATCCCGGCCGGCTGTCGCGGTAACCGGGCCGGACCGCCGTTACGCGGCGGGTTGACCTGCTGGCAATCCTGCGCGGCCGCTCTACTTCCTGTCACCTTCGGCCATTATTCCGCGCGTCCGTGGAAGTTTTCGGGAGCACGCCGCCACGGCGCCGCCATGAACAAAGCCCTGACCGTCATCCTGGCAACGGTCACGCTCGATGCCATCGGCATCGGCCTGATCATGCCGATCCTGCCCAGCCTGCTGCGGGAGGTGGGGCACACGGCCGAGATCTCGGCCCAGTACGGCCTGCTGCTGGCGATCTACGCCGCCATGCAGTTCCTGTTCGGGCCGGTGATGGGCGTGCTGAGCGACCGCTTCGGCCGCCGCCCCGTGCTGCTGATCGCGCTGGCCGGCGCGGCGGTCGACTATGTCATCATGGCGTTGACCGACCATCTCGCCGTCCTGTTCGTCGGCCGCGCCATCGCGGGCATCGCCGGGGCGAGCATCGTCGTCGCCACGGCCTATATCGCCGACATCTCGACCCCGCCGGAACGCGCGCGGCGCTTCGGCCTGATGCAGGCGTGCTTCGGCATCGGCTTCATCGCCGGTCCGGTGCTGGGCGGGCTGCTGGGGGAGTTCTCGCTGCGCTACCCGTTCCTGCTGGCGGCCGCGCTCAACGGCATCAATTTCGCGGTCGGTCTGCTGGTGCTGCCCGAATCCCACCATCCGCAGCGGCGCCCGCTGAGACTGGCGAACCTCAACCCCTTCGCCTCGTTCCGCTGGGCGCTGGGCATGCCGGCGCTGGTGCCGCTGATCGCCATCTTCTTCGCCATGCACCTGGTCGGGCAGGGTCCCGGCTCGCTGTGGGTGATCTATGGCGAGGACCGCTTCGGCTGGGACACCTGGATGGTGGGCCTGTCGCTGGGCGTGTTCGGCCTGTTCCACGCCGTCGCCCAGGCGTTCCTGACCGGGCCGGCGACGGCACGGCTGGGCGAGCGGCGGACGCTGACGCTCGGCATCGCCTGCGACGCCATCGGCTTCGCCCTGATGGCGTTCGCCGCGGCCACCTGGATGGTGCTGCCGGTCCTGGTGTTCCTGAGCCTGTCCGGCATCGGCATTCCGGCGCTGCAATCCATGATCTCGCGGCAGGTGGGCGAGGCGCAACAGGGCGAGTTGCAGGGCACGGTCGCCGGCGTGATGAGCCTGGCCTCGATCTTCGGGCCGCTCGCCGCCACCATGTTCTATGCCGCCACCGCGGCCACATGGAGCGGCACCGTCTGGCTGGCGGCCGCCGCGCTCTACATCCTGGTCATCCCGGCGCTGATCGCCATCCGCAGGACCTAGCGGCGCCGCGCCGAACCAGCACGCATGATGCTTCCATCCGACGCTGTCCGGTGCTTACATAGGCGCGCGCAGGGGAGCGTGTCCGAAACCGAGGGAAGATCATGTCGAAGCCCAATGACCACGAAGTCGTTTCCATCTATCCGTACACCAAGGAGCAGCTCGACCGGCTGCTGACCGACGCGCGCGAATGCGTGCTGATGTGGTCCACCAAGGACAACTGGCCCGTCGGCGTCTATCACTCCTTCGTCTGGCGTCACGGCCGGCTGTGGATCACCTTCGCCGCGCACCGTCACCGCGCCGCGGCCATCAGGCGCAATCCCAAGGTGGCGGTGGCGATCAGCGGCGTGGCGGGCCAGTCGCCCGATTGCCCGATGGGATCGGCGACCTGCAAGGGTATCGGCGTCTTCCACGACGACGAGGAGACCAAGACCTGGTTCTACCGCGCGCTGGCCGACAAGACCCATCCCGACGACAAGGCCAAGGCCGACCGCTTCAACGAGACGCTGAACTCGCCCATGCGCACCATCCTCGAAGTGATCCCGACCCAGTGGATCACCTTCGACAGCGCCAAGTCGGCGCGTCACATGGCCGGCGAGATGAACGACAACGAGCTTGGCCCGCGCCTCAGTTCCGACGCCAACCGCCTGAACAGGATGCGCGCGGAGCGCGGCCTGAAAGAGCGCTGAACCTCAGGCAAGCGGCACACAGGCGACCATGAGACAAGGCCGGCGGATGGAGTCCGCCGGCCTTTTCATGTTCCTGATTCCGGTTGTCGCGACCCTGCTTATTGCAGACCGCGCCTATTGCAGGCTGGCGGTGGCCGTGCCGGGGGCGACGATGATGCAGCTCACCTTGCCGCGCTTCAGTTCGGCGCAGGCGTCCTGCGCCTCGCCGCGATCGTTGAAACCGATCAGCCGCGAGCGGTAGAGGGTCTTCTTGCCGCCGGCCGCGCTGACCGAGGCCGTGACGTGATCGAGGCCGTCGGACAGCTTGGCGGCCGCCTTCTGGGCGAACGCCCGCGCCGCGTCCCGCTTGCTGAAGGCGCCGACCTGAATGGCCCAGCCCGAGGCGATGGCCGCGGCATCCTCGCTGTCGGCGGTCTCCAGCGCGGCCGAGGCGACGGACCTGCTGGCGCTGTCCTCGTCCAGCGGCGCCACCGGCGCCGAGGTGACGGCGGCCTGCATCACCGGCACCGACGAGGCACCGGACGACGCCGCGTGCGTGACCGTGGCCGGCGTGGCCGCGGCATAGGCGGCGCCCGGCGCCGGCGCGCCGGCGGGCGGCGACAGGGTGGCCGGCATGGCGATCACCGAACCGTTCTGGGCGGCCACCTGGTCGTTCAGGGTCGCCAAGGTGACGGCCTTCGCCTTCGGCGCGGCCTCCTCGGGGAAGCCGGTCACCTTCACGCGGACGACGGTGGGCTCGGCCTTCGCCACGACGACGGTCTTCGGTTCGTCGTCGTTCTTCACGTACTGCACGCCGGGGACGTCCTTGCCCTTCGCGCGCGAGAAGCTGGCGTCCATGATCTCGGCCATGTAGGCATCGCGCGACTTTGCGGTCGAGCCGCCGAACACCACACCGACGAGGCGGGTCCCGTCGCGCTGGGCGGCGGCGAGCAGATTGAAGCCGGACATGCCGATGAAGCCGGTCTTGATGCCGTCCGCGCCGCGATAGTTCAGCGCGAAGCGGTTGTGCGTGGTGTGGGTGACGCCGTTGTAGGTGAAGCTGCGCGTGGCGAAATAGGCGTAGTATTTGGGGAAATCGCGGTGGATCGCGACGCCCAGGATGGCCTGGTCGCGCGGCGTCGACACCTGTTCCTTGTTGGGCAGGCCCGAGGCGTTGCGATACAGCGTGCCCTTCATGCCCAGTTCGCGCGCCTTCGCCGTCATCAGGTAACCGAAGTCGGATTCGGTGCCGCCGATGCCCTCGGCGAGCACGGCCGCGACGTCGTTGGCCGAGCGGGTGACGAGCGCGAGGATCGCGTCCTCGACGGAAATGGTCGAGCCCGGAGCAAGGCCCAGCTTGCTCGGCGCGCGGCTTGCCGCCTCGCGCGACACCGGCAGCTTGGTGTTGAGGGTCAGCGTGCCGTTCTCGAGCGCCTGGAAGGTGAGATAGAGCGTCATGACCTTGGTCATGGACGCCGGATAGAGCTTCTTGTCGGCGTTGCGCGAGTAGAGCACCTCGCCCGTCGCCTCGTTGATGACGATGGCGCCGGTGCCGATCTGATAGGGAACGGCCTTGGCTTTCTTGGCCTTCGCCTTGGCCTTCTGGGTTTTGTGCGTCTTGGTCTTGGCTTCTACCGTCGGCGCGGCGGCCACGCCGACCATAAGGAATGCCGCCAGCAGGACGACGTTGGTCTTGATGAATTTCGCCGCGACGCGCCGCCCGAATGCCCCAAGAAGCACCCTAACCCTCCCTTTAGATCGCCCTACTCCACGAGCAAATTGGTGTATGGCGAAAGAGTCTTATTTTTCGCCGCTTTGTGCAAGCTAAAGTTAAAGTGAAGACTCAGGAGATGTCACATTTCGGCCCATTTGGGCCGCCGGCTACCGCGGGAACGGTATTCTGGTGTGAGAATGCGGCGCCGGCTTGTCGGCGGCGGGGCTATTCGCGGAACGGCAGCGCGTCGCGGCTGGGCCACAGGAAATGAATCCGGGTGCGATGAATCAGCCAGTCGTCCCCGATCTTGCGATATTCATCATCATAGATTCCGAACAAAATCAAGGGGTTCTCGGTGCCCTCGGCCGTCCGCAGGTCCAGGAGATACCAGCGGCCCAGTGCCCGGTCCGCGCCCTTGAGGGTGATGGCCGGGTTCGTCACCGCATGCATCACGTTGAAGACGCCGCCATAGCGGGACATGAACCGGCGGTAGTTCGCATGGATCGCCTCGCGCCCAACCCAGTCGCCGCCATAGTTGGGGCCGAACTCGCAGACCGCGTCCTCGGTGAACAGGGCGGCCAGCTTGCCCACCTCGCCGCCGTCGTAATAGTGCGAATAGAGGTGCCGGACGGTCCTGATCCTCTCCATATCCAGCAGCTCGTCGACGGTCATTCCGGCTCTCCCAGGGCGCATCGCAGGCAGCTTACGTCATGGCGGGCCGGATTCACGACAGTTTTCGGTCACGCGTGCTTGTTCCGCCTTCCCAAGGCCGCGGCGATTTGGCAGGTTGCGCGCAAAGGAGCAAATCATGGCCTATGATTTCCACGACCGGCTTCGCGGCACCGTCAGCGCCAATCTGGGCAATTTCCCTCACGAGTTCATCGACGGCGAGGGCCTGCGCCACGCGGCCGTCGCGCTGACCATCGTCGCGGGCGACACGGCCGGCGACGGCGCCTCCATGCTCCTGACGCGCCGCACCTCGAAGCTCAACAAGC
>CAZVVC010000154.1:0-8797 GCA_964630425.1 uncultured Bifidobacterium sp. | reverse complement strand
CCGCAATGATGCCGACCCAAGGAATGACGCGTTGAAAGACAAGCGGCCGGTTCCGGTGCGCGATCGCGTTCGTGAAGGAAATGGAAAACAGATGAAGATCGCGTCGCGGGGCAGTTCGCGCCGTCGTGCTCCCGCGGCGGGGAGCGAGGCCGGCATGGTTCATCATCTGTCGCGGCATCTGTGGTTCTACGTATCGGCGCTGCTCGGCGTCGCCCTGTGGGCCGCGCTGGAGCGTCTGGACGGGCCGTTGCGGCTGGCGCTCGCGGGCGATCTTTTCTTCGCGCTCTATCTCCTCAGCGCCGCGATCCGTGGCGCGGGCGCGTCGCCGGCGACCATCCGGCGCAAGGCCGCGTCCTCCGACGAGGGCATGGCCGTCATCATCCTGATCAATCTCGGGGCCCTCGCGCTCAGCCTCGCGGCCATCTTCGGGCTGGTGAACGCCGCGCACACGCCGGGTCCGGCGATGCTGCTGCTGTCGCTGGCGAGCGTGCCGCTGGGATGGGTGACGCTGCACACGGTCATGGCCTGGCACTATGCCCACACCTGGTACGCGCCCGGGCCGGACGGGTCCGGCGACGCGGGCGGGCTGGATTTCCCCGGCACCGCCGAGCCCTCGCTGTGGGATTTCCTCTATTATTCCTTCGTCGTGGGCATGACCGCCCAGGTCTCCGACGTGTCGGTCAGCGGCCAGCGCCTGCGCCGGCTGACGCTGGGCCACGGCATCGTCTCGTTCTTCTTCAACGCGGTCATCGTCGCGCTGGCGGTCAACGTGGCGATCTCCCTGGCCGGCTGAATCGATCGCTTCCAATCCGCGCCCGCGCTGGTTTAGTGTCCGCCCCGCAACTGAATCGCGAGGAGTGACGCGCATGGAAACGATCGGCATCGGCTTCTATTTCGAGGACATCCACGAGGGCTTCAAGTTCCGCACCCTGGGCCGCTCGATCACCGAGGCCGACATCGCCAATTTCCTCGGCGCGACCGGCATCACCGAGGTGCTGTTCACCAATCTCGACTATCTGCAGAACCACACCGACTTTCCGGCCCGCCTGGTGCCCGGCGCCCAGGTGTTCGCCGTGGCCGAGGGCCTGGTGATGACCGCCTCCATCCAGGAAACCGGCGTCGCCTTCCTGGGCATGGACCTCAACATCGAGGGGCCGGTGTTCGCCAACGACACGCTGCATGTGGAGGTCGAGGTCATCGAGGCCCGCCGCACCAGCAAGCGCCCCGACCGCGCGCTCGTGCGCACCCGGAACACGGTGAAGAAGCAGGACGGCAAGACCGTGATGGTCTACACGCCCCTGCGCATGATGAAGTGCCGTACCACCGGCTGATCGCCGCGTGGCGCGCCGTTCCGCCCCGGCGCGGATGGAATGAGGACGATCAGGCCCGGGCCGCGTAGATCATGCGGCCCTGGCCGAGGCGCTGCATCACCGCATGCAGCTTGTCCTGCTCGAAGGCGAAGCAGCCCTGGCTGCGGCCCAGCACGCCGTGCTGGCGGACCATGTCCTGGCTGACATACCACGCGCCGTGGATCACGACGGCGCGGTCATAGGCGTTGTTGTTGGTGGGGTCGAGCCCGTCGAGCCGCATGGAGCGGCCGTGCTGGCCGGTATAGAAGGCGCCGGTCCGGTAGGCGCCCTCGGACGTGGCCTCGGAACCGATCTTGTTGGAGAAGGTCTTGAGCCAGCCCGTGTGCTTCGGGTCCGAGCCCTTGCCGTGCGCGACGAGATAGGAACTGATCGTGCCGTCGCCCACATTGACCAGGTGGAAGCGCGGCATGCGCGAGGCCTGCGAGAAATCGGCGACGGCGATCAGGTCGCGGTGAGGGATGCTGGAGTTGTGCTTTTCGAGCGCCCCGAGCGCGCGGCGGAGCAGGTTCGGGTCGAGGCCGGTGCCGCCGGGGGCTTTCCTGAGCGCGAAGGCGGGCTGCGCCAGGGCTGCAGCGGCCACTCCTGCCATGGTTGCGCCCAGGAAGGCGCGCCGCGATACGTTCAAACCAACACTCCTCCGCACGGCCTTGGCGTGCGTTCCCGTTGCCTGCTCATGTTGCGGGTGGCGGTGTCGCCGGACCCAGTTGGATCACGAAATTCTATACAGGGAGCCGAGAAAAAAGGCACTGCCTAAATTCATCGCAAGGCGATTTTTGCGGATGCGAAGGGAGCATTCGGCGCCCAGAAAGACGATGTTTCAGATCATCGTGAAGCATAGCGGCACGGCGATGCAATGGAGCGCCGCCGGAACGATAATAGCGTCGAGGTATTGACGTGCTTCCGGTTGCCTTATTCGTCGCCGCCGGCACGTTATGCTGCCTTCCTTGCTCGCGGTGCGTCCCTATTCTTGTGGGCGGGGTGGCTTTTCGGGGCGGGCCGGACCTGTCTCGGCGGCGCACCGGGCGGTCCGGCATCGGCGAGGTTGCACGGTCCGGCTTCGCCGCGCTAGGCTTCGCGTGCCGAAAAAGGCGGCGCCGGTGTGGTTAGCCCGGCCGTCTCCCGGGCGGGAGGCTCTGTCCGGCGCGCTCCGGCGAACGGAGGCGGCGAGACCCATGGCCTGGAAGCCGGCGCGCGGTGCGCCGGCCGCAGCACGGGACATGGACATGCAGCAGCAGATTTCCGTCATCACCCTGGGCGTCGCCGATCTCGCGCGCTCGCGCCGGTTCTATATGGAGGGCTTCGGCTGGACGCCGGTCTTCGAGAACGCCGAGATCGTGTTCTATCAGATGAACGGCTTCGTGCTGGGCACGTGGCTGGCCTCGGTCCTCGCCGCGGACACGGGGCGCGCCGCGGCGGCGCCGGCCGGTTTCTCGCTCGCCCACAATGTGCGCTCGCGCGGCGAGGTGGCGCCCGTCATGGAGGCACTGTGCGCGGCGGGCGGCTCGGCGATGCAGCCCCCGACCGCTCCGCCGCATGGCGGGCTGCGCGGCTATGTGGCCGACCCGGACGGCCATGCGTGGGAGATCGCCTGGAACCCGGACTGGCCGATCAGCCCCGAGGGCCATGTGACCTTCGCCCCGTGAGCACCATGCCGCCGCCGCGCCGGCCGCACCGCATCGAGGTCACCACGCTGGGCGACCTGCTGCTGCGCGCGGCCGACCGTTGGCCCGGCAACGACGCGCTGGTCTTTCCGGACTCGCGGCGCACCTTCTCGGAACTGGGGGCGCGCGCCCGGGCGATGGCCCGCGCGCTGGTCGCGCTCGGCGTGCGGCCGGGCGAGCATGTGGGCATCCTCATGCCCAACGGCCCGACCTTCGTCGAGCTGCTGTTCGGCTGCGCGCTGGCCGGCGCGGTCCCGGTGCCGCTGAACGGCCGCTACAAGGCGGACGAGACCGGATATGTGGTGGCGAACGCCGATCTGGCCGTGCTGCTGACCAGCGACGCCGTCTCGGAGTTCGCCGATTTCGGCGGCATCCTGCATGAGGCGTTTCCCGAGCTGGCGCGGCAGGCCGATCCCCGGAACCTGTCGCTTCCCGGCGCGCCCGCGCTGCGCGGCATGGTGATGTACGGCGCGCCCACGCCCGGCTTCCTCGGCGGCGCCGGTTTCGAGGCGCTCGGCGGGGCGGTGGACGACGCCGAGGTTGATCGCCGTCGCGCGGCCGTTGCGCTGAAGGACCCGTGCGTGATGATGTACACCTCCGGCACGACCGCGCGCCCCAAGGGGTGCCTGCTGTCGCACGAGGCGGTGATCCGCAACGCCTTCGCCATGAACGCCGGGAAGTATTTCTTCGGACCCGGCGACCGCTGCTGGGATCCGCTGCCCATGTTCCACATGGCGGCGATCCTGCCCATGCTGACCATGTTCGCCGGCGGCGCGGCGCTTCTTTCCATGCGTCATTTCGACGCGGGCGCGGCCCTGCGGATGATCGAGGCCGAGCGGGCGACGGCGATCTTCCCGCTGTTCCCCACGGTGATGACCGCGCTGGTCAACCACCCCGATTTCCCCCGCCGCGACCTGAGCCGGGTCAGGCGCGTGTCGAACACGGGGCTGGCCGAGACCCTGCGCCAGTTCCAGGCGGCCATGCCGTGGGCCGTCCATACCAGCGCCTACGGCATGACCGAGAACGGCGGCGGCATGTGCATGGGCGCGCCCTCGGACAGCGAGGAACGGCGCATCGGCACCTGCGGCACGCCGCTCCCCGGCATGGAGGTGCGTATCGTCGATCCGGAAACCGGCGCGCGGCGCCCGCCGGGCATGGCGGGCGAGCTGCTGGTGCGCGGCTATTCGGTCTTCGGCGGCTATTACAGGGACCCGGTCCGCACCGCCGAGGTGCTGCGGGACGGATGGTTCCATACCGGCGACCTGTGCTCGGTGGACGGGGAGGGGTACGTCACCTGCCACGGACGGCTCAAGGACATGCTCAGGGTGGGCGGCGAGAACGTGGCCGCCGCCGAGATCGAGGCCTTCCTGTCCACCCATCCGGCGGTGAAGCTGGCCCAGGTGATCGCGGTGCCCGACGCGCGTTTGCAGGAGGTCGCCGCCGCCTTCATCGAGCTCAAGCCGGGCCGGGCGGTCAGCGAGCGGGAGATTATCGATTTCTGCCGGGGCCGCATCGCCGGCTTCAAGGTGCCGCGGCATGTGCGGTTCGTGACCGAATGGCCCATGTCCGCCTCGAAGGTGCAGAAAGTCCGTCTGCGCGAACTGTTCGACGCCGCCGACCGTTCCGGCCGGCATCCGTGATCCAACGCCGGCCTTCTTCCCCAAAGAGGAAGGGCCGGCGAACGTGGTCCGCCAGCCCTTTGTCGGCCTCTAACGGCCGGGCCAAAGGCCCGTCCGCATCCGCTTGCGATATCACAACCGTTCCGGGGACGGGAAGTTCCCGGCGGGAGCCGGCGGACCGGCTCCCGTCATCGTGTCACATCGGCTTGTGCATGCGCTTGCCCGTTGCCTGGCCGCTGGCGGGATCGCGCGGCGACGTGATGGCGCAGGCGGAGGCATCCGTCACCGTCTTGCCGCTGGCGTCGGTGCAGGTGCCCGAGGCGCAGACCGAGGCGTCCGTCACCGTCTTGCCGCTGGAATCGAGGCAGGCCGAGCTGCTGGACGAGCTGGAGCTGCTCGCCGGCGCGGTCGAAAGATGCGGCGAGGATTTGTCGGTGGCGTGGCTGGAGTCGTGGCCGGTGTCATGGGCGCCTGCCGCGCCCGCGATGGCCAGTGCGAAGACGGCGGCGAGCGCCGGGCCGATCAGAGTTCCCTGTTTCATGATGTGTCTCTGCATGAGAGTGTGCCCCCTCGATGGAATCTAGAAGGCCGTTGCGATTCCGCAATGGTTTTGCGATGCCATATGTTGTGCCGTGATGGATTTTCGTTCACCGGCGCCGCGAGGGTTCTTGCAGGGGAGTTGTCCGGCATGGTCACGAGACGCGGAGACGGCAGCGCGGGCGACGTGGACTACGCGCCGGTCGGCGACGGCTACAGCCGCTTCCGCCAGCCCGATCCGGGCATCGCGGCGTTCATCCACGCCGCCCTGGGCGATGCCGCCACGGTGCTGAACGTGGGCGCCGGCGCGGGCTCCTACGAGCCCGAGGGCAGGGCGGTCACGGCGGTCGAGCCTTCGGCGTCCATGCGCGCCCAGCGGCCGCCGCACCTGCCGCCGGCGATCGACGCGGTCGCCGAGAGCCTGCCGTTCGCCGATGCCAGCTTCGACGCCAGCATGACGACCTATTCGGTGCATCAATGGTCCGATCTCGAGGCGGGGCTTGGCCATATGCGCCGGGTGACGCGCGGCCCGGTGGTGGTGATGACCTGTGATCCCGGCGCACTGGACCGTTTCTGGCTGAACGACTATGCGCCCGAGGTGATCGCCACCGAGGCGCGCCGCTATCCGCCCATCGAGCGCATCGCCGCGCTGATCGGGCGGGCCGTGACGGTCTCGTCCGTGTCGATCCCGCTGCTGTGCCGTGACGGCTTCAACGAGGCCTATTACGGACGTCCCGAGATGCTGCTGCGCGCCGATGCCCGGCTGGCCTGCTCGGCCTGGAGCTTCGTCGCGCCCGAGGCGGTCGCGCGCTTCGAGGCCCGTCTGCGCCGCGATCTGGAGGACGGGCGCTGGGATGCCCGCTTCGGCCATCTGCGCCGCCAGCCGGTGCTCGAAGGCTCCCTGAAGCTGATCGTCGGCCGTCCGTAGGCGATTTCGTCTGGCCGGATCGTAATATCTGAATGAATATAGCGATCCGGCAGAACGGAGGGCGGCTTCCATGGATATCGACGCCGAGGCGCTGACGACTTTCGAGGTGACGCCAGACGGCACCCGCGTGCGGCTCAACGCCCGCGACGCCGACGGCGGCGACGTGTCGTTCAGCCTGCCCATCGGCTGCGTGTCGCAGATGGTGATGACCCTGCCCAGGATCGCCCAGGAGGCGGTGCGCCGGTTCCACGGCGACGAGACGCTGAAGATCGTCTATCCCGCCGGCGACTGGACGGTGGAGCGCAGCGCCCACGACCCGGACACCTACATCGTTTCCCTGGGCACGCCGGACGGATTCGCCGTGTCCTTCGCGCTCAGTCCGGCGAAGATGAGCGAGATGGGACGGTCGATCCGCGACGTGCTGGACCAGCCGTCCCGTCAGGGGACTCGCCTGAACTGACCGGCGGCGCTATCTATGGGATGTGCGAAGCGGAGAGGTCCATGAGCGATAAGGTCCACAAGACAGAAGCCGAGTGGCGTGAGCAACTGACGCCCATCCAGTACGCGGTGACCCGCGAGAAGGCGACCGAGCGCCCCTGGACCGGCGAATACAACAGCACGAAGACGCCGGGCGTCTATCGCTGCGTCTGCTGCGGCGAGGAGCTGTTCACGTCCGACGAGAAGTTCGAGTCCCATTGCGGCTGGCCCAGCTTCACGGCGCCGGTCAGCGAGGGCGTCATCGACGAGGAGAGGGACGTCAGCCACGGCATGATCCGGACCGAGGTGCTGTGCTCCCGGTGCGACGCGCATCTGGGCCATGTCTTTCCGGACGGGCCGGGACCGACGGGCCTGCGCTACTGCATCAACTCGGCATCCCTGAAGCTCGACCCGAAGAAATAGGGCGCCGTCATCGCGAGCGACGCGGCCCGGAGGCTGTCTCCGGGCCGCGTCGTCGTCTGGCGATGCCTCAGCCGGCGCTTTCCACGTCCGACGGCATGGCGTCCAGGATCACCGTCTTGGCTTCCAGGAACGGATGCAGGCCTTCGACGCCGCCCTCGCGGCCGATGCCCGACTGCTTGAAGCCACCGAACGAGATGGTGAAGTCGGTGCGGAACGAGTTGTGGCCCACCGTGCCCGAGCGAAGCTGGCGCGCGGTCGCGTAGGCCCGGTCGGCGTCGTTGGTGAACACCGAGGCGTTGAGGCCGTAATTGGTGTCGTTGGCGATGCGCACGGCCTCGGCCTCGTCGGCGGCCGGGATCACGCTCAGCACCGGGCCGAAGATCTCCTCGCGGGCGATGGTGAAGTTGTTGTCCACGTTGCCGAACACGGTCGGCTCGATGAAGAAGCCGCGGTTGAGATGCGACGGGCGGCCGCCGCCGGTCGCGAGCCTGGCGCCTTCGGCCTTGCCCTTCTCGATGTAGCCCTCGACCCGGTCGCGCTGGCGGCGCATGGCGAGCGGGCCCATCTGGGTGCCCATGTCGAAGGGGTCGCCCACCTTGGTGGCGCTGAACGAGGCGGCCAGCGCCTCGACCAGGTCGTCATGGCGCTGCTTCGAGACGACGATGCGGGTGAGCGAGGAGCAGACCTGGCCGGTCAGGAAGCTGGCCATGCCGGAAATCCTCTGGGCCGCCTGGCCCACGTCGTAGTCGTCGAGGATGACGGCGGCCGACTTGCCGCCCAGCTCCAGGGTGCAGCGGGCGATGCGCTCGCCGCAGATCGAGGCGATCTTCCTGCCGGCGGCGGTGGAGCCGGTGAAGGTCACCTTGTCGACGCCGGGATGGCGCACCAGCAGCTCGGACACCTCGCGGTCGGCGGTCAGCACGTTGACCACGCCGGCGGGCAGGCCCACCTTGGCCGCGGCCTCGGCCAGCACATAGGCGGCGCCGGGCGCCTCGGGCGAGGCCTTGACGATGACGGTGCAGCCGGCGAGCAGGGCGGGGGCGACCTTGTAGGCGATCAGCGAGGCCGGCGCGTTCCACGGGATGATGGCCGCGACCACGCCGACCGGCTCGCGCACCAGCAGGCCCACATTGCCGGACTGGGGCTTGTGCTCCTCGACCCACGGGAAGGTGTCGGCAAGGCCCGCGTAATAGCGGTAGACGCCGGGGATGCCGGCCGAGCCCGGCCCGGCGATGCGCTGGACGACGCCCGATTCCGTGGTCCAGATCTGGGCGAGGTCGCCGGCCCGGTTGGCCAGCTCGTCGGCGATGGCGGTCAGATAGGCGGCGCGCTCCTTGTGGGTCATGCGCGCCCACGGGCCGTTGTCGAAGGCGTCGCGGGCGGCGGCGACGGCGCGGTTGATGTCGGCTTCCTGCGCCTCGGCGACGCTGACGAACAGCTCCTCGGTGCCCGAGTTGATGACGTCGATCTTCGATGCGGCGGAAGGCTGCGCCCAGTCGCCGCCGATGAAGAAGCGGTCGGGATGGGCAATGGGTGCGGTGATGGTGCTCATGGGGTATCTCCAGTTTGGACGGGGTTCGGATGATCCGGGATCAGGCGGCCAAGGTCGCCATGTCGATGACGAAACGGTACTTCACGTCGCCTTTGAGCATGCGTTCATAGGCCTCGTTGATGGCATTCATGGGGATGATCTCGACGTCGGACACGATGCCGTGGGCGGCGCAAAAATCCAGCATCTCCTGGGTCTCGGCGATGCCGCCGATCATGGAGCCGGCGACGCTC
>CAZVVC010000153.1:0-8832 GCA_964630425.1 uncultured Bifidobacterium sp. | reverse complement strand
TGCTGGTGGGGCATCTCGCCGCGCGGCTGGTGTTCGACGGCTACTGGAAGACCCACGCCAACGCGCTGCTGCTGTCGGCGCTGTGCCGCGAGGAGCTGCCCTTCAACCCGGAGGCCGCCATCGCGCAGGCGGCCCGGGACCATCCGCTGATGCGCGGCCTGGAGCCCGATGCGCTGCTGCGCGCCGAATGCGCCGCATGGCCGGCGGGCACGGCGCCGGCGGCCTTCCGCGAGCCCGTCGAGAGCGCCGTGCCGACCCTGCTGATCAACGGCGCCTACGACACCCGCACGCCGGCCGCCGTGGCCGAGCGGGTGGCCGGACACCTGCCGCTGGCCTACCGGATCGTGATCCGCGGCCGCGGCCATTCCCCCAGCCCGGTCAGCCCCTGCGCCCAGGCGGCGATCGCCGCCTTTCTCGACGCGCCGCGCGATCCGGTGGCGCCGGCCTGCATCGCCAACCAGCCGCCGCCGCGCTTCATGACGCGCGGCGGGCCGTCGGACCGCGTCCGGCGGCTGTGAGGCACCGCCGGACCTTCGCGCGCCCAATCGGGCGGCCATGCCGCAAATCCGCTTCGCGGCGCCGTAAATCATCCGTATAAAATTCGGAATATTCCGAGCCGAGGGGGACTGCGGATGGCGTGGCTGGACAGCCTGTTCGATGCCGAAGGCTACATGCCGCATGGGCACTGCTATCTGTGGGATTCCCACGTGCTATGGCTGCACGTCGTCTCCGACGCGGTGATCGGCCTGTCCTACTTCTCCATCCCGCTGGTGCTGATGCTGTTTTCCCGGCGCCGCGCGGACCTGAAGCTCAACGCCGTCTTCTATGCCTTCTCCGCGCTCATCCTGACCTGCGGGCTGACCCACTTCTTTTCCATCTACGTCATCTGGCAGCCCTATTATTTCACCGAAGGCATCCTGAAGGCGGCCACGGGCATCATCTCGGCGGCGACCGCGGCGGCGTTGTGGCTGATCCTGCCCAAGCTGGTGGCCCTGCCCAGCCCGGCCAAGCTGGAGGCGGCCAACGCCGGGCTCAACGAGGAGATCCGCCAGCGGTGGGAGATGGACCGCCAGCTGACCGAGCAGAACGCCCGGCTGCACGCCGTCAACCGCGAGCTGGCCATGCGCGAATACGCGCTGTCCAGGGCGGCCGGCCCGATCGCCACCGCCGACCTGGAAGCCAACATCACCTATTGCAACACCGCCTTCGCCGCCATGCTGGGCCTGGACGACGCCCAGGAGGTGATCGGCCGCAACGCGCTGGAGTTCCTGCCCACGGGCAGCATCGCGCTGCCCGATCTGCTACGCGACGGGAAATGGATCGGCGAGATCAGCGTGATCCGCCCCGACGGCGAGGTCCGCGAGGCGGCGGTCGCGGCGAGCATCGTCGATTTCGACGCCGACAATCAGCGCATGATCATCGCCTCGTTCATGGACGTGACCGAGCAGCGCCGGGCCCAGTCGGCCCTGCAGGACAGCCAGTCCCGGCTGGCCAACGCCCAGCGCATCGCCAGACTCGGCCATTGGGACTGGGGCATCGCCGACGGCGCCATCGCATGGTCCGACGAGATCCGGCGCATCTTCGGCCTGCCGCCGGAGAGCGAGCCCATGCCGGTCGACGCCATGCTGGCCCTGGTGCATCCCGAGGACAGGGCGACGGTGCGCGCGGCGCTGGACAGGTGCCTGGCCTCGCGCAGCGGCGCCCATTCCTGGGACTACCGCATCATCCGGCCGGACGGCGCGGTGCGCATCCTCGCCGCGCAGGCCGAAGCCGCCTTCGACGCCTCGGGCAGGGCGGTGCGCCTGTCGGGGACGGTGCAGGACATCACCGAGCGCCGCGAGGCGGAACTGGCCAGCCTGCGGACGCAGACCTTCCTCGACCAGATCGTCGAGCATATCCCGGCGATGCTGTTCGTGAAGGATGCCGAGGACCTGCGGTTCATCACCCTCAACCGGACCGGCGAGGAGCTGCTGGGGATCGAGCGCCGCGAAGTGATCGGCAAGGACGACCGGGCGTTCTTCCCGCCCGGCCAGGCGGAGGCGTTCATGCGGATGGACCGCGACACCCTCGCCTCGCGCCAGCCCCGGCTGATCCCCGAGGAGACCATCGACACGCGCGACAAGGGCCAGCGGCTGCTGCGGACGATCAAGGTGCCGGTCTACGATCCCGCGGGCACGCCGCTCTACATCCTCGGCTTCTCGACCGACATCACCGAGCAGAAGCACATGGAGATGCAGCTCCGGCAGTCGCAGAAGATGGAGACGGTGGGCTATCTGACCGGCGGCGTCGCGCACGACTTCAACAACGTGCTGATGGCGCTGCAGCTCAACCTGGAGGTGGTCGACGAGAAGGTCGGCGGCGACCCCGAGGCCAGCGAGTGCATCAGGGTGGCGCTGAACGCCATCAGGCGCGGCGCCGAGCTGACCGGGCGGCTGCTCGCCTTCTCGCGCCGCCAGCCGCTCCAGCCCACCGTCGCCAACGTCAACCTGCTGGTGCGCGAGATGATGCGCCTGCTGCACCGGGCGCTGGGCGAGAACCTGGACGTGGAGACCGTGCTGACCGCGGGCGTCTGGTCCGTCGAGGTGGATACCGCCCAGCTCGAGAACGCGCTGATCAACCTGGCCGTCAACGCGCGCGACGCCATGCCCGAGGGCGGCAAGCTGACCATCGAGACCGTCAACACCCGGCTGGACGACGACTATGCCCGAACCCATGACGACGTGCGGCCGGGCCAGTACGTGATGATCGCCGTGACCGACACCGGGACCGGCATGACGCGCGAGGTGCTGGAGCGGGCGTTCGATCCGTTCTTCACCACCAAGGACGTGGGCAAGGGCAGCGGCCTGGGCCTGTCCATGGTGTACGGCTTCGTCAAGCAGTCGGGCGGCCATGTGAAGATCTACAGCGAGGAGGGCCACGGCACGGCGGTGAAGCTGTACTTCCCGCGCGTCGTCGCCGCCGCGCAGGTCGACGTCGCCGGCGAGCCGCCCGAGGCGACGCCGGCCGGCCGCGAGGTGGTGCTGCTGGTCGAGGACGATCCCGCCGTGCGCCGGTCCGTGATGCGCTCGCTGGAGATGTTCGGCTATGTGGTCCATGCGGCCGGGAACGGCGCCGAGGCCATCGCCCTGGTCGAGAACGGGCTGCGGCCCGAGCTGCTGCTGGCCGACGTGGTGCTGCCGCGCGGCATGAGCGGCCGCGACGTGGCCAACGCGGTGAGCGCGACGGTGCCCGGATGCCGCACCATCTACATGTCGGGCTATACCGACAACGCCATCATCCACCAGGGCCGGCTCGATCCGGACGTGGTGCTGATCTCCAAGCCGTTCACCCGCCAGATGCTGGCCGCCCGGATCCGCGAGGTGCTCGACGGCTGAGGCGCGGCTCAGCCCCAGAGCGCATAGACCGGATCGTCGGGCGCGCGGCCGCCCCGGAGCGTAAGGCTGGCGAACACGCCGCTATCCCACAGCGCGGTGGTCGGCCGGTTGACGTTCCAGTCCAGCACGAAGGCGCGCCCCGACAGCTTCCAGACCCCGTCCCGGCGCTCGAAGCGGTCGAGGAAGCGGCCGCCGATCATCCGGTCCACCGTGCCGGTCTTGCGGGGCAGCACCTCGATGCGCGCCACCTGCGTCTCGCCCACCGCCCGGTCGCCGGCGATCTCGTAATAGTCGTTGCCGATCAGGTGCGCGATGCGCTCGAAGCGGTCGCGCACGCCCGCCCAGTAGTCGCAGAAGCCCCCGAAGCCGCCGGAATACTCGCCAGAGGACACCTTGGCGCCCTCGTGCCACAGGCCGCGCATGAGCCCGTCGTCGGCCCGGTCGGCGGCGCGGCAATAGGCGGTGTTGATCTCGTGCAGCGCCTGTTTCGACACCGCCCGGTCGATGGCGTCGGCGCGGTCCGCCGATGGGACGGCGGCGCTCGCGCGGGCCGGCTCGCCCGCCCATTGCGTCAGCATCCGGGTCGCCGGATCGGCGGGGCCGCGGGCGCCGAGCAGCAGTCCGGCGTAGGTCGGCGCCGCCATGTCCATGGACCAGGGCAGGTTGATGTTCCAGTCCAGGACGAAGGCGCGGTGGACGATCTTCCAGGCGCCGCCGCGCCGCTCCAGCCGGTCGAGGTAGCGCCCGCCCATCAACCGCTGCACACGGCCCTCCTCGTCGGTCTCGTCGCGGTAGCCCAGCCCGTGGCTCTCGGCCACCGCGCCGTCGCCGTCGACCCGGATCCAGATGTTGGAGGCGCGGTGGGTGCCGGGCGGCCGGTCGGGCGGGACGTCCGTCACCATGGCGCAGAACTCGGCCGCCGGACCGGCGAACACGCCGTATTCCACCGTGGCGCCCGGGTGGTAGCAGCCTGCCATCAGCGCATGGTCCGACCGGTCGATGCCGCGCCCGTGGGCGGCGAGCACCTGCTCGATCGCGTGCTTGTCGGCCAGTTCCCGGAGGGCCGCCTCCAGCGCCGCGCTCATTGGAACAGCCCGCTGTAGAGCAGGTCCGCCGGCTTGCGGTCGCCGCGCACGCCGAACCGCAGGTGCCACTGGGCGGTGGACGGATTGTTCATGTTCCAGTCCATCACCAGCATGAGATGGGCGTATTTCCATGCCCCGCCCCGGCGCTCGAACCGGGCGGCGTAGCGGCCGCCCACGAAGCCTTCCACCCCTTCGCCTTCGCCCTCGGTCCCGTAGCTGAACGCCGAGAACAGGTAGTATTCGCCGGCCGCGCGGTCGCCGCGGATGTCGAACCATTCGTTGGCGAGGCTGTGCGCCGTGCGGCGCAACGATCCCATGACCTCGAGCACGCGCGGGCAGAATTCCGCCGCGCCGGTCTCCATGATGCCGAAGGACACCGTCGCGTCCCTATGGAACAGGCTGGCCAGCAGCGGCAGGTCGCATCTGTCGAGCGCCCTTCCGTACAAGGCGTTGAGGTCGTGCAGCGCCTGTCGCGCCAGCACGGCGTCGAGCGGATCGCCCGGCCCCGGTTTGGGCATGTGTATCTCCCGTTTCCACGCCCTCTTCCCCAAGAGGGCGGCCACACTTTCCAATTAGCGCGTCGTTGGCCGAAATGAAGCGTGCACGCCGCGAGGCGCGCGGAATGTTACAAGCCTATATCAATCGGGAGGCCGGCGCGATGCGATACCGCGCGGGCGGGCCGCGTCAGCCCTTGGCGGCCTGCGCCGCCGCCATGCCGTCGAGCACGAGCTGCTGGGTGTCCTCGACGTCGAGCCACTTGGCGATGGTGACCCATTTGTCCTTCTCCAGATCCTTGTAGTGCTGGAAGAAGTGGCCGATCTGCTCGCACAGGATCGGCGGCAGGTCGCGGTACGACTTGATGCCCGTGTAGAAGGGGTGGAGCTTGTCCACCGGCACGGCGACGATCTTCTCGTCGGCCCCGGCCTCGTCCTGCATCACCAGCGCGCCGATGGGGCGGCAGCGGATCACCGCGCCCGGCACCACCGGCACCTGGCTGATGACCACCACGTCGCAGGGATCGCCGTCGGCCGCCAGGGTCTGCGGGATGAAGCCGTAATTGCCCGGATAGTACATGGCGGTATGCAGGAACCGGTCGACGTAGAGGGCGCCCGATTCCTTGTCCAGCTCGTACTTCACCGGCACCCCGCCCAGCGGGATCTCGATGATCACGTTGATGTCGCTGGGCGGATTGACGCCGGCGGAAATCTTGTCGAGGTTCATCTGCGCTCCTTGATCTTCTTCGGCGAGGCGCCGCGGCAATAGCCGTCAGGGCCGAGGTGCCGGCCGCACCTCGCCGTTTGCGCGTGTGTTAACGGGACGGGACGGGAAAAAACAGTCCCAACCGAGCGTTACGCCCCGATTTTCCGGGCCATCTCCCATGCCTTTTCTGCAAGGGGACGGGCCTGCCGGCCGGATTCGGCCGCCTTGGCGCTGGCCGCCGTGCCGGCGACGACGCGGCCCATGATGCCCTGGGAAATCGCCGCCAGCCGGAAGATGTTGTAGACGAGGTAATAGTCCCAGTTGTCGATGCCGTCGCGCCCGGTCCGCTCGCAATACATGCGGATGTACTCCGCCTCGGTCGGGATGCCGAGCTCCGCCACGTCGCGGTGCACGAGGCCGGTGGTGTTGGCCTGCGACACCAGGTGATAGGGCATGCAGTTGTAGCTGAAATCGGCCATGGGGTCGCCGATGGTCGACAGCTCCCAGTCGAGGATGCCGATGACGCGCGGCTCGGTGGGATGGAAGATCATGTTGTCGAGCCGAAAGTCGCCGTGGACGACGCAGGGGCCGTGATCGGGCGGCAGGTTGGCCGGCAGCCAGTCCATCAGCCTGTCCATGGCCTCGATCTCCTCGGTCCGGGACAGCCGGTACTGCTTCGACCAGACATGGATCTGCCGGGCGATGTAGTCGCTGGGCTTGCCGAAATCCTCCAGCCCGATGGCGCGGAAGTCGGCCTTGTGCAGCTTCGCCAGCGCATCGACCATGCCCTCGTAGATGGCGCGGCGGCCTTCCTTGGGCACCTCGGGCAGGTCCGGCGTCCAGAAGATGCGGCCGTCGAGGCAGTCCATGATGTAGAACCAGGTGCCGACCACCGAGTCGTCGGTGCACAGCGCATAGGTCCTCGGCACCGGCACGTCGGTCTTGCCCAGCGCGGTGATCACCTTGTATTCGCGATCGACCGCATGGGCCGACTTCAGCAGCTCTCCCGGCGGCTTGCGGCGCATGACGTAGCGCTTGCCGCCCGCGTCCAGCATGAAGGTGGGATTTGACTGGCCGCCCTTGAACTGCGCCACGTTGAGCTGGCCGGAAAAGCCCTCGACGTTCTGTTCCATGAACGCCTGAAGCCGCGAGACGTCGAAGCGGTGCTGCTCGCGCACCTCCTGGGTGCCGGAAAATTCGGTCGCGCGGTCGATCGCCATGACTGTCCCCGTATTGTTGTGGGCAGGCCTTTTTTAGCGCAAATCGGCGGGGAGTAAAGCAGCGGTCGGCCCGGCATCCGCCCGTGCGCGTCTCGATACGATGTCGCTGCGCGAAATCACTCGGCGTGGGCGGGAGTTGGTGCGGCCGCGAGAAAAGCCGATGCCACACCCATTCCCCGCTCTCGTCGAGTGCCGGCCAAAGGCCGGTGTATCGAGACGCCCAACGAAGATGCCATAATACAGGGACATAATACCTACGGCTAATACAGGGACATAATACCTATTCCAGCGCGGAAGGATTGGCCCGATGGGCCGCGAAATAGGTATTATGTCCCCGTATTACTTAACGCAGGGCGCGCCAGCCGATGTCGCGGCGGCAGAAGCCTTCGGGCCAGTCGATGGCGTCGGTGGCGGCGTAGGCCTTCTGCTGCGCGTCGGCGACCGTGTCGGCCATGGCGGTGACGGCCAGCACGCGGCCGCCGGTGGCGATGACCTTGCCGTCCTTCAGCGCGGTGCCGGCGTGGAACACCTGGACGTCGCCGCCGACCCGGTCGAGGCCGCGAATCTCGGTGCCTTTCACGTAGTCGCCGGGATAGCCCTTCGCCGCCATGACCACGGTGAGCGCGGGCCGGTCGTGCCAGCGCAGGTCGAAATCCTTGAGCTGGCCGTCGGCGCTGGCGATCAGCGCGGGCAGGATGTCGGATTTGAGGCGCATCATCAGCACCTGGCATTCCGGGTCGCCGAAGCGGACGTTGTATTCGATGAGCTGCGGCCCTGTGTCCGTGATCATCAGCCCGGCGAACAGCACGCCGCGGAACGGGCGGCCTTCGGCGGCCATCGCCTTCACCGTGGGCTCGATGATGCGCGCCATCACCTGCGCGGCCATGTCGTCGGTCACCACCGGCGCGGGCGAGTAGGCGCCCATGCCGCCGGTGTTGGGGCCGGTGTCGCCGTCGCCTACCCGCTTGTGGTCCTGGGCGGCGGCGAGGGCGAGCGCATGGTCGCCGTCGACGAGGGCGAAGAAGCTGGCCTCCTCGCCGATCAGCCATTCCTCGATCACCACCTCGGCGCCCGCGGCGCCGAACCTGCCGCCGAAGATGTCGTCGATGGCGGCGCGCGCCTCGCCCTCGGTCTCGGCCATGATGACGCCCTTGCCGGCAGCGAGGCCGTCGGCCTTCACCACGATGGGCGCGCCCTTTTCCGCGACGAACGCTTTGGCCGAAGCGGCATCCGGGAAGCGGCCATAGGCGGCGGTGGGGATGCCGTATTTGGCGCACAGATCCTTGGTGAAACCCTTGGAGCCTTCCAGCACGGCGGCATCGGCGCGCGGCCCGAACGCCTTGACGCCCGCCGCGCCGAGCGCATCGACGAGGCCCGCGACCAGCGGCCCTTCCGGCCCGACGACGACGAAATCGATGCCCTTTTCCTTGCAGAAGGCGACGATGCCGCCGATGTCGTCGGCGGCGATGGCGACGCATTCCGCGTCCCGCGCGATCCCGCCATTGCCGGGCGCGCAATACAGCCTGTCGCACAGGGGCGAGGCGGCGATGGCCCAGCACAGGGCGTGTTCACGCCCGCCCGAGCCGACGACGAGAATGTTCATGCTGCTCTTCTTCCTTCCGGGGTGCGGCTCTTGTAGCATAGGCCCCCATGAGCACAACCCCTTCGGCCGGCGCGGCCCCGAACGTCCCCGAATATTCGGTCGGCGAACTGTCCACCGCCATCAAGCGGACCCTGGAGACCCGGTTCGACCACGTCCGCGTGCGCGGCGAGATCACCGAGTTCATGGCCGCCCGCTCGGGCCACCTCTACATGTGCCTGAAGGACGAGGCCGCCAAGGTGAAGGCGGTGATGTGGAAGGGCACCACCGGCCGCCTGACCTTCCGGCCCGAGGACGGGCTGGAGGTGGTGGTGACCGGCAAGCTGACCACCTACGGCCCGCGCTCGGAATAC
>CAZVVC010000152.1:0-8847 GCA_964630425.1 uncultured Bifidobacterium sp. | reverse complement strand
ACTGGAGCCCCCCACCCCGGATTGCTGGTAGGCGGGCACCGGACAGTCGCGGGCGCGCACGTGCGCGAGATGGCGCGCCCTCGCAAGGATTAGACCGGCCAAACGCATATAGACCTTATCGGGAACACGCAGGTGTAAACCGCGTGAAATTCTGCCGAGAATTACACAGAGGTTCCGAGAATGTTCTGGACGATCCGACAGGGCTCAACGCCCCATTTCCCAAGCAAATCAGGCGCGCCGGGAATTAATCAGAACAGCCCGCCAACGAGGCGATGAAACCTGAAAATCACGGTGTCGGTGGTTCGATTCCGCCCCTGGGCACCATCACAAAAGACAGCCTTACATTTTCAAGGGGTTAGAGAGCACTATTGTCCCACTGAATTTTTCGGGGACAAAAGTGGGGCACTTTCGTTCGTCGTTTGTGCCCCGGCATAGATATCAAGCGCCTGGTCGGACATCAATTTTTGCTCGGCCTCGACGGTATATCTATCCACTTCCTTGGAAGTCTGATGACCAGAAACCGAGCACATCAGTCGACCCGAAACCCCTAGTTCCGCCATCCGCGCCATCGCGGCCTTGCGCAGCCCGTAGGCGCTACAGTGCGGGAGCCCGGCTGTAGCGCGGCGCGGTGGCGTCCGGTGATCCGGACCGCCCTGCCCGGCACGCGCCGTTATACGGTTCTGCCTGCTCTGTCGCCCTCGCGGAAAGCCATCATCGCGTCTCGCGGCGCGATCGCATCGCCGACAAGTTTGGTGGGGGCATACCGCCTGAGCGTCTCATAAAGCGAATCCTTCGGCTTGGGTGACGTCCCCGCGACGATGAAGTCGAAGAACTCCTCGATCTCGGCGCCCGAGACGGCGTTCCTCAGATGGACCCGCCCCTGGCTGACCCGGGCGATGCTGGTCGACGGCAGCAGCCTGATCCCCAGTTCAGGCATCACCGTCCGATAGAAATCGTCCACGTGGGAGGCTCCCAGATTGCGCCCGAATACGGGTGCCGGAGTGGCCACGGTCGCCCTGCTGCCGCGGCGTGCCAGGGATTCCACCACCAGCGCGGTTTCGTAGTTGCCGCGCAGGTCAACCATCAGCGACGTCGTACCCTTCAGCTCGAACTTCGTTCCTTCGAACTGTCCGATGGCCGCGTCATCCGACGACAGGATCTGGATCGAGCCGTCGCTGGGGATGGCCAGTTCGCCGGTCGTATAGGCGCCGGTCGCCAGGATGATGGCGTCCGGCTTGAAGTCCCTGACGAAATCCTCGTCCACGACCGTCTGCATGAGTATCTTGACGGGAAGTTCCGCCAGCTCTTCCTCGACCCATGAGACGGCGCTCAGCAGGTTCTTCGAGTCTCCGGCGCTTTCGACGAGGTTGAGCCGCCCGCCGAGACGGGAGCCCGCCTCGGCCAGGGTCACCATGTGACCACGCTTCGCCGCGATCTCGGCCGCCTTCATGCCGGCGGGGCCGCCGCCGATGACCAGCAGCCGCTTGACCTGCGAGATCGGCACGTCGAGCTTCCTGAAGCGGTTTTCCTCGCCGACCTCGGGATTCTGGAAGCAGGTGATGCCGAAGGAGGCCCGGTCATAGCATCCCTGGTTCGAGCCCGTGCAGGTCCGCACGCGGTGCGCCTTGCCGCTGGCCACCTTGTTGACCAGGTCCGGGTCGGCGATCTGGGCACGGGTCATGCCGACCATGTCGCAGGCGCCCTCCTGCAAGGCCTGCTCCGCCAGATCCGGGGTCGGGATCTTGCTCACGCCGATCACCGGCACGACGGCGCCGATGGCGTCACGGAGCAATTTGGTCAGCGGCAGGTACTCGCCGAACTTGTGGCGGAAGGAGCCGATGGCACGCGCGTAATGGGCGCCGCCGGTGCCTTCCGAATGGTTCAGATAGTCGAAGAGTCCCGTGCCGATGGTCTCGGAGGCGATCCTGCGCAGCCGCTCCGGCCCGACGCCGCCGTCGTCGATGCTGATGAAGTCGTCCACCGATATGCGGAACCCCATCACCTTGTCCGGCCCGATGGCCTCGCGGACGCGGCGGGCCAGCGTCTTCAGGAAATAGAGATCCTGCCCCCACTTGTCGTCACGCTGGTTCGCGAAGGGACTGAACGACTGCTGGATCAGGTAACCGTGAGTGCCGTGCAGCTCGACGCCGTCCATGCCGTTCTCCGTCGCGACCCTGGCGGCGACGGCATAGGCATCGATGACCTCCTCGATCTCGTCGTCGGTCATCTTGTGGCTGACCTCGCCGTCGAGGGTCGTCGTCCCCGAGAAGCTCCACAGCGGGTGGAAGTCGTCGCGCTGGTTCGACTTGGCCTGGGCGCCGAAATGGAAGAGCTGCGAGATGCATTTTGTCCCATGCCGGTGAAGCCGGGTGGAGATCTGCTGGAACTTCGGCGCCATGGTCTCGGCATCGAAGACGAAATGATACGGAATCTGGCTCGACTCGTGCACATGCATGGCCGTGAAGATGATCATCCCGGCGCCGCCCCTGGCACGCCGTTCCTGATACGCCATGTAGCGTTCGCCGTTCGAGTTCGGACTGAAGAAGTCCAGAAAGGCCGCATGCGCCGTCGAGACGACGCGATTCTGGACCTGCATCGGACCCACCTGGATCGGTGTCAGCAGCTTCATGATCTCTCTCCCCGTTAACGTCCCGACGTTCCGCTCCCCAGCAGAACGATTGTTTATCGTACAACACGTGTTTTACGAAAACCAGCGGACGCTTCGGACGGGCGCATTCGCTTCGACGCGCGTCATGCTCCAACGGCGATCCTGCCCCGATACCGGGATGACCCCGGCATCTTCCCGTCCACCCTTCCCCGCTGAAAAACCCGCGCAAGAATTGCGGTGACATACCCTTCCTTTCAGGGCACTCATTGCGTCGAAGGGCGCTCGGGGAGCGTCCGCCAGGGGTTCAAGGGAGGATTTCATGGAAGAACGGCTTTTGGGTTATTCGGGCCTGCGCGTGTCGACGCTCGGCCTCGGCTGCAACAATTTCGGCTGGCAGATCGACGTGCCGGCCTCGAAGGCGGTGCTGCACAAGGCGCTCGACCTGGGCGTCAACCATCTCGACACCGCCGACATCTATGGCGACGGCACGCAGGAGAACAACTCGGAAGCCTATCTGGGCCAGTTGCTCGGCCCGCGCCGCAAGGACGTGGTCATCGCCACCAAGTTCGGCATGAAGTCCATGAGCCCCGCCGACGGCCTGAACGGCGCCTCGCGCCGCTACATCATGCAGGCGGTCGAGGCCAGCCTGAAGCGGCTGAACACCGACTGGATCGACCTCTACTACCTGCACATCCCGGACGGCATCACCCCGGTCGAGGAGACGCTGCGGGCGCTGGATGAACTGATCCATCAGGGCAAGATCCGCTATGCCGCCTGCAGCAACCTGCCCGCCTGGCAGGTGACCGAGGCGCACTGGACCGCCAAATATCACGGCTTCAACGGCTACATCGCCTCGCAGAACCAGTACAGCCTGGTCGCCCGCGACATCGAGAAGGACCTCATCCCGGCGCTGGCGGCGGCCAATATGGGCCTGGTGCCGTATTTCCCGCTCGCCTCCGGCTTCCTCACCGGCAAGTACAAGCGCGGCGAGGCCAGCGGACAGGACAGCCGTTTCGGCCGTCTCCAGGGCCTGGGCAACATGTACGCCACCGACGCCAACTGGGAGATCGCCGACAAGCTGAGCGCCTTCGCCGCCGCCCGCGGCAAGGAACTGCTGGACCTGGCCTTCGCCTGGCTGCTGGCCAAGCGCGGCGTGGCGAGCGTCATCGCCGGCGCCACCAAGCCCGAGCAGGTCGCACGCAACGCCGAGGCCGTCACCTGGCGGCTGACGCCGGACGAGGTGGCCGAGGTCGACGCGCTTTCCCAGAAGGGCTGAAGCCGAAAGAGCTGAAGAACGAAAGGGGAGCGGCCCCGACGGTCGCTCCCTGTTGCCCGATCCGGGAGACTTGCCCGGCCGGCCATGTTATACAAAGCGAATATTCAACCTATATCATTGACACCATGACCCTTTGAGACGAGAGACCGCCTCACATGGACGAGCCCAACGTCAGAGTGCTGGTGACCATCTGCAGCTATTGCCGCTCGGTCGCGTGGCCGCCGGCCGCGTCGAAGACCGAGCGCGCCTGGATCAGCGCCGAGGAATACCGGCGGCTGGGCGGCAGGTCGTCGCGGACCGTCAGCCACGGAATCTGCCCCGACTGCTATGAAAAGGCCGTCGCGGCCGACGAGACGCGCGCCGACCGCGATCAGCGGGGCTGAGGCGGCTCGCCGTCCCCGTCGAAATTCACCCGCTCCCGCTCGGTGACATAGGGCCGCCGCTGCACCGTGGTGTGCACCGCGCCCACATATTCGCCGATGATGCCCAGCGCGATCAGCTGGACCGCGCCCAGGAAGAACATGCCGATGACCAGCGGCGCCAGCCCCACCTCGAAATCGTGCCAGAACATCAGCTTGTAGACGAAATAGGCGAGGCCGGTGAGCAACGCGCCGGCGGCGGTGACGAAGCCCAGCGCCGTCACCAGCCGCAGCGGCACCTTGGACAGGTTGGTGATGCCCAGCATGGCCAGGTCGTAGAGGGTATAGAAATTGTTCTTGGTGATGCCGCGCTTGCGGACCGGCTGGTCGTAGGGGATCTCGTGCCACGGCAGGCCGATCTCGGCGATCATGCCGCGGAAATAGGGATTGGGATCGCCATAGCGCCTCACCTCGTCCATGACGCGCCGGGAATAGAGGCCGAACCCGGTGAAATTCTGGATGGTGGGGATTTCCGAGAGCCGCTCGACCACGGCGTAATAGGCCTTCCGCAGCCAGAACATGGCGGCGGTTTCCTCGCTGGCGCGCTTGACGCAGAGCACCACCTCGAACCCCTCCTCCCATTTCGCGACCAGCTCGGGCAGCATCTCCGGCGGGTCCTGGGGGTCGGCGACGATGGAGATCACCGCGCCGCCGCGCGCCTGCATCAGCGCGTGGAACGGCGAGCGGATGTGGCCGAAATTGCGCGCGTTGACGATGATCTTCACGTTGCGGTCCTCGGCGGCGATCCGCTTCAGGATCTCCACGGTCCGGTCGGTCGAGGCGTTGTCGATGAAGATGTGCTCGTAGCCGTAGCGCCCCAGCGCCTCGACCTGCGCCCTGACGCGGCGGTAGAGCTCCTCCACATTGTCTTCTTCGTTGAAACAGGCGGTGACCACGCTGAGCATGCGCATCTTGTCGTTCGATCCCCCTCGGATGGACGGGAGGATTGTTGTGCGAACGCCGTCCGCGCGCAATCCCGACGTGCGGGTCAGCCGCTGCCGTATGGCCGGGTCAGCGCCTCGAGCACATGGCCATCGGGGTCGAGGAAATAGACGCCCCGGCCGCCGTCGTTGCGGTTGATCTCGCCGGGCCGGGTGCGGCCCGGGTCCGCCCAGTGGTCCAGGCCCTTCTCCAGGATCCGTTCATGGATGCCGTCGAACTCGGCCTCGCTCACCAGGAAGGCGTAGTGCTGCGGCGACACCGGCCCCTGCTTCTCGGCGAAGTCCAGCGACACCCCGTTTCCCGTCTCGATCACCAGGAAATGAGAGAACGGCTTCGGCGCGGGCAGGCCGAGCATGTCCGACAGGAACGCCGCGGACCGGCGCTTGTCGCTGCACCAGACGATGGTGTGATTGAGTTGCACGCTCATGCGATCTCCTCGGCCCTCAGCCGATAGATGTCGCGGCGCGGGCCGGAGTCAACCCGGCGGAAGCGGGTTCGCGGACCGCCGGCCGCCCGTCAGCCGGGCGAGCAGGCGGCGCAGCAGCACGATCAGCCCGACCACCAGCGCGATGAGCAGCACGCCGATGACGACGGCCGCGGCCGGGTTGGCGAGGGCGAACACCAGCAGGCCGCCCGTGACCACATCCTCGACCGACGAGACCGCGACGTTGCTGAACGGCTCGGGGCTGGTGTTCACCACCGCCCGCGCCCCCGCCTTGGCGCCGTGCGACACGAACGCCGCGCCGCCGCCCAGCAGCACGGCGACCACCTGCCAGACCGGATCGCCGGGATCGACCACCGCCAGCGCGAGCAGTGCGCCGCCGACGGGCCGGATGATGGTGTGGACCGTGTCCCACAGGGAATCGACCCAGGCCACCTTGTCGGCCAGGAACTCGGCGACCAGCCCCACCGCCGACGCGCCGATCACCCACGGGCTCGCCAGCACGGCAAGGCCGTGCAGATGCTGGGGCAGCTCGATCCATCCCATATGCATGGCAAGCCCGGCGGCGAAGACGCACAGATACAGCCGCCAGCCCGCCAGCAGGCTGAGTGTCGTCGCCAGACCGATCAGTTCGACCGCGCTCATGGCGTCAGGCTGCCACGCCCCGCGGTCCGGCACAACATGCCGCGCGGGTCGGGCCGCCGCCGATAAAAAACGGGCCGGCTGACGCCGGCCCGCGGTTCAGGGAGCATCCCGCCCGATCAGAGATCGAAACTCAACTCCACGCCCCAGCGGCGCGGGGCGCTGAGGCCATAGGTGTCGAAGAGCACGGAAACCTGCGTGATGCTGTCGAGATAGATCTCGTTGGTCAGGTTGCGGCCGAACAGCGAGACGCTGTAGCGCCCGTCGATGTCCTTGTAGGTGATGCTGGCGTCGACGAGGTTGACCTTGCCGCGCTCGGCGATCGGCACCCCGGCGACCGACACGTTGAGGTTGCTGATATAGGAGTAGTTGGCGTTGAGGACGACCGAGCCCACATCGCCGACGGGAATCTCGTAGGTGGCGCCCAGGGTGAGCTGGAACTTGGGCGCGCGCTGCAGCGGGATGCCCGAGAAGTCGTCGTCGAGCAGATAGTTGCCCGGCCCCGTGCCGCCCGGCGCGGTGATATTGGCGACGGTGCCGCCGCAGGGCGAGGTGGGCGCCGAGGCGAAGAACGAGGGCCCGTCCAGGTCGGCGCAGAAATTGCCGTATTTGGCGTCGAGGTAGCTGGCGTTGGCCGTCAGTTGCAGCCCTTCCACGGGGATCGCCGTCAGTTCGAACTCGACGCCCTTGATCTTGGCGCTCGCGGCGTTGGAGGTCACGGTCTCCTGGGGATTGGGGGCGCCCGGCAGGAACCGGATGACGGTCCGCTGGAGGTCCTTGTACTCGTTCAGGAACAGGCTCAGATTCGCCCGCAGGCGGCTGCCGAACCAGTCGCTCTTGATGCCGACCTCGAAGGCATCGACCACTTCGGGATCGTAAGGGCCAAGCGTCGTCGGCGTGCCGCCGCGGCCGTTCCACCCGCCGCTCTTGAAGCCGCGCGAATAGGTCGCATAGGCCAGCGCGTCATCCGTGACCTGATAGGAAATCCCCGCCTTCGGCCCGAAATTGCTCCAGCTCGCCGGATCGGGCTCGATCCGCGGCCCCGGATTGGGGAAAGGCCCGAAAGGCTCCTGGAAGAACGACTTCTCCTCCCACGAATAGCGGCCGCCCACCGTCAGGGTCAGCCTGTCGGTGACATGATAGTTGCCCTCGGCGAAGACCGAGACGCTCTTGTGGGTCTGGCCGGTGTTGGACACGGTATCGGCGATCGCCGCGACCGGCGAGTTCTGGTTCAGCGTCCGGCGGTGAAGATAGTATTTCTGGTAGAAGCCATAGACGCCGGCGACGAAATCGAAGTCGTCCCAGGCCGAGGACGCGAAGCGGAGTTCGGTCGACGCCTGCTTATGGGTCGTATCGCGGGTCGTGTAGAACATCGGCGCGGCCGTGCCGTCGGTGTCGTATTCGATGAAGGAGTCCGACTTGCGGTAGTTGGACACCCATGTGATGGCGCCCGGCCCCACATCCCAAACGAGCTCGCCGGTCAGGCCCCAGACGTCGTTGTGGTTCGCGGCGTTGGGATGATCGGTCGTGACGAGGAAATCGGCCTTGGTGAATTCGCCGCGAGGCGCGCGCGGGCGCCCGCAATAGCCCCAGGCCGCGCAGAGCACCTGGCCGGGACGCGCCCCGTTGACACCGGGCAACAGGTCGTTCCTCGCGCGGTTGTACTCGCCGATCAGGGTGAACTCGAAGTTCTCGGTCGGGGTGAAGCGGATCATGGGGCGCAGCGCCAGGCTGTCCTCTCCGCCCAGCTTGCCGCCCGAAACCGAGTCCCTGTAGAAGCCGTCGTTCTGTGTCGACAGCACCGCCAGCTTCGCATCGACCTTGCCCTGCACGATGGGCACGTCGATCGAGGCCCGGATGTCGAAATGCCCGTACTGGCCGAAGGTCAGCCGCCCGCGCATGTCGAAATCTCCGCTGGGGCGCCGCGTCCGCACCTGGATGGCGCCCGCCGTGGTGTTGCGGCCGAAGAGCGTCCCCTGCGGGCCGCGCATGATCTCGATGGCCTCCACGTCGAACAGGTCGAGGCTCGAGGCCTCGGGGCGCGCGATGTAGACGCCGTCGACGAAGATCGCGACGGGCGGATCCGTCGTCGCGTCCACGTCGCCATTGCCGATGCCCCTGATGAAAACGGAAACCGAATTGCCGAACACCCCGATCTTGGAGATGTTCACGCTCGGCGCCGGAAAATTGAGGGTCTTGAGATCGGTGGTGTATTTCAGCGCCAACGCCTCCCCGCTGAGCGCGGTCACGGCGACGGGCGCCTCCTGGAGAGGCTCCTCGCGCTTTCGCGCGGTCGTCGTGACGCTTTCGATCTGGGTGATCGCGCCGGCGCGCTGAGGCGCTTCGGCGGTCTGCGCCACGGCAGTCCCCGCGACGATGACATCCCCGGCGCCCAAAGTCGCCAGGACTGCTCCAAGCAATATGATCCTGTCAGGGCGCACGACGCCCATCATCCTGCCAGACATGTCCGGCGTCAGCGCCAATGGCACAGATTTGAGGTTGTGAATTAAGGAGGATT
>CAZVVC010000151.1:0-8851 GCA_964630425.1 uncultured Bifidobacterium sp. | reverse complement strand
CCCTCGGCTGCTGGAAAGGTCTGAACCGCCCGCTCGCTACGACAACAATCGCCGTTACGACCGGCGGCACTACAGCCACTACCGTGCCCAGCCCCATCACCACCGCTACGACTATCGCCGGTCCTGGCGCGACCGCGACTATTACTGGCGGCACCGTCACCACTACAGCTCGTGGCGGCCCTATTACGGCCCGATCTGGGGCGGCTACCGCCAGGCCTACTGGCGCGATCGCGGCTGCATCCCGGTGACCCGCTACTGGACCTGGGACGGCCGTCCGGCCCTGGTCGGCGGCATCCAGTGCTACAATCCGTACGGCGTCGCCTACATCATCGACGGCGACTACTATCCACTGAATTACTATTGAGACCCGGAAAAGGCCGCCGTTTCCCACGGCGGCCTTTTTTCCGGCGGCGAAATACTTGCCACGGGACGGCGAACGGTTATCTTCAACATTCAGCCGGCGTTCATCCCAGGCTTGCATACTATCGGCTAAACAACTCGACTGGCGTGGAGTAATGCCATGATGAACTTCAAGAAACTGACGGTCCTGGCGGCCAGCGCCGCGATCATCGGCACGGCCGCCCTGCCGAGCCAGGCGGTGGCCCGTGGTTGGGGGCATCATCACTATCATCACCATCGTGGCGGCAGCGCCTGGCCCTTCGCCCTCGTGGGCGGCCTGGCCGCGGGCGCGCTGATCGCCTCGGCCGCGAACGACCGCAACGACCGTTATTACGGCCGCACGGTCTCCTACGCGCCGCCGCCGCCCGCCTACTATGCGCCGCAGCAGCCCTGCCGCGTGGTCAACCGGCTCGAGGACGTGGAAGGCTATACCGTGAAGATGGCCGCGACCATGTGCTACGACTCGTCCGGCCGCGCCTATATCGTGCCGGGCAGCCAGCATCCGGTCGACGACGGCTACACCTACTGACCGCAGCGGATTTTCGTCGGCGGCCGGCGCCCAGCGCCGGCCGTCTTGATTCAGGAAGGCTTTGCCGACGCGGCGCGCTGCGGTTATCAAGGCACGTCCCTCCCCGCCGGAAGCGCCTCATGCCCGACACGACGATCGCCATTCCCGAAGGCTTCAGCCCGCTACGTTTCAGGAGCGCCTATCTCGGCTTCCTCGGTCCGTTCTACGAGGCGCGCCGCGACGGCCAGCCGATCGTCGGGCTGCCGCTGGAGGAAAAGCACATGAACCTGCGGGCGATGGCGCATGGCGGCGTGCTCGGCACCATGGCGGACGTGGCCCTGAGCTTCGCGCTGGTGACCACGGACGAGACGCTCCAGGCGGTCTCGACCGTCAGCCTCACCACCGACTTCGTCGGCACCGCCAGGCTGGGCCATTGGCTGGAAGGCTCGGCGACCATCGACCGGATCGGCGGCAACCTCGCCTTCGTGCACGGCCGCATCACGTCCGACGGCGCGCTGGTCGCCACCATGAGCGGCGTCTTCAGGCTCTACCGCGAAGGATCGGCCTGATCCGGCCGTTCAGGCGTCGATGACGGCGATCTCGTCGCCTTCGCCGATGGTGTCGCCGATGGCCACCAGGATCTCGACGATCCTGCCGCCCGAGGGCGCGGAGACGGGAATTTCCATCTTCATGGATTCGAGGATCAGGATCGCGTCGTCCTCGGCGACGGTGTCGCCCGGATTGGCCTCGATGGACACCACCTTGCCCGGAATTTCCGATTCGACCCGGATCAGTGCCATGACGTTCTCCCTTTTCCTGTCCCCTCGTCCTTTCTAAGGCCGGGCGAGGCCAAGTCAATCGCCCTGTCGGCGCCGCGCGAATACCACCGAGAGATTGCCCGCCGGCATGTCCACCGTGCGGGCCAGAACCAGCCCGTTCGCGGACGCTTCGGCCACCACGTCCTCCAGGTCGCGGATGCCCCATGACGGATCGAGTTCCCTCAGGCTCCGGTCGAAGTCCGGGTCGTTCGGACTGCGCCAGCCGCCGCCGGTCCTGAAGGGGCCGTAGAGGAACAGCACGCCGCCTTCCCGCAGCAGGGCCGCCGCGCCCTGCATCAGCGCCCGGCACGCGGCCCAGGGCGAGATATGGATCATGTTGATGTTGACCACCGCCGTGATCGGCGGCTGGGGCGGCGCCATCTCCACCGGCCAGGGCCGCGCGAGGACGTCGAGGGCGAGCGGCGGCCGCAGCACCACGGGGTCGATCCCGGCCGACCACGCCAGGATGCTCGCGCGCAGCCGCTCGTCGGGCTCGCTGGGCTGCCAGACGCGGGGCGCGAGCGCCGGTGCGAAATAGGCGGCGTGCTGCCCGGTGCCGCTGGCGATCTCCAGCACCGTGCCGGAAGGCGGCAGGACGGCCTCGAGCACGGACAGGATCGGATCGCGGTTCCGTACGGTGGCGCCGGCATGAAGCCGCGCGTCGTGGGTGTCCGGCGGCATCGGCTAGTTGCCGTAGGTGATGCGGTAGATCACGCCGGCATGGTCGTCCGACACCAGCATGGACCCGTCCGGCAGCGGCTTGATGTCGACCGGGCGGCCCCAGGCCTCGCTGTTCTGGAGCCAGCCCGAGGCGAACTGTTCCACGCCGCTGACCTTGCCAGCCTCGTCCATCCTGACCAGCGCGATCCGGTAGCCGATCGGCACGGTCCTGTTCCACGAGCCATGCTGGGCGACGAACGCCTGGTTGCGATAGGCCGCCGGGAACATGCCGCCGGTATGGAACGCGACGCCGAGCGCGGCCGTATGGGCGTTGAACTGGGCGACGGGGAAGCGGACGCCGTCCGGCGGCGCGTCCTTCATGAAGTCCCTGGTCCGCGCGCGGCCGCCGCCATACCACGGATAGCCGAAATTCTGCCCCTTGGCGGTCAGCACGTTGAGTTCTTCCGGCGGCACGTTGTCGCCCATCATGTCGGCGCCGTTGTCGGTGAAGAACAGGGCCCTGGTCAGCGGGTGGAACGCCACGCCCACCGAATTGCGGACGCCGGTGGCCACGGTTTCCGAGGACCCGTCCGCCACGTCGACCCGGATGATGCCGCCTTCCATGCCCTGCGGCATGCACACGTTGCAGGGCGCGCCGATGGTGACATAGAGCCCGCCGTCCGGCCCGAAGGCCATGTAGCGCCAGCCGTGATGGGCCTTGTCCGGCAGATCGGGGCCGACCTTGACCGGCTTCTGCGCCGGTTTCGCGGGATCGAAGCGCCCGTCGCCCCAGCGGACGATGCGGTGCTGCTCGCCGATATAGAGGACGCCGTCCTTGAGCGCGACGCCGTTCGGCACCTTCAGGTCGTCGGTCACGGTGACCGGCGTGCCGGCCGCGTACGTCCTGCGGTCGAACGGCACCGCATGGACCGACGTCTCGCGGGTGCCGACGACGACGAAGCCGTCGCCCACCGCCAGGGAACGGGCGTTCTCGACATGCGCCCACACGGCGATCCTGAAGCCCTCCGGCAGCTTGATCCTGTCCAGCGGCAGCGCGGCCGCCGGCGCCGCGACGGCGAACGCCAGTGTCATCGCCGTCATCAGGCCCCGCGTGGTCATGGCACTCTCCTTCTCGCTGCCGCCCGTTCTCACTGTTGCCCGGCGGCTATCCGTCGCATTGCCGGTCCGCCGGCGGTATATAGGGTCATCAACGCTCGTGGACACGCCGGGGATGCCGAGAAAAATTTCCAACCCGTTCAAATCGCTGGCCACCCGCGCCCAGGGCTGGTTCCTGACCGGCATCCTGACGCTCATCCCCATCTGGATCACCTGGGTGATCTTCACCTTCATCCTGGAGCAGCTTTCCGACCTGGGCCGTCCGGCGGCGCGCAAGGTCACCGAATATCTGGGGCCGCTGGCGGGCTGGTTCGCGGGCGACGCCATGCAGGCGGCGCTGGCGGTGGTGCTCACCCTGTGCTTCATCCTGCTGATCGGCTGGGCCACCACCCAGTTCATCGGCGCCCGGCTGCTCGCGCTGTTCGACAAGATCATGCAGTGGATCCCGCTGGTCGAGAAGATCTACGGCGCCACCAAGAAGCTGCTGGTGGTGATGCAGCAGAAACCCGAAGGTGTGCAGCGCGTGGTGCTGATCTCGTTCCCGCACGACGAGATGAAGGCCGTCGGCATCGTCACCCGCACCCTGACCGACGTGGACACCGGCGAGAAGATCGCCGCCGTCTACGTGCCGACCACGCCGGTGCCCACCTCGGGCTATCTGGAGCTGGTGCCGCTCGACCAGATCGTCGAGACCGACTGGACCCTCGACGAGGCCATGACCTTCATCATCTCCGGCGGCGCGGTCGCCCGCGAGACGGTGAATTTCCGCCGCAGCGGCAGGAAGATCACGATGGCCGAGGCGCTGAAGGACGGCGACGGCTAGGGTCCCCTCGCCGTCAGTGGCTGAAGGTGATGATGATCTTGCCCGTGTGCTGCTTCTGCTCCATGCGCGCATGGGCCTCGTTCGCCCGTTCCGCCGGGAAGGTCGAATCGATCACGGGACGCACGCCGCCATAATCGAACATGGGCCAGATGCACCGTTTCAGCTCGGCCATCAGGGCGCCCTTCTCGGCGACGCTCCGGGTGCGCAGGGTCGAGCCGGCGATGGTCAGGCGCTTCATCAGGATGGTGGAGAGCTTCAGGTTGACGTCGTTGCTCCCCAGCATGCCGACGCTGACCAGCCGGCCGTCCAGCTTCAGCAGATCGAGGCTTTTCTGGATGTAGTCGCCGCCGACGATGTCGACGACCACGTCGATGCCCTCGCCATCGGTGAATTTGAGCACTTCCTCGGTGAAATCGTGGGTCTTGTAGTTGATCGCCTTGTCGGCGCCGATGGCCTCGCACTTGGCGCATTTCTCGTCGCTGCCGGCGGTGACGATCACCTTGGAACCTAGGCCCTTAGCCACCAGGATCGCCGTGGTGCCGATGCCCGAGGCGCCGCCGTGGATCAGCACGGTGTCGCTGGGGCGCAGCCGGCCGCGTTCGATCATGTTGGTCCAGACCGTGCAGAACGCCTCGGGCACCGCGGCGCCTTCGGCCATGCTGAAGCCGCGCGGCAGCGGCAGCACCTGCGGCGACGGCGCGACCGCGTACTGGGCATAGCCGCCGCCCGACAGCAGCGCGCAGACCCTGTCGCCCACGGCGAAGCGGGCAGCGCCCGGGCCGACCGCGGCGACGGTGCCCGCGACCTCGAGGCCCATGATCGCGTCCGGCTTGTCGGACCAGCCGGGATAGGAGCCGTTGCGCTCCAGCATGTCGGCCCAGTTGAGCGCGGCCGCCTCGACCTTGATGAGCACCTCGCCCTCGCCGGGCTGGGGCGTCGGCACGTCGGTCAGGCGCAGCACCTCCGGTCCGCCGGTCTCGGCGAAGGTGATGGCAGTCATGGTGCTCGGAATCTCGGACATGGCTTTTCCCCTGGTTTCGTGGCCGCAGCCTACATGCCCGCGCGAACGTCGCACAAGGAATCATGCACATCCGCCGGAAAACCCATTAAACTGCACGGCCGGCCACGATGGAGAACGGACATGTGGAGACCGCTGCGGGTTCTGGGCGCGCTGACCGCGGCCGCGCTGGGCGCCGCCGCGCTGCCGCTGCTGGGCGCGAACACCCAGGCCGCGACGGACACCGCGCGCCGCGCCCATGATTTCAGCTTCGTGTCCATCGAGGGCGAGCCCATGCCGCTGGCCGCGTGGAAGGGCAAGGCGCTGCTGGTGGTCAACACCGCCTCGTTCTGCGGCTACACCCCGCAATACAGGGCGCTGGAAGCGTTGTGGAAGGGTTACGAGGACAAGGGGCTGGTGCTGATCGGCGTGCCCTCGGACAGCTTCGCCCAGGAATATGACGACAACGCCGACATCAAGAAATTCTGCGACACCAACTACGCCATCACCTTCCCGCTCACCGAAAGCGTCGCGGTGAAGGGCAAGGACGCCCATCCCTTCTACAAATGGGTGCGCGAGGCCGGCGGCCGCGTGGCGGTACCGAGCTGGAACTTCAACAAGGTCCTGATCGACGCCGACGGCCGGTTCGTCCGGACCTTCAAGTCCAACGTCACGCCGGACTCGGCCGAGCTGCGGGACGCCCTGGCGAAAGTCCTTCCGGCAAACAAATAACCATTGATTTTAGCTAATTGCGGGCAACGGCCGATTGCGCGACACTCCGGGCGGCGCAGGAGGTGCGCCAGGTCCAATCGGGAGGAAGCCGTCCATGAGCGTTATGAAGGAATTCCGCGAATTCGCGGTGAAGGGCAATGCCATCGACCTGGCGGTCGGTGTGGTGATCGGCGCCGCCTTCGGCGCCATCGTCAACTCGCTGGTCACGGACATCATCATGCCGCCGATCGGCTACATCTCGGGCGGCATCGATTTCAGCAACCTCTTCCTCAACCTCACGGGCGGCGACTATGCGACGCTCAAGGCCGCCACGGACGCCGGCGCCGCGACCATCAATTACGGCGTGTTCATCAATACCGTGATCAACTTCCTGATCGTCGCCTGGGCGATCTTCCTGATGATCAAGGGCCTCAACCGCCTGCGCCGCAAGGCAGAGGCCGCCCCCGCCGAACCGGCCGCGCCCAGCAACGAGGAAGTGCTGCTGGCCGAAATTCGCGACCTCCTGAAGTCCAGGTAAAGACGGGGAGCCAACCTCCGGTTCCCAATGGCGGCGCGAAAACCGTTGCGCCGCCGTCCGTGCGCCTTTACTCAATTGCGAGTAATTCTCAACATGGGAACGATGCCGGCAGCGGTAGAGGCCGTGCCGGCGGGAGGGCGTGCTGGACGACAAGACGGCCTTACGGGTGTATCACGAGCAGTGCGCGCGGCTTGTCGCCTATGCCGCGCGGCTGATGGGTGACGCCGACCGCGCCGAGGACGTGGTCCCTGACGCCTGGATCGTCGTGTCCGAACAGGCCGCGCGGGGGACGGTGCGCGACTTCGGCGCCTATCTGCGCATGACCGTGCGCAACATGGCCATCGACAGCCTGCGCCGTCACAACCGCCACGACCGGATCGCGGGCGGCAATTTCGACACGGCGACGGAAACCGTCCCCACGCCGGAGCCGGCCGCGGATGCGCGCCTGATCGCCGAGCAGGAGGCGCAGCGGCTGCGCGACGCTCTCGCCCGGCTGCCGGAACGTCAGCGCATCGCCGTCGAAATGCATCGGCTGGGCGACTACAAGCTGCGCGACATCGCCGAACGCTTCGGCGTCTCGGTCGCCTATGCCCAGGAACTGGTCGCCCGCGGACTTGCCCAGTGCGCGCGTCATTTGAAGGAAGGAAACTAGCCGCCGTGCCGCCGCACCTCCCAGCCTCGCCTGAAAAAGCGGATCGCGGATCGTCCTTGCCGTATGAGGCAGTCCGATCCCAGGGTCATCGGCATGCGCGGCCATCCCCGGCTGATGGCGGGAAGACGCGACATGACGCTTGATCGCGAACAGGCCCTGCACGAGGCGGCGCCCCGGTACACGCGCCTCGCGGAGGCCGACGGCGCGGCCGACCTGGCCGATGCGTTCGAGGAATGGCTGGAGGCCGATCCCGACCATGCCGGCTGCTGGGCCGAGATCGTGGCGACAGCGCGCGGAATCGAGCGGGTCGAGCCGCTCGACCGGGACCGCTGGGAGAGGCCGCCAGCCGCGACGCCGGCGCCGGCCCGGCGATGGCGGCCGGCGCGATGGAAAGCCGCCGCCGTCCTCCTGGCCGCCGCCTGCATGGCGGTGCTGGTCCTGCCCGAGGCGATGCTGCGGCTGGATGCCGACCAGATGACCGGCACGGCCGAGGTGCGCGAGCTTCCCCTGCCCGACGGCAGCCGCGCCGTGCTGGCGCCATCCAGCGCCGTGGCCGTCGATTTCACGGCAGGCCGCCGCGCGGTGCGCCTGTTGCGCGGCCAGGCATGGTTCGAGGTCACACCGGATCCGGCTCACCCGTTCCGGGTGACGGCCAGGCAGGCCTCCGCCACCGTGCTCGGGACCCGGTTCGACGTGCGCGCGCATGGCGATACGACCGAGGTGGCCGTCGCCCAGGGCCGCGTGCGCGTCGACGGCGCCGACGGCAATCCCGCCGGCGTGCTCGAGGCTGGCCAATGGGCGCGGATCGGCGCCGCCCGCGGCCGCGAGACAGGCACCCTGCCGCCCGCCTCGCTGGGTGCGTGGCGCGCCGGCGAGATCGTGGTGCAGGACGGCACGGTCGCCGGGGTCATAGACGCACTGCGGCCCTGGTACCGCGGACGGATCGTACTGGCGGGACGGCAGGTTGCGGCCCGGCCCGTCTCCGGCTTCTACAAGGCCGACGATCCGGTGCGCGCCGTGCGCAACCTGGTGGAGCCCAATGGCGGCCAGGTCACCATCGTCACGCCCTGGCTGCTGATCGTCACCGATCGCTGAACCTTTTCCCGCTGCGGCGAAAACTTTTTCGCAACCGGACCTGAATCCGGGGAACGCCGACCGTCTATCGAATCAACAAGCTCTTCCTGCGTCGCAATCGCAGAAAAAGGGCGCCCCTTCGGAGGAGTACGGCGACGATGTCAGCGAAGAGAAGAACCGGTGATAACTGGCGCACCGCGTGGATGGCCACCTTGTTGGGCACGGTCGCGTTGCAGGCGGTGACGGCGCCGCCGGTCATGGCACAGGCCGAGCAGGCCACCCGGCTCGGCTTTTCCATCGCGGCGCAGCCCCTGGCCGACGCCCTGGCCCTGTTCGGCCGCCAGTCAGGGCTGGACGTGACCGCCGCCCCTGCCCTGATCGCCGGCAAGACCGCCGCCCCTGTCTCCGGCGACCTTGCCCCGGCCGAGGCGCTGAGCCGCCTGCTGGCCGGCACCGGCCTGACCTTCCGCTTCATCAATGAAACCGGCGTGACGCTGGAGCCCGCGCCGGAATCGTCGGGAGCGGTCCAGCTCGGGCCGGTGCGGGTGGCGGGAG
>CAZVVC010000150.1:0-8924 GCA_964630425.1 uncultured Bifidobacterium sp. | reverse complement strand
ATCAGAAGCAGCATCTGGAGCTGGCCCGCGACATCGCCCAGAAGTTCAACGTGGACTACGGCACCGAGTTCTTCCCGCTGCCCGAGCCCCTGATCCTGGGCGAGGCGACCCGCGTCATGTCGCTCAAGGACGGCACCAAGAAGATGTCCAAGTCCGATCCGGCCGAGGGCTCGCGCATCAATCTGGCCGACGGCTCCGACGAGATCGCCCGCAAGATCCGCAAGGCGCGCACCGACGCCGAGCCGCTTCCCGGCACGCCCGGCGAGCTGAAGGAGCGGCCCGAGGCGCGCAACCTGCTCGGCATCTTCGCCGCGCTGTCGGACCAGACCGCCGATCAGGTCTGCGCCCGGTACGACGGCGCGCAGTTCTCCAAGTTCAAGCAGGACCTCACCGATCTGGCGGTGGCCAAGCTCGGTCCCATCTCGGCCGAGTTCGGACGGCTGCGCGGCGATCCGGCCTATGTCCAGGGCGTCCTGAACGAGGGCGCGGCCAGGGCGCGGGAGCGGTCCCAGCCGATCCTCCGGCAGATCAAGGAGATCGTCGGCTTCTTGCAGGCGTAAGGTATTCAACCTACTTATATCGTGGAGCATTCCACGCGAACGCCTTCCGGGGGCAACGGACAACGCCAATGGCCACAACATCCCGCCTTTTCATCGTCCTGGTCGCGGCGTTCGCGCTCGCGGGCTGCGCCAGCAAGTTCCGCACCGACGTGTCGAGCTGGCACCGGCTGCCGGCGCCCAGCGGCGAGAGCTTCGTCGTCGACGCCAAGGACCCGCGCAAGGCGGGCAGCCTGGAGTTCGCCCAGTATGCCGGCCTCGTCGCGGCCGAATTGCAGCGGGTCGGCTACCGGCCGGCCGCGCGCGGGCAGCAGGCCGACCTGGTCGTCCGCTTCGACTACGGCCTCGACGGCGCGCGCGAGAAGGTGCGCAGCTACGGCGGCACCGGCTTCTACGGCGGCGGCTATTACGGCTATCACCGGCCGTGGTGGGGCCCGTGGGGCGGCTACGGCTTCGACGACTATCCGGACGTGCGCTCCTATACGGTCTATCAGCGCCGGCTGGAGCTGGAGATCGCCGCCGCCGGCAATCCGGGGCAGAACCTCTACGAGACCCGCGTGGTCAGCGACGGCCGCTCCAACCGGCTCGAGGAAGTGATGCCGCTGATGGTGCGCGCGCTGTTCACCGAGTTCCCTGGCCCCAGCGGCGTCACGCGCCGGGTGACCATCGACATGGACAAGGCGCCGGCGGCCAGCCGCTACTGACCGCGTCCGGCCCGCCGCGCGCGGCGAATCCGGGTTTGCCGCGCTTTCGGTTCTGCTAGACTGCCGCCATGTCCGCGGTACACCCCACACCCGAGGCCGTCGCCGAGGCGCGCAAGTTCCTGGTGGTCGTCGACCAGACGCCCGAATGCCGCAACGCCATGCGCTATGCCGCGCGGCGCGGCGCGAAGACGCGTAGCGGCGTCATCCTGCTCTATGTGGTCCCGCGCCCCGAATTCCAGCAATTCGCCGGCATCGAGCAGGTGATGCGCGAGGAGGCCCATGCCGAAGGCCAGCAGGTGCTGCGCGAGCTGGCCACCCGGCTGAAGGCCGAAACCGGCATCGATGCCGAGCTGATCGTGCGCGAGGGCGAGCCGGCGCAGGAAATCCTGCGCCTGGTGGCCGACGATCCGGCGATCCACGTGCTGGTGCTGGGCGCCGGCAGCGGCAAGGAAGGCCCCGGACCGCTGGTGTCGTCCTTCTCCGGGCAGCTCGCGGCCACCATGACCATCCCGGTGACCATCGTGCCCGGCCACCTCGACCTTGGCCAGATCGACAGCATCGCCTGAGCAGCGGCGTTCCGGCCCGCGCTTGAAATACCGCCGGATGCGGTGCATATGACGGTCAAATCCTTCCGACGAGGAGCGGAACCATGTTCATCGAGACCGAGCGCACCCCCAATCCGGCGACGCTGAAATTCCTGCCGGGCCGGGAGATCATGGGCGAGGCGACGGCCCATTTCCCCAATGTGGAAGCGGCCGCGAAATCGCCGCTGGCCCAGCGTCTGTTCGGCATCGACGGCGTGGCCGCCGTGTTCCTCGGCGGCGACTTCATCACCATCACCACCGACGGCACCGACTGGCAGGACCTCAAGCCCGCCGTGCTGGGCGCGATCATGGAGCATCTCACCGCCGGCCTGCCGGTCGTCGAGGCCGAGACCGAGGTTGCCGCGGACGATGGCGAGGAGGACGACGAGGTCGTCCGCCAGATCAAGGACCTGCTCGACACCCGGGTGCGTCCTGCGGTCGCCCAGGACGGCGGCGACATCGTCTACCGGGGCTTCGAGGACGGCATCGTCTACCTGCACATGCAGGGTTCGTGCTCGGGCTGTCCCAGCTCCACCGCCACGCTCAAGCACGGCATCGAGAACCTGCTGCGGCATTTCGTGCCCGAGGTGGCCGAGGTCCGCCAGGTCTGATTCTGTTCCGGTTCCTTGACGACGGGGGCTGGCATCGGCGCGAAACCATCATAGATTGAGCGCTTCGCCAGTTGCTGAAGCAAGGATACCCCTCATGAGCGCATCTCTCGACGCCGCCGCCTTCGACAGGCTCTTCCGCACGGCGCGGACCCAGAACCGTTGGCTCGACAAGCCGGTGACCACCGAGCAGCTCAAGGCCGTCTACGACCTGGCCAAGTTCGGTCCCACCAGCGCCAACTGCTTTCCCATGCGCCTGGTGTTCGCCCATTCCCAGGCTGAGCGCGACCGGCTCGCCGGCATGGTCATGCCGGGGAACGCCGAGAAGGTGCGGACCGCGGGCGCGGTGGCGATCATCGGCCACGACCTGAAGTTCTACGACCACATCCCGCGGCTGTTCCCCCATGCGCCCGAGGCGCGGGAATGGTTCGCCGGCAACGAGCCGCTCGCCTTCAGCACCGCATTCCGCAACGGCACCTTGCAGGGCGCCTATCTGATGATGGCGGCGCGCGCGCTCGGCCTCGATTGCGGTCCCATGTCCGGCTTCGACAACGCCGCTGTCGACGCGGCCTATTTCGCCGGCACCGACATCAAGTCCAACTTCCTGTGCGCCATCGGATATGGCGATCCGGCCGGCTTGTTCCCGCGCAGCCCGCGTCCCGAATTCGACGAATTCTGCACGATCAGGTGAACCATGCGCGTGCTGGCCTTCGATACGTCGCTGGGCGGCGGTTCGGCGGCGGTGGTGGCGGAAGGCGTCTGCCTCGCCCGCGCCGACGAGCCGCGCCCCCGCGCGCTGGTCGAACGCCTGCTGCCCATGATCGAGGACGTGCTGGCGCGCGCCGGTCTCCGTTACGGCGCGCTTGACCTGATCGCCGTGACCGTCGGCCCCGGCACCTTCGCCGGCCTGCGCATCGGCGTCGCCGCCGCGCGGGGGCTGGGAGTCGCGACCGGGGTGCCCGTCGCCGGCGTGACCAGCCTCGAGGCGCTCGCCTGGGCGGGGCTGCCCCATGCGCGGGGCGGCAACGTCGTCGCCGCCATCGACGGGCGCCGCGGCCAGCTCTATCTGCAATCCTTCGCGGGCGGCCCGGGCCTGGCGCCGCTGTCGGCGCCCGAGGCGGTCGACCTGGAGCGGCTGGCCGAACGGCTGCCGCCGGGCGCGGGCGTCGCGGTGGGATCGGGCGCCGCCATCGCCGCCTCGGCCGCCGCCGGGATCGTGCCGCTGCCGGGGATCGCCGCCATCGACGCGGCGCATGTGGCGGCCATCGCCGCGGCCCGGCCGCTGCCTTGCGCGCCGCCGCGCCCGCTCTATCTGCGCGCCCCCGACGCCAAGCTGCCGGGCGGCGTGTCGCCGGTCGGGCAGGCGCCGTGACCGCGCTGGTCGACATCGCACCGGTCGGCGTGGCCCATGCCGAGCTGCTGGCCTCGCTCCACGCGGCCAGCTTCTGCCGGCCGGGCGACGAGCGCTGGTCCGCCCAGGCCTTCACCGACGTGCTGAACATGCCGGGCTCGTTCTGCCTGCTGGCGAGCCTGCACGGCGCCGGCGAGGCGGTGCCCATCGGCTTCTGCGCCTGCCGGATCGCCGGCCCGGAAAGCGAGCTGCTGTCGCTGGGCGTGGTGCCGGCCGAGCGCCGCCGGGGCACGGCCCGCCAGCTCATCCTGCGCAGCATGGGGCGATGCGTCGAGGGCGGCGCGCGCGAGATGTATCTGGAAGTCGCCGAAGACAATCCCTCGGCGCAGATGCTCTACAGGTCGATCGGCTTCTTTCAGGTGGGGCGGCGCAAGGGCTATTACTTGCGGCTGAACGACGCGCGGGTCGATGCGCTGACCATGCGGCGCGATCTCAGATAGCGTTCGCCCGCACCAGCAGGCGGTAGATCCCCGGTCGCGCCGTGGGAACCACTCGAAGAACCGCGTGGCCCAAGTCTTGTACCGCAGCAGGAACGTTCTTCATCGGCTCGCCATCCTTCAGCATGATCTCCGCGACCTCTCCAGGCTTCATTCGATCCAGAAGCAGCCGAGTTCTGACGAACGTCATAGGGCATAATAACGAGGTTATGTCGAGATAGTGATCGATCTGTTCTGTCATTTTCTTTTCTTGGCAGGCCCATGACTATCCAACTTGCCTGCGCTTTCCGAGAGGCCTATAACACGGAAGATTTATCCCAGTCAAAAGAAGGCAAGGCTTCCCGATGGCAAATGAAACCAAAGAGAATATCGACCGCGGCGACCTGCTGGCGCTGACCTCCGATATCGTTTCGGCGCATCTCGCCAATAATAGCGTGGCGATGGCGGATGTGCCGCATCTCATCGAGCAGGTCTACTACACGCTGACCAAGCTGGGCGCCGACGCGCCGGAGGAGCCGGTCGAGAAGGCCAAGCCGGCGGTTCCGGTTCGTCGTTCGGTCATGCCGGACTACATCATTTGCCTGGAAGATGGTAAGAAGCTGAAGATGCTCAAGCGGCATCTGCGGACCGCCTACAATATGTCGCCGGAAGAGTACCGCGAAAAGTGGGGCCTGCCGGCCGACTACCCGATGGTGGCCCCGAACTACGCGGCGCAGCGGCGCACCCTGGCCAAGAAGATCGGTCTGGGCACGAAGCGCGGCCGCAGGAAGTAACGGGTATCCGGCGCGCCTGTGTGTCCGGAACCCCCAGTAAAGGTGAGGTATGCCGGATCGACTCGAAAAACTTTGCGTAGCCAAGGGAATGCGAATGACCGATCAGCGCCGGGTGATCGCCCGCGTGCTGTCGGATGCCCATGACCATCCCGACGTCGAGGAGCTCTATGCCCGCGCCGCCAAGATCGACAGCCATATCAGCATCGCGACGGTCTACCGGACCGTCCGGCTGTTCGAGGAGGCCGGAATCCTGGAGCGTCACGATTTCAGGGATGGCCGCTCCCGGTACGAGGAGGTGCCCGAGCGGCACCACGACCACCTGATCGACGTACAGAGCGGCAAGGTGGTCGAGTTCCGCAACGAGGAAATCGAGAAGCTGCAGGAATTCATCGCCAGGGAACTGGGCTACAAGCTCGTCGACCACCGACTCGAACTGTATGGCGTTCCCCTGAAAAAGGACGCCTGACGCCCCATGGCCGACGGGTCGCCGCGCCGCGCCAGGCTCTTGCCGCTCAGCAATGTGCGGGCAGTCCTCTGCCTGGCGGGCGTGGCGTTTTGCCTGCTGCTGGTGATCCTCACCCAGCCGGTGCTGCTGCGCCTGCCGGGCAGGGCCAAGGAGAAGGTTCCCTACTGGTTCTTCAAGGCGTCGTGCCGGATCATGGGCATCGGCGTCGAGGTGCACGGCCGCCGCTCGTCCGACCGGCCGGTGCTCTATGTGGCGAACCACATATCCTGGCTCGACATCTTCGCCCTGGGCGGCGTGATGACGCCGTCCTTCGTCGCCCGCGCCGACCTCGAGGGCTGGACCCTGTTCGGCTGGCTCTCCACCCTGCGGCGGACCATCTTTATCGACCGCGAGAACCGCGCCCGCTCCGGCGCGCATATCGAGCAGATGATCGAGCGGCTCCATGCGGGCGACAGCCTGATCCTGTTCCCCGAGGGCACCAGCTCCGACGGCAGCCGGGTGCTGCCGTTCAAGAGCAGCCTGTTCGCTGTCGCCGAACGCTGGCAGGGCGAGCGGCCGCTGACCGTGCAGCCGGTGACCGTGGCCTATACCCGCATCAACGCCATGCCGCTGGGCCGCCACTACCGGCCCTATGTGGGCTGGTACGGCGACATGGAGCTGGGCCCGCATCTGTGGGAGCTGTTGACCATCGGCCGCGTCAGCGCCGTGATCACCTTCCACGCGCCGGTGACGCTGGAGACGACCGGCGGGCGCAAGGCCATGTCGGCGCATTGCCACGGGGAAATCTCGCGCCGGCTGGAATATCTCAACGGCGGCCACGATCCGGTGGAACATGCGGCCTGATCGCGCTTTTCTTGACTCCGGGACCGCCGCTGCTAGGTTCCGCGCCGTTTGTTCCTTAGGATAGTCCGGTGGCGAAGAAGCGGCTGCATATCAAGACCTATGGTTGCCAGATGAACGTCTACGATTCGGCCCGCATGGCCGATATCCTGGCGCCGCTGGGCTATGAGCAGGCCGACGCGCCCGAGGACGCCGACCTGGTCATCCTCAACACCTGCCATATCCGCGAGAAGGCGGCCGAGAAGGTCTATTCGGAAGTGGGCCGCCTGCGCCTGCTGAAGGAGGAGAAGGCCCGCGCCGGCGGGCGGATGCTGGTCGCCGTCGGCGGCTGCGTCGCCCAGGCCCAGGGCGAGGAGATGATGCGCCGGGCGCCCGCCATCGACCTGGTGTTCGGGCCGCAGGCCTATCAGGACCTGCCCGACCTGCTGGGCCGCGCCAGCCGCGACCTGATGGAGACCGGCCGCTCGCGCGTCGTCGCCGTCGACCTCGCCGTCGACGAGAAGTTCGACCGGCTGCCCGAGGAGGCCGCGCCCCAGGGCTACAGCGCGTTCCTCACCATCCAGGAAGGCTGCGACAAGTTCTGCTCGTTCTGCGTGGTGCCCTATACCCGCGGCGCCGAGTTCTCGCGCCCGGTGGCCGACGTGCTGGCCGAGGCGCGGCGCATGGTGCGCCAGGGCACGGCCGAGATCACACTGCTGGGCCAGAACGTCAACGCCTATCACGGCGGCGACGGCGCGGGCGGCACCGCCGGCCTGGGCGCGCTGATGCGCCGGTTGGCCGACATCGACGGGCTGGAGCGCATCCGCTACACCACCTCGCACCCGCGCGACGTGGACGACGACCTGATCGCCGCCCACCGCGACGTGCCGCAGATCATGCCCTTCCTGCACCTGCCGGTGCAGAGCGGCTCGGACCGCATCCTGAAGGCGATGAACCGGCGCCATACCGCCGCCCGCTATCACGAGATCGTCGCCCGGCTGCGCGAGGCGCGGCCGGACCTGGCGCTCTCCAGCGACTTCATCGTCGGCTATCCGGGCGAGACGGACGAGGATTTCCGGGCCACCCTGGACCTGGTCCGCCAGGTCGGCTTCGCCATGGCCTATTCCTTCAAGTACAGCCCGCGCCCGGGCACGCCCGCCGCCGACCTGGACGACCAGGTGCCCGAGGACGTGAAGGCCGAGCGGCTGGCCGTCCTCCAGGACGAGCTGCTGCGCCAGCAGGAGGCGTTCAACCTGGCCAGCGTCGGCCGGATCATGCCGGTGCTGCTGGAGCGCGACGGCCGCCATCCGGGCCAGCTCGTCGGCCGCAGCCCCTATATGCAGGCGGTCAGCGTCGATACGGGTTCCGCGACGGGCGATTTAAAGGGTACCATCCAGAACGTGGAAATCGGCGCGGTGCTGTCCAACAGCCTGCGCGGGAAACTGACCGGGCCCGTGACCATGGCGGCGGCTCAATGACGGCGAGGAAAAGTGGCAGATAAAACGGCGGGTACGTCAGGAAGCGCCACGCAGGCGGCCGACAAGGTCGTCACCGATTTCAGGGACAATTCACTCCTGCCGGAACTGTTCGGCAAGCACGACGCCAATCTGGCGCTGATCGAGAAGCGCCTGGGCGTCACCCTGTCCTCGCGCGGCAACAAGGTGTCCATCGCCGGGCCGCCGCTGTCGGCGGACGCGGCCAGGACCGTGCTGCAGACCCTCTATACGCGGCTGGAGCGCGGCCAGACCGTCGAGACCGGCGACGTCGAGGGCGCGATCCGGCTGGCGTCCACGGCCCCGTCCGGCGGCTCGGTCGAGGACACCATCCAGCAGGCCGTGATCCGCACCCGCAAGCGGCTGATCACGCCGCGCTCGGCCAAGCAGGCCGAGTATGTCCAGCGCATCCGCGAGTCCGAGGTGGTGTTCGGCATCGGCCCGGCGGGCACCGGCAAGACCTATCTGTCGGTGGCGGTGGCCGTCGAGATGCTGTTGCAGGGGCGGGTGGACCGGCTGATCCTGTCGCGTCCCGCGGTCGAGGCGGGCGAGCGCATCGGCTTCCTGCCCGGCGACCTGCGCGAGAAGGTCGATCCCTATCTGCGTCCGCTCTACGACGCGCTGCACGACATGCTGCCCGGCGACCAGGTGGCCAAGGCGATGGAGAGCGGCGACATCGAGGTGGCGCCGCTGGCCTTCATGCGCGGCCGGACGCTGGCCAATTCGTTCATCATCCTCGACGAGGCGCAGAACACCACGCCCATGCAGATGAAGATGTTCCTGACTCGCCTGGGCGAGAACTCGCGCATGGTGATCGCCGGCGACCCCAGCCAGATCGACCTGCCGCTGGGCAGCCGCTCGGGCCTGCGCGACGCCATCGACGTGCTCGCCAAGGTGCCGGATGTGGGCTTCGTCCATTTCGGCGAGGCGGACGTGGTGCGTCATCATCTCGTCACCCGCATCGTGCAGGCCTATAACGAGAACGACCGGCAGCGGCAGGTGGCGCAGGTGGCGCGCAAGCCCGACAGGAACGGAGAGGACGGCGGCTAGACGCCGAACCCCATGCTTTCGG
>CAZVVC010000149.1:0-8930 GCA_964630425.1 uncultured Bifidobacterium sp. | reverse complement strand
TATCCGGGGATTGGGTGAAATTTCCGTGACGATTGAAGCGCACGGCATTTTTGACGCATCGAGCAACGAGGTAGAGCAGCAGCACGGGATCGCGGCTTTCGTTGAACTCGGCGCGCCTGTCATTGAAGTGCGTAGGGACATCAAATTGCCCGTGCCAGACGGCTGAATAGCGGTCGGCCAACTCGCTAGGATTGTCGATTATCAGCGCCCAGAGGTTAACCAGGGGCGCATAAGTGTCGCCGATCACAAAGTTATCGGCCAGCTCGTGCATTGCGGCAAAAAGTGTCACGGCGGCTGATCCTGCAAATGGCTCATAAAGCGTTGCCACCCGTTCGGGAAATAGGCTGCAGATGCGCGGTGCAAGTGCCCGTTTGCTGCCTTGGTATGGGATGGGCTGAATCGAAAGAGGACCATGTTTCATGGCAGCAACATGCTACCCCAAGTCATCATTGGTCAAGCCCATTTGTAGATTGTCCCTAGGCGATTGCAGGAAATGGACAATCGCAGCCGCCACAGGCGACTATCGGGCGGAAGGCGCCAGACCAGAGCGCTACCACGTCCGCCAGCAAGCTGACAAAACTCTATGTCACCCGTGTTGGGGTGTTCATAGACGGTAGGGTATGGCTTCCTATAAGTGTGGGGACTATCCCAACAGTACCGTTAGCCGAAAATGGCAATTTCCCACAGGCAGCGTTGTACACGTCCCCAACGGTGGCTGACCTGTCTGTTGGGCAATCCACAACGGTATTGGTGATTTATGTTGTGGAATCTACAGCGGTCATTTTGCTTTTTTTCTTACGCGTGGACTCTGCGGCGGGGCGCCACGACAGATACTCGTTGGTCGCGTTTCCTCGATGTCCAGATACGCCCGTCGAGATGAACGTCAGGCGGTACTCTCGGACGCGGCGATCTGTCCAGCTCTGCTGTGCTGTGACATCCAGCAGCCCATGTTCGATCAACTGGATGATCGCGGGCAGAATGAAATGCATATCGCTGCGGTTCAGCCGATTTGCAATTTCGCGGTAGCCTATGCCGATCTTGCCGTTGTTGTAGCCGTTGAATTTGCGAACGATCTCGCTGAGCACGGCTCGGGCGTTTGGGGTCAGGTGCCGATAGGCTTCGCTGTCCATGACCACATGGGGGATTCCCATCCAACCGCGACCACGGGTGTCCGCGATATGGTCAGCCTGCCGTTTCCGTCTCATGATAGTTCTGGCAGCGACGGAGGCGGCGGGCCCTACCCTCGATCCTGATGGCGGATGGTTACGCGAGCCTGCGACGTGGAGTTGACCACCGGAAAGCTGTTGAGCCAAGCGTCCAGGTCTTCCTGCCTGTAGAACACCCTCCCCCCTACCTTCTGAAAACGAGGCCCGGTCCCCGTGCTCGCGTGCATCGCCAAGGTCTTTACCGAGAAGCCAGTATACTTCGCCGCATTAGGGCGATCCATGCGCCCATCGGGAAACATTGTGATGTGAATCGTGTCCATTGGCCATTTCCAGCACAGTTGGTGATGCGATCAAACTAGCGGGACGTGTGTAGACTTTCCACACATAGACTGATAGTTATGGCGCGTCAGAACAATGCAGAACCTTTGGCACGGGGATATAGGTAATGGCGCGGCAAGGCATACAGGATATGGGGGCAGCCGGGGGCAAGAGGCCGAAGTTGTCTGGTGGACGGCTAAACCGCTCGGAGACCGTGTCCGTCCGGTTGGACCCCAAGCTTAATTATCTGTGTGAACTCGCGGCACGCGCCCAAAGGCGATCCAAGAGCAGCTTCGTGGAATGGGCTATCGAGAACTCCTTGGCGAGCGTCATCGTCCCTGGAACCGCTGAATCGTTCGCCGATGACAATCGTTCGATTGCTGCCTTGGCTGAGGAGCTGTGGGATACGGACGAGCCTGATCGTCTAGTCATGCTGGCCTTCAACGCGCCAGCTTTGATGACACACGAAGAACAAGTGATCTGGAAGTTGGTCCGAGAGAACGGATTTCTGTGGAAAGGAAGCTACGAAAATAAGCCTGATGGCCAATGGACATGGAGGGTCCAGCCAATCTCCCTAAACAAGGAGCGCCTTCGACACCATTGGGAAGTCTTCGTCGACGTGGCGACTGGGGAGAAGGACACCACAGCCCTTCCTACGTGGACCAAAACCAATCCTAACCCGCCTGATCCCGACGAGATTCCATTTTAGGTAATGCGAGATGGCAATCACCTTTCAAAAATTGACTCGGCCCAGCATGCGCAAGCTTGGCGCCGGTGACACCATAACGGAACACGGAATCACCTTTTCCCGCTTGGGGAATGGCGACGGCGTCTTCTCCGTCAATATCATGGTCGATCGTCAGCGTGTTCACAGGGTCATCGGTCGCGAGAGCGAAGGCGTTACCCGGTCCCAGGCTGAGCGTTTCATCGAGCAGACGCGCACGGCGGCGCGCGAGGGCCGGTTGACGTTGCCTAAAGGTCGAAAGGTTGCTCTCGCATTTGCGCAGGCTGCGGAGCTTTATCTGGCGCGCCAGAAGGAGGAGGGCGGGCGGAACCTGTATCGCAAGCGCCAGCAACTGACACAGCACCTGCTGCCGTTCTTCGGGCCGATGCCGCTGTCCAAGATTTCCTCGTTCGATGTCGCGCGCTACCGCAAGCGCCGTGAGGACCACGGAGTATCCTTTTCCACCATCAACCGCGAGCTGGCTGTGCTGTCGCACCTGCTGAACAAGGCCGTCGAATGGGGATGGATCACTCATCGGCCGGCACGAATCACGCGGTATAAAGAGGACAAGGGGCGCATCGAATATCTGACGCCCGATCAGTGCGTGGCGCTTGTCGATGCCGCGAAGGCGGACCAGAACCCGCACGTCTACCCATTCATCGTCATTGGCCTATCAACGGCAATGAGGAAGTCCGAAATCCTGTCGATTCGCAGAGAGCACGTGGACCTCGATCGCCGCCGCATTTTCATTCCCGAGGCGAAAGCGGGTTCGAGGGACCAGCCGATAACGGAAGAGCTTCGCAACTTTCTGGACAGGCACATCGAAGTGCTTCCCAAAGGGACGGAATGGCTCTTTCCCCAGATTGGTAGCCGCACCGGCCATGTCGTCGATATTCGAAAGGCCTTCCGGCGCTCGGTGGTGAGGGCTGGCATGAACCCGGACAAGGTTCTGCGTCACACGCTGCGCCATACCGCGATTACCCATCTGGTCCAGGCGGGCGTCGATCTGCCGACCGTTCAGAAGATTTCCGGACACAAGACCATGAGCATGGTCGCACGTTATGCCCATGCGAACGGGGCACATATCGATGCGGCGATGAACAAGCTGGAGGGGCGCCTGGTTCTGGGCGTCACGCCCTCCAGCGACGAAAATCCATCGCCAGTTACACAGGAATTACACCAGCCCCGAGAGCGTGCGGCAGGTTGAGGATGCTAAGTTATTGAAATGATGGTGCCCAGGGGCGGAATCGAACCACCGACACCGTGATTTTCAGTCACGTGCTCTACCAACTGAGCTACCTGGGCCCACGCGGTGGGCCGCTTGGTGCCGGCCCGGGACGGCGGTTTATAGGCGTTCGGCCGGGGCTTGTCCAGATGGCAAAGCCCGGTTTCCGACACTCAGTTTCCGCTGTCTTCCTCGCTGGCGCTGTCGTCGCCCTCGATGACGTAGCGGCCGTCGAGCCAGCGGCCCAGATCGATGTCGCTGCACCGCTTGGAACAGAACGGCGCATAATGCTCGGTGACCGGCTTGCGGCAGATGGGGCAGCTTCTGGTCGGCGGATTGGACCGGCTGGAATGGGACATGTCGTTCATGCTCTATCCTTGCGCCTGGATCTGCGGCGCGTCGGCAAACAGGGTCGGATCGGGCGTCAGCACCGGCGGCTTTCCGGCGATGCCGGCGAGCACGCCGGTGCGGCGCGACAGCCACTCTATCACATCCGGATGGGCGCTGACCGCCAGGGTGGCGCCGGGGCGCGCGGCGGCCTCGGCGCGCAGGCGGCGCAGGACGTCGTAGCCGGCGGACTCCACGGATTTGCGGCGGCGCCTGCGCGCCGCGTCGGGGCGACCGGACAGGAAATCGGGCAGGGCGGTGCGCCCGCGGCGGCGGGTCAGCTCGCAAAGTCCCATGCGCGACCAGCCCAGGACGGCGCAGGGCGGTCGGTCGGCGGCCAGCGCCTCGCGCAGCGCGTCGAGCACGCGGTCGCGGTGCTTGGGGCTTTCCATGTGGATGAAGTCGACCAGGATCATGCCGCCGACATCGCGCAGCCTGAGCTGGCGGGCGATGGCCGGGACGGCGCGGAGATTGGTGGTGAAGCCGGTCTGCTCGCGCCCCGATTCGCCGGTGGCGTCGCCCGAATTCACGTCGACGGCGGTCAGCGCCTCGACCGTCTCGATGGTGACCCAGCCGCCGCCCGACAGGTCGAGCCGCGCGACGAGGGCCGAATCGATGGCGGCTTCCGCGCCGGCCAGCTCGAACAGCGGCGTTGTCCCCGCATGGACCTGGAGAAGCGGCAGGTGATCCGGCGACTGCCTGGCGAGATAGGCCCGGGCCTCGGCGAACAGGGCATGTCCCTCCACGGCGATCCGGGTCAGCCCGGGGCGGGCCAGGTCGCGCAGCGTCCTTTGCAGCGGCGGAAGGTCGCGCTGGAGGCAGACCGGCCTGTCCGTGGCGGACGCTTCGGCCTCGAGCCTATTCCAGCGTTGGCGCAGTTCGTCCGCTTCGGCGAGGATGGCGTCGTCGTCCTCGGCCTGGGCGGCGGTGCGGACGATGACGCCGCCCTGACCGACCGCCTCGGCGGCCCGCCGTGCCGTTTCCTCCAGCCGCGCGCGCTGCGCGTCGTCGCGGATGGCGCCCGACAGCACGTTGTCGTCTCGAAACGGATGATAGACCAGCAGGCGCCCCGCCAGGGTGACGAGCGAGGTGAGGCCGGGACCCTTGTCGCCGACGCCGTCGCGGGTGACCTCGACCAGGACGAGCTGGCCCTGATGGACCAGCCGCTCGATCCGGCGCGGCCCTTCGGACGCGGCCAGCGCGCCCGCGTGCTTGACCGACAGGTATCCCGGCGCGGCCACGCCGGGGAGCGCCACGAACGCCGCCTGCAACGAGGGTTCGACGGCCTCGATCCGGCCCATATAGATGTTGCCGACCAGGCTCTCGTGGCCCTCGCGGTCGATGTGGATCTCGGCCACCTCGCCGTCCTCGACCAGCGCGGCGCGGACCTCGCCGGGCACCGCGTCGATCAGCAGCTCGCGTTCCATGAGATCAGCGCAGCCGCGCGGCGGGGGCGTAGCCGGCGCCCGCGAGCATGGACACCACCTCGAACACGGGCAGGCCCACCACATTGGTGTAGGAGCCGTTCACCGACCGGATGAAGGCCGCGGCCAGCCCCTGGATGGCATAGCCGCCGGCCTTGCCCCGCCATTCGCCGGAAGCCAGATAGGCGGCCAGCTCGCGCTCGCCCAGCCGCTTGAAGACGACGGCGGTTTCCACGGTCCGGCGCGAGGCCCTGCCGCCGGGCGCGATCAGGGTGACGCCGGTGAAGACCCGGTGGCGGCGGCCGGACAGCAGCTCCAGGCAGCGGCGCGCCTCGGCCTCGGTCTCGGCCTTGGGCAGGATGCGCCGGCCGACGCCGACCACCGTGTCGGCGGCCAGCACGAAATCGCCGGGATAGGCGGGGGCGGCGGCCGCGGCCTTGTCGTCGGCGAGCCGTGCGGCGTGCGGGCGCGGCAACTCGCCCTTGCGCGGGCTTTCGTCCACGTCGGCGGGGGCGGTCAGGTCGGGGGCGAGCGACACCTGTTCCAGCAACTGCCTGCGCCGGGGCGAGGCGCTGGCCAGGACCAGACGCGCCATCGGTGCGGTGACGCCGGGCTGCGCCACGGCCGTCTACTTGTAGCGGTAGGTGATCCGACCCTTGGACAGGTCGTAGGGGGTCATTTCGACCAGGACCTTGTCGCCCTGCAGCACGCGGATCCGGTGCTTGCGCATCTTGCCCGCCGTATGCGCCAGCACCTCGTGTTCGTTGTCCAGCTTCACGCGGAACATCGCGTTGGGAAGCAGTTCGACGACCGTGCCGGGAAACTCGAGCAGTTCTTCTTTCGCCATGGGCGGGGTTTCAAGCCTCTTCTGATATCAAGGTGGCGTATAAATGAGCGAGGCGGCGCGCATATGCAAGGGTTTTGGCGTGCCTCGCGCCGGGCTCAGCCGCTGCAATGGGCATGCACCAGCGGCATGGCTTCCTTGATCGCCACCTGGGCGGCGGCCAGCTCCTCGGGCGTGATGCGGTGCTTGTCGATCAGCCGCATGACGTCCTCGCGCTGTGCCTTGCCGGTGCCGCCCAGCAGGATGAAATCGGTGAAGATGGCATAGCGGGCGACGCCCAACGCCTGTTTCATGCCGTCGGCCTGGCAGCGGCAATAGGTGCCGTCCTGGCCGTCGCGCATGCATTCGGCGATGACGACTTCCTCGTATTCGGGGCCGCAGGACGCCAGCAGCAGGCCGGCCGCGAGCAGGCAAAGCCGCAGTGCCCCCGTCAGACCCGGTTTCAGAGGCATTTCTCCTCGGCCTTCATCAGCGGGGCCATCACGGCGAACTGGAACGCCATCAGCCTGGCGGGGCCGGCGTCCTTGAACAGCCGCTCCTGGGCCTCCTCGGTCGAGATGCTCTCGTCCTTCTGCAGCCTGGTCATCTTGACCAGCAGGGCAAGATCCTCGTCGCTCATGTCCGCGGCGAGCGACTTCGCGCGGCACTCGCAATAGGCCTTGTCGCCGCCGTCGGCGGTGCAGGTCTCGGCCAGCGTGGTTTCCTCGCCGCCGCCGCAGGCCGCGAGCAGCAGGGGAGCGAGGCAGAGACCCAGTCTCAGGGAGCGCAGCATGGATATCCTCCGTTCGGCGATCATCGCCTTTTTATCCCGAAGGGGCGCGCGCGGTCGAGAAGCGTTCCTTGATCCGCCGCATCAGCATGTCCCGGACCTCGCGATAGGCTTCGAGGATCTGCTCGCGGCTGCCGCTCATCAGGGTAGGGTCCATGGTCGGCCAGTATTCCACGTCGCACGCCATGGTGCGGGTGAGTTCCATGGCGTTGTGCTGGGCCTCGGGCGTCATCGTCACCACCAGGTCGAACGAGCTGTCCTCCAGGTCGTCGAAGCTCTTGGGGCGGTGCTTCGATATGTCGATGCCGATCTCGTCCATCACCGCGACGGCGAAGGGGTCGAGCTCGCCGGTGCGCACGCCGGCCGAATCGAAGAAGATCTTCTTGCCGAACAGGTATCGGGCGATGCCCAGCGCCATGGGCGAGCGGACGGCGTTGAGGTTGCAGGCGAACAGCACGCTGTCCGGCAGATCCTCGTCGCGCCGTCCTGCATCCATCCGGTTCCTCAGCCCCTGATGTGCAGGACGCAGATGAGCGTGAACAGGCGGCGCGCGGTGGCCAGGTCCATGTCGACCTGCGGCGCCAGCCGCTCGCGCAGCAGTTCCGATCCCTCGTTGTGCAGGCCGCGCCGGCCCATGTCGATGGCCTCGATCTGCGACGGGCTGGCGGTCTTGATGGCGCTGAAATAGCTCTCGCAGACCAGGAAATAGTCCTTGATGATCCGCCGGAACGGCGAAACCTGCAGCCGGATCTCCTCCAGCGTGTTGGCCTCGGTGTCCCGGACGTCCATGACCAGCCGGGTCTCCTCCAGGCGAAGCACCAGGTCGTAGGGGCCCGGCGCCGTCCTCAGGCCGAAATTGTTCTCCTCCAGCAGATCGAAGACGGCGACCTTGCGCTCGTGCTCGATATCCGCGTTGCGGCGGATGATCGATTTCTCGTCGAGCTTGATACTGATGATGTCGCCTGGCATGCGCGCACGCTAAAGCGGAACGGCCCGCAACGGAACGGGAAAGGTTGCAAGGGTGCCTGCCTCGACCCTGTCCCCAATACATGCCACCCCGGCTTTCACCGGGGTTTATTTGCGCCGGATTTCCATGGACAGCGCGTGGGCGTCGAGGCCCTCCAGATGGGCCAGCGCCTCGGCGGCGGGGGCGATGGCGCCTAGGCTTTTCGCGTCGCACGAGATCAGCGAAGTGCGCTTCATGAAGTCCAGCACCGACAGGCCCGAGGCGAAGCGGGCGGTGCGCGAGGTGGGCAGCACGTGGTTGGGCCCGGCGATGTAGTCGCCGATGGCCTCGGGCGTGTGGCGGCCCAGGAAGATGGCGCCGGCGTGGCTGATCATGCCGGCGAGGCGCTCCGGGTCCTCGACCGCCAGTTCCAGGTGCTCGGCGGCGATCCGGTCGGCCAGCGGCGCGGCGTCGTCCAGCCGGCGGACCAGGATGATCGCGCCGTTAGTCTCCCATGAGGCGCGGGCGATCCCGGTGCGGTTGAGCGTCTGGAGGTGACTCTCCACGGCGCGCTCGACGGCGTCGGCGAAGGCCGCGTCGTCGGTGATCAGGATGGACTGGGCGGCGGTGTCGTGCTCGGCCTGGCTGAGCAGGTCGGCGGCGATCCAGGCGGGATCGTTCTTCCCGTCGGCCACCACGAGGATCTCCGACGGGCCGGCGATCATGTCGATGCCGACGGTGCCGAACACCTGCCGCTTGGCGGCGGCGACGAAGGCGTTGCCGGGGCCGACGATCTTGTCGACGGGCGCGATGCTTTCCGTGCCGTGGGCCAGCGCGGCCACGGCCTGGGCGCCGCCCACCTTGTAGATCTCGCCCACGCCCGCCGTGCTGGCGGCGGCGAGGACCATGGGGTTCAGCACGCCGTCGGGCGCGGGCACCACCATGGCGATGCGCGGCACGCCCGCCACCTTCGCCGGGATGGCGTTCATCAGCACCGAGCTGGGATAGGCCGCCGTGCCGCCGGGCACGTAGAGGCCCGCCGCCTCGATGGGCGTCCAGCGATAGCCGAGGACGACGCCGGCCTCGTCGGTGAATTTCAGGTCCGCGGGCTTCTGCTTCTCGTGGAA
>CAZVVC010000148.1:0-8977 GCA_964630425.1 uncultured Bifidobacterium sp. | reverse complement strand
AATGCAAACGTGGTTCCCATAATTGACGGCGCTGGCCCCGACCGACGCTGCTAATATCGGCCCAAGGTAACCGTCAGGACGCGACCATTGCCCAGGAAGCCCAAAGCCAGCTCCGCCGCCGAGCCGCAAGCGGCGGCCGCCCAGAGCACCAAGGAGCGCATCATCGACGCGGCCGAGATGCTGTTCGCGCAGCAGGGCTACGAAGGCACCACGACCCGCGCCATCGCCATGAAGGCCGACGTGCCGCTGGGGCTGATGAGCTATTATTTCGGCACCAAGGCCGATCTGTATTCCGAAGTCATCACCCGGCGCTCGGACGAGCACGCCGCGGATATCGCCGCCTCGCTGAAGGCGGTCGCGGCGCGGGGCGCGGACGCGAGCATCGGCGACCTGGTGACCGCCTTCGTCATGCCGGTGTTCCGGCGCGCGCTCGACGGCGGGCCCGGCTGGGCCGCCTATATCAAGCTGCTGTCGCTGGCGGCCAACACGCCCGGCGCCGAGCCGCACACCAAGACCTTCGCCCGCGAATACGCCAAGGTGGTCGAGGATTTCGTCGACATGCTGCGCCAGAAGATGCCGGGCGCGTCCGAGGAGGACGTCTACTGGGCGTATTACATCCTCAATTCGGCGTTCATCCACCTGCTCGTCGAGAATGCCGCCATCGATCACCTGTCGGGCGGCCTGTGCCGGGCGTCCGATCTCGAGACGATCGCCGCGAAGATGGCGCGCGTCTTCGACGCCGGCATCGCCAGCCTGGCGAACGGCTAGAGAAAAAGCCGCTCAGGTTGACATCCTGCGCGCATTTTTCTCCCGGTGATTCTGCGAGCGTAGCGACGCAGTCCAGCCCCTCCGGTGATGGTTGTGTGGTGGAGTGGCCGGGCTGCTTCGCTACGCTCGCGGAGGCATGATGCCGATGGGTGGGCGAGCGAGATCGACAGAGCGACCAGCCTAAGTGGCTAATGCTCCAGGCGGCCCGCCGCCGGTCATTCCAGGCTGAGTTGGAGCCGCGCGCCCGTTTCCGATGGCTTGCCGGGCCTGCCGGTGCTGAGGAATATCCGCTCCGGCGCGACTTGCGTATCGGCAAGGATCACCGCCTGCACGGCCTCCGCGCGGGCGCGGCCGAGCGCCTCGCGCGCCGTGGGCGAGGCCTCGAAGCGCGGCCGCAGGGCGGCTTCCAGGAAGGCGATCCGCTGTTCGGTCTTGTCCTCCCCTTCCACTGTCTCCGGATAGGACGGGTCGTCGCCCAACTGCGCTTTGTACAGCTCGGCCAGCGCCTTGCGGCGATGCTCCGGCGTGTCCTCCCGGCCTTCCATGAACGGCGCCAGCGCGGCGTCGAACGCCGCGGCTGCCAGCGCCTCGGCATCGGCGTCGGTCACCGCGCCGAGCGGGATGTCCAGCCGGAGCTGCGGCCTTTCCGCGAGCGCTCTGGAGAGATGGGACAGCTTCTCGGCCTGGTCGGGCGCCAGCTCGGCCGATCCGGCGGCGAAATCCACATAGGAGATTTCCTCGCCGCCGCCGAACAGCGAGCCGAGCAGGGCGAAGGGCGCCGTGACGATCTTGCCCAGAAGGTTCCGGAGCGCCTGCCAGACGACGGGCGCGATGCGGAACTGCGGATCGTCCAGGCTGCCCGTCACCGGCAGGTCGAGGTCGATCACGCCGTGGCGGTCCTTGAGCAGCGAGACCGCCAGGCGCACCGGCAGCGGCACGGCGTCCTTGCTGCCCGTCGCCGCGCCGAATTCGAGCTGGTCGAGCACGATATGATGGCTGGCGTCCAGCTTGCGGTCCTCGACCTTGTAGTGCAACTCGGTGGTCAGCTTGCCCTTGGTGATGTTGTAGCCGGCATATTTCCCCGAATAGGGATTGAAGGTCGTCAGCTCGATGTTCCGGAAGGTCAGCCCCAGGTCGGTGAAGGTCTGCGCCGACAGCAGGTTGACCGTGCCGGAGATGTCGACCGGCGCATAGCGGTCCACCTTGCCGGCAAGGTGGACGGTCGCGCGCGAATCGGGCGCCGAGGACAGTCCCTTGACCGATCCTTCCAGATCATAGAGCGCGGCGGCGAAATTGGGCTCGATGGAAAGGTCCGCGAAATTGGCGCTCCCGCCGGTGATCCGCACGTCGCGGACGCGGATGGGCATGCCGGGCGCGGGATCGGCGGCTTTCGCGGATGCGGTCGCTGCGGCGGCCGGCGGCGCGTCGGCAGGCGCCGCATCGTCGGCGGCGGGCGGCTCCGGTTCGATACCGAGGACCTGCATCACGTTGACGGTCCGGTCGGCGCCGATGATGACGCGCCCGTAAGGCTCGCGCGCCTCGACCAGGTTGATGGTGAGGCGGTCGGGCGCCTGCGTGTAGTCGATGCCCTTCAGCGTCAGCCGTTTCCATTTGACGAATTCCTGCTTGCCGGCGCGGTCCTCGGTGAGGAAGTCGGCGACGCTCACGTCTCCCTTGAAGGCGAGCGAGGGCTGGCCCTTGGCCGGTTCGGCGCGGTAGGCGAGGGCGCCGTCGGCCGACAGCCGGCCGCTTTTCACCGTCAGGGCCGCGAAGGGGTCGATGTAGGGCTGCGCCAGCGGGATATCGAGCCCGTCGCCGTCCAGCGTCAGGTCGGCGGAAAGCGGCTGGGGCACGATCTTGCCCGTGACGGCGGCGCGCGCGTCGCCGATGCCGGTGCTGGCCTCGATGTCGAGGACCGCGTCCGGGGCCGTGGAGTAGCCCTTGACGCTGACGGCGACCGGGGCGAGGCGCAGCTTCACCGCCGGGGTCACGGCGGCGTCCTCCGCGTCGATCACGCCGCCGTCCACCGACAGCGTCCCGAGGGAGATCGACCAGGGCGCGTCCGCGTTTGCTTCCGGTTCCGCCGGGACGGGTGCCGCTGCCTCGGTGGCGGGCGGCATCAGCCGCGAAAGGTTGATGCCGCCGTCGGCGGCGCGCCGGACGGTGGCTGCCGGATCGGTGACCCGGACCTCGCCGACCGTGACCTTCCGGTCGGCGAGGGAGACGGCGATGTCGGCGACCCGCACGGCGGGCACCGTGATCCAAGGCGTGCCTTCGGCGCCCTTGGGCAGCACCGAGACGTCCTTCACGTCGACGGTGGGGATCGCCACGTTCAGGGCGATGCGGCCGTCCAGGGATGCGTCATAGGTGCCGCTCAGGCTGACCGTGCCGGTGGGCACGTCGAAGGGCATCAGGTCGTGGAGATAGGCGGCGATGGTGGCGCTTTTCAGCCCCGCGACCGAGAAGCTTCCCCGCGAGCCGAGCGGGCGCACCGAGAACGTCCCCGTCCAGGACAGCGTCTCGCCCGCCGTGGTCGCGCCCTCGAAGCGGTAGTTGTTGTCGTGGTCCGCCGCGGTGCGGAAATCGGTCAGGGCGAAGCGGATCGGCGACAGGGTGGCCGAGAACGGCTGTGGCCGGTTGCGGTCCGTGAAGCCGATGCGCCCGCCCTCGACGGACAGCCTGTCGATCCGCACCGCCGGCGGTCCCGAGGAGGGCTCGTCGCCGGGCGGGATCAGCTTCGCCAGGTTGACCGCGCCCGCCGGGTCGATGTCGATCTCGACGTCCGGCTTGACCAGGCGGATCTCCTCGAAGGTCCAGGCACGGTTCACGACGGACGCGAGCGATGCGTTCACCAGCAGCGAGTCGAAACGGACGATGGGCGCGCCGTTGGCCTCCGACAGCGCGAAGCCTTGCACCTCGGCGGTCAGGGTGAACGGGTTGAAGGCGATCTCGCCGATGGCGACACGGCGCTTCAGCGTATCGGTGACGTGATCCTCGATGGCGCCCCGCGCCAGATGGGGAACCAGCAGGAAGCCCGCGCCGGCATAGGCGCCGATCAGCAGCACGGCGCCGGCCAGCAACCAGCGGAAGCGTCGAAGGAAATCAGCGGCGCCTTCGGCGTTGAGGGCGGTCATGTGCGGGGCATCCCCTTGCTGTGACTGATCGTGTACGCCCCTCGAAAGGTCGGCGAACGCGGCGACTCCGCCGCTGGGAATCTATGCGGCGCGCCGACATGGGGGCAAGTGCCGCCGTGGTGTCGGGAGACCTGCGCCGCGTTAGAGGTTGCGCCGCGCGGCGGTTGGCCGACTATACGAACGGGGAAACGGCAGGGAGGAACGGCATGAGCGCCATGACATTCGAACAGCTCCGCGACGAGTGGGAGATCGGCAAGCTGGCCCATCGCTACGCCCAGGCGGTGGACCGGGGCGACGGCGCCGCCTGGAGCGCGCTGTTCGCCACCGGCGCCGTGCTGCGGATCGGCGATGGCGCCGTCGTCCCGAAGCAGGCGCTGGAAGCCATTCCGGAACGCCAGCTGCAACGCTATGCGAAAACGTTCCACGGCATCCTGACCCAGGTGATCGACCTGCGCGGTCCCGATACCGCCGGCGGCGAGGTCTATTGCATCGCCCGGCACGTCTATACCGACTACCACAACACGCCCGGCAGCATGCCCTTCAGCCTCAGCCACGACGTGGTCATCAAGTATCGGGACAAGTATCGCAAGGAGGACGGCGTCTGGCGTTTCGCGGAGCGGGCCCTCGCCATCGATTTCCGCCAGGTCAGCCAGGTCGACCTGTTCAGCGGCAACGTGCCGGTGTGATCGCTCATGGGCGCCGGAAGGATGGATGCCGGAAGGAATGGGTGGGAGGGCGGCCACGTCGGGGGCTGGAAGGGTGACGTGACCGCCCTCCCGCCGCCAGGAAGCAACTCGGGGGGGCCGGCGCGCCTCCCGGCGGGGATGGGTGATGAGGTCGGTGTCGTACCGTCGGGCGCCCGCGGCGGTGCCGCCGGAGACGCGCACTGTTCAGGTCGAAGCCATCCGGCGACCTTGATCCCTCCCTGCATCGTGCCCGGCGCAATCCGTGATGACGTCCAGCCTGCGACCCGCACATTCGTTGGCGATTACGTGGTTCAGCGGCCAGTGTAAGCGATGAAGGGGTGCAAACCATTGTAACGCATTGTCAGATGACCATTGTTTACAATCCCCCGGAAGGTAAGGACTTGGGGGGCCGCGAACGAATGCGCTAGCTTCAGGCAGCGACGTACCGATGCCCACGGCAGACGGGCGCTCGCTTGCACCGCGGCGGATGAAGGGAGGGGATCACCTATAGATGCGCATTGGCGTGATGGACGACGATGAGGCTCAGGCGGCCCGCGTAGCCGACCTCCTGACCAGCTTCGGTCACAACTGCGCGGTCTACCACAGCGGTAAGGCAATGCTGACGGCTCTGCGGCAGGAGACGTTCGACCTGCTGGTGCTCGACTGGAACGTGCCGGACGTGAATGGCGTGAAGGTCCTGGCCTCCGTGCGCCAGCAGCACGAGGACCACCTGCCGATCCTCATGCTGACCAACCGCTCCGACGAGGCCGACATCGTCTCGGCGCTCGGCGCCGGAGCGGACGACTATGTGGTCAAGCCGGTGCCGGGCGCGGTGCTCGGCGCCCGCGTCAACGCGCTGTTGCGCCGCTCCTATCCGCCCGACAACAAGGGCGGTCAGGAGATTTTCGAGAATTTCCGTTTCGAGCGCGCCACCGAATGCGTGTGGATCGAGCAGACCTGCGTGCAGCTCACCTCGAAGGAGTTCTCGCTCGCGCTGCTGCTGTTCCGCAATCTCTATCGCGCGCTGTCGCGCGGCTATATCCTCGAAGCGGTCTGGGGCCGCAATCCCGACCTGCCGACCCGCACGCTGGACCAGCATGTCTCGCGCGTCAGGACCAAGCTGGGGCTGCGGCCGCATAACGGCTACAGGCTGGCGACGGTCTACAGCTACGGCTACCGGCTGGAAAAGCTGCTGCCGCAGGAGCGGTTCGCGGCGGAGGAGATCAGCGAGTGATGATGCGTCCGTGGGCCATCGTGCTGCTGTCGCTGGCCGCGGGCGGCATCGTTCTCCCGTGGCACGGCGCCGCGGCGCAGGCGCGCGAGGAAGCGGCGCCGGCCAGCGAGACCAGCGACAGCATCATCTACAGGGTCAGGAAGGGCGATACGCTGTACGACCTGGCCAAGGCCTATTTCCGGGATCCGAACGGCTATGACGCCGTCGCCAGGCTCAACAAGGTGCGCGATCCCCGGCGGATGCCGGTCGGCCGGCCGCTGGAGATTCCGCTCGCCCTGCTGCGGGACGAAGTGCTCGACGCGCGGGTGATCGCGTTTCGCGGCGACGTGCGGGTGGCCGGCGCGGCGGGTGTGCGTCAGGCCGCGATCGACATGCCGCTCGCCGAGGGCGAACGGCTCGAGACCGGCGCCAACTCGTTCGTCACCTTCGAGCTGTCCGACGAAACCCGGGTCACCATTCCCTCGCAGAGCCGGATCAGGATCGAGCGTCTTTCGCGGCCGGTGCTGACCGGCGGCGCCGAACGGCTGCTGGTGGTCGAGACCGGCCGCGTCCAGTCGGTCGTCACGCCCATGACCGAGCCGCGCGACCGCTTCCTGATCCGCACGCCGCTGACCGTCTCGGCCGTTCGCGGCACCGACTTCCGCGTGTCCTACGATGCCGCCGCGCAGCGCACCACCAGCGAGGTCATCGACGGCGCCATCGCGGTGGCCTCGCTGGCGGACGGCACGTTGCAGACGGTGCCCGAGGCGGCCGGCCTCGCGACGACCGCCGCCGGTAGCGGCACGCCGTCCGACCTGTTGCCGCCGCCGACGCTCGAGCGCCCGGGCAGGGTGCAGGCCGATCCGTCCGTGACCTTCGCCATTCGCGAGCGCGCGCCCGGGCAGCGCTACAGGGCGCAGCTCGCCAATGACGGCGGCTTCGTCGACATCTTCGCCGAAGGCCTCGACGCGGACGGCAGGCTGGAGTTCGCCGATGTGCCCTCCGGCACCTATTTCGCCCGCTTCACGGCGCTCGGCGCCGACGGGGTGGAAGGGATGCCGGTGGTCTACGGTTTCGACCGGCAGCTCAACACGCTGGATCTAGGCGCGCCCTCGGCCGTGGGCGAGCACAAGCGCCGCAGCTACCTGTTCCGGTGGTACAGCTCGGGCGCGGGTGCCAGGACCTTCCGTTTCCAGATGTCCACCCATCCCGACGGGAGCATGCCGGTGATCGACCAGCCCGGCCTGTCCGAGCCACGGATCACCATCACCGATCTGCCGTCCGGCGCCTATTACTGGCGGGTCGGCACGACGCAGACGGTGGACGGGCGCATCTATCAACGGTGGAGCGAGCCGCAGCAGTTCCAGATCGATGTGGATGGCCTTGCCGCCGGACGGTGACAGGGTGCCCCGTCCGTCCTCGCGCGGACAACGCTTCTTCCGGGAATGGCTGGTGGTCGGGCTGCTGTCGAGCGGCCTGCTGCTGGCCCTCGTCTGGTCGGACGTCCTCGGCGATCTGGACAACCTGCTCTACGACATGGTGCTGCGGGCCGACGAGCGTCCCGCCAGCGGCGACGTGCTGATCGTCGCCATCGACGACAGGAGCATCGCCGAACTCGGGCGCTGGCCCTGGCCGCGCGCGACCCACGCGCAAATGGTCGAGCGGCTGGCGCAGGCCGGCCCGCGGGCCATCGTCTACGATGTGCTGCTGGTCGACCCCGAACGGGGGACGGACGGCGACGAGGCCTTCGCCGGGGCGGCGGCGGCCGCGGGCAACGTCTACCTGCCCCTGCTGCTCGACGTGCCCGGCCGGGACGGCGCCCCTTATGACGTCGTGCCGCCGGTCGCGTCCATCGCCGGGTCGGTCAGCCTCGGCCATGTCGACCTGGCGCTCGACCCCGACGGCCGGGTCCGCCGCGTCTATCTGGAGGAAGGCGGCGCGCCCGCGTGGATACCCCACCTCATGAAACGGGTGAACGACACGCTCGCCGGGCATCCCGCGGAAACCGGCCCGGCCGCCGCGTCCGAGGAGGCCCCGCGGCAGGGGCTGGGGCGGCGCATGCCGGTGCTGATCCCGTATCCCGGACCGCCGGGCCATCACGCGACGGTCTCGTTTTCCAGCGTGCTTCGCGGCGAGGTGCCCGCCGATTTCCTGCGCGGCCGCGTGGTGCTCGTCGGCTCGACCGCGATGGGGCTGGGCGATCACTATTCGGTGCCGGTGTCGGACGAGACCTCGCTGATGTCGGGCGTGGAGATCATGGCCGGGCTGTTCTCGGCGCTGCAGGAGGGCCGGGCCATCGAGGCGATGGGCAAGGTCGCCGTCGCGGCGATCTCGCTGCTGTTCCTCTGGCTGCTGATGGTCGGGTTCCTGCTGCTGTCTCCCCGATCCAACACCCTGCTGGCGTTCGGCCTCGCGCTGCTCGCGCTGGCCACGTCGCTGCTGGCCCTGCGGTCCGGCGGATTGTGGTTCCCGCCGGCCGCGACCCTCACGGTGCTGCTCGCCGTCTATCCGCTCTGGGGATGGCGCCGGCTCGACGTGGCGGGACATTACATGGTCGATGCGCTGGGCGAGCTGGTGTCCGGGCCGGACTGGGAAGGCGTGCCACTCGAGCCGGCGCGGCGCTGGGGCGATACGGTCGCGCGGCAGATGGAGTTGATGGGGGCGGCCATCCGGCACGACCGCGAGCGGCGCCGCTTCCTGTTCCACGTGGTCCAGAGCCTGCCCGACGCGACCGTGCTGGTCGCGCCCGACGGCTCCGTCATCCTGTCCAACGGCGCCGCGACCACGCTCTTCGCGCCGTTCGAGGGCGAGACGCTGGGCGAGCGCATGGCCCAGTTCATCCGCGCCATGCGGCCGGTGTCGACGGCGCTGACCTCGCTTCCGCTGCCGGTGGAGACGGGCGAGAACCTGCTGGAAATCGAGGCGGTCTCGGCGACCGGCATCGCCTGCCATGTCCGTTATACGCTGTGCGGCGATCCGGCCAGCGGCGTGGCGTACTGGCTGGTCATGATCAGCGACATCAGCGCGCTGAAGGAGGCGGAACGCCAGCGCGACCGCATCCTGCAACTGCTGACCCACGACATGCGATCGCCCCAGACGTCGATCCTGTCGCTGCTCGACTCCGCGCGCGAATCCGTCGAACCCCAGCTTGGCCGGAAGATCGCCGCCTATGCGCG
>CAZVVC010000147.1:0-8978 GCA_964630425.1 uncultured Bifidobacterium sp. | reverse complement strand
CTCCTCATGGCAAAACCATACTTCAGGGAGGACCACTTTTCAGGGGGCAGGCCACGGTCGAAAATGCCGTCGCGATTGCGGCGCCGTCCCGAAAAGTCCGGGTCGCGCGCGAACATCTCTCCAACCGTGCGGTAACGACCAAGGCGCTCCTTCGTGGCTTCCAGCGCCTTGAGCATCTTCTGATCGTCGCCGGCGACATTCGCTTCCTTGCGCTTCGCCGCTGACTTGAAGCCACGTCGCTTGGCGATGTGGCCGAGCGCCACGGCGAATTCCGCCGGCGCGAACGGCTTGTCGAGCCCCCGCGCGCGCAATTCCCAAGGATCGAGGTCAGCGCGCTTCAGGGCGTCAGGGTCGGCGGATGCAAGCAGCCCTTTGCTTAGAAACAGACGGCGAAGTTCCGCCATCCGATTGCGTCGCCGGCGGACGATGCGGCGCAGCAGCCGGTTGCCGCGCCTGATCTGGTTGGTGGGTGTGCGTTCCTTGTTCGTCTCCGGGACGTCGAATATCCAGCTTCCGAGCGCGACAATCTCGCCTTGGTCGCCGATGCCTGAAGGATTGCGCAAAACCGCCCAACCGCAAGAGGCAATGCCTAGGTCAATGCCAAAAGTAACGCTGGTCATATTTTTTTACCCCCGTGCAATGAGGAAAGCCCCTTGACGAAGGTTCGTCAATCGTCATTGTTATGAACGGCAAATCGGTAGGGAAGCCACGGTAACAGAAGCTTCACTGTGAAGGATCATCCCGAAAGGGAAATTCCTTGTAGAAGCAATACATTATTGGTTTCTCAGTTCGAAGCCCCTCGCAGGGAGACCGGCGAGGGGCTTCGTGCCAATATGGGTCGAAACACCGGCCCTAAAACAGACCAGATCCAGGAGTTCTGACCATGGTCGCCACGACCCTGTCCCCGCTCGCGCCGGCGAGCTTTCCCGCGCTGCCGCCCATCGCCGGGGTGGCGCTGGGCACCATCGCCGCGGGCGTGAAATACAAGGACAGGCCGGACGTCACCTTCGTGACCTTTCCGGCCGGCACCGTCGTCGCGGGGGTGTTCACCCGGTCGCTGACGCCGGGCGCGCCGATCCTGTGGTGCCGCGACGCCCTGGAGGCGTCGGGCGGACGGGCGCGGGCGCTGGTGGTCAATGCGGGCAACTCCAACGTGTTCACCGGCCAGGAAGGCTATGACGCCTCGGCCGAGACCGCGCGCGCGGCCGCGCGCCTGCTGGACTGCCCGGCCGAGGACGTCATGGTGTCCTCGACCGGCGTGATCGGCGTGCCGCTGCCCTATGAGAAGATCGTGAACGCGCTCCCTTCGGTCGCCCTGTCCGAGGACAATTGGGAAGCGGCGGCGCGCGGGATCATGACCACCGACACCTTCGCCAAGGGCGCGACGGCGACGGCCGAGATCGGCGGGGTGACGGTCGCCATCAACGGCATCGCCAAGGGCTCGGGCATGATCGAGCCCAACATGGCGACCATGCTGGCCTATGTGGTGACCGACGCTGCGATCGGGCGGCAGGCGCTCGACGCGGTGCTGCGCGACGTCAACGAGCGCAGCTTCAACGCCATCACCGTCGACAGCGACACCTCGACCTCGGACACGCTGCTGCTGTTCGCCACCGGCACGGCCGGCAATGCCCCGGTCGCCGATGCGGCGTCCCCGGCGCTCGCCGGTTTCCGGGCCGCGCTCGAGGCCGTGATGGGCGATCTGGCGCGTCAGGTGGTGCGCGACGGCGAGGGCGCGCAGAAGTTCATCACCGTGACGGTGAGGGGCGCCGAGGATGGCGCCGCCGCCAGGCGGGTGGCGAAGATCATCGCCAATTCGCCGCTGGTCAAGACGGCCATCGCCGGCGAGGACGCCAATTGGGGGCGCATCGTCATGGCGGTCGGCAAGTCCTACGAGAAGGTGAACCCCAGGGGCCTGACCGTGACCTTCGGCGGCCAGCGCCTGACCGAGGACGGCCGCGTGCGGCCGGGCTACGACGAGGCCGAGTTGACCCGCCACCTGAAGGGGCAGGAGATCGACATCGAGGTCGACCTCGCCGTCGGCGGCGGCGAGGCCACGGTGTGGACCTGCGATCTCACCCACGGCTACATCGCCATCAACGCCGACTATCGCAGTTGATCGGGCTGTCGCGCAGGATCGAGACGGCGCGCCTGGTCCTGCGCCCCTACGGGCGCGCCGACCTGCCGTTCATCCCGGCGCTGATCGGCGACTGGGAAGTGGCGCGCTGGCTCTCGCGCGCGCCCTATCCCTATACGGACAAGGACGCGCGCGACTGGCTCGGCCTGTCGCGCCGCATCCGCTTCTGGCGGCGCGGGCTTCCCCTCGTGCTGGTCCGCCGCGAGGACGGCGCGGTGATGGGCGGCGTCGGCGTCAGCTTCGAGGACAACGAGGTGGGCTATTGGCTGGGCCGTCCGTTCTGGGGAAACGGCTATGCGACGGAAGCGGTTATCGGCGTTATCGAAACCTCTTTCTCACGCCACGGCCTCGGGCATCTCTGGGCCGGCGTGATGCAGGGGAACGCGCGTTCGTGCCGCGTGCTGGAGAAGGCCGGTTTCGAGCGGAAGGGGCTGCGGCGCTATCGGCTGCGTGACGGCGAGGGCGACGTGCACTATTACCGTCTCGACCGAGACAACTGGAGCCAGAGCCCGTGAGCGAATCCAAACCCATCGTCCTGGTGGCCGCCGTCGCCCTGGTCGACGTCGACGGGCGGGTGCTGATCGCCCAACGGCCGGAAGGCAAGGCGATGGCCGGGCTGTGGGAATTCCCCGGCGGCAAGGTGGAGCCGGGCGAGACGCCCGAGGCGGCGCTGATCCGCGAGCTGGAGGAGGAGCTGGGCATCGAGACCTGGGCGAGCTGCCTGGCGCCGTTCACCTTCGCCTCGCACACCTATGACGGCTTCCACCTGCTGATGCCGCTGTTCGTGTGCCGCAAATGGCAGGGCATGCCGGTCGCGCGCGAGCATTCGGGGCTGAAATGGGTGCGGGCGGCGCGGCTGTCCGACTATCCCATGCCGGCGGCCGACGTGCCGCTGGTGGCCATGCTGAGGGATCTTTTGTGATCCTGGGGCGCGCGCTGCTCCGCCTCGTGGGCGGACTGGCCTGCGCCCTGGTGATCTATCTGCTGGTCGCCATCGCCTGCGTCTTCATCCCGGTTGGCGGAAATATACCGCAAGAGGATGAAAATGTGGATGTTTTCGTCTCGTCGAACGGTATTCACGTGGGCATCGCCGTGCCGGTCTCCCACCCCGTCGCCGACTGGCGGGCATGGGGCGTGACCGCGCTGCCGCACACCCGCTACCTGATCTTCGGCTGGGGGCAGCGGGATTTCTATCTGGAGACGCCGAGCTGGGCCGATTTCGATCTGGCCACCGGGATCGGCGCGGTGCTCTGGCGGTCCGACACGCTCGTCCATGTGGAGGAACGCGACCGGCCGCCGGCGGACGCTGTCCGCCTGCGGCTTTCCGAGGGGCAGTACCGCCGGCTCGCCGCCTATCTGCGCGGCGGCTTCGCGCCCGGTCCCGTGCGCCGCGTTCCCGGGGCCAGCTATACGCCCTACGACAGTTTCTATGAAGGGACGGGGACTTACAGCCCCTTCATGACCTGCAACGAATGGGCGAACCGCGCGCTTGCCGCGGCGGGCGTGCGCGCGGCGCTGTGGTCGCCGTTTCCCCACGGCGTGATGCGTCAGGCCCGCCTGGCGGCGCCCTGACGGGCAGGCGTCACGACAGCGGGGGCCTGCCGATGTTCAGCGGCTCCAGATGCCTGGGCAGCTCGGGTTCGGGGAGGTTGGTCAGGTCCTTGCCCAGCTCGGCGCGCAGCCGCGTGGCGATATGGCCGTTGGAGAGCTTGCGGATTTCCCCGAGCGTGCGGGGCGCGGCCACCAGGAAAAGATCGTCGAACTTGCCGCCCAGGGCCGCGGCATCCAGGTAATCGACGAGATCCTTGACGAATTTGTGCTTTTCCAGGTTCTGGGGATCGCTGGGCGGCTCCATGCCCGCCCGCCTGGGGCCTGCGCTGGAAAAGCCTCTGCCCGGCTTGTCGGAGACCAGATCCTGGGTGAGGCGGCGCGCGGCCTCCGAATCCAGCTCATTGACCAGCGTGAGCTTGAGCCCGGTCCCCGTCGTCGCATAGATGCGCGCCTTGGCGCTGTCGGCGATGGCGATCCAGGATTTGATCTTCTTTCCTTGCATGTCGCACCTAACCCTCTGTCGTTGCTATACAAACGTACATCGGTGCCGTCAGGAGCGTTTCCAAGTGCCGGGCGTGGTTATTTCTCCGGCTGGTTGTTCCTTCGTCCCCAGCGCCTCGGCCAGCCTCATCTTAGCACTGCCGGGGGCGAGTGGCTTCTGCTGACTTTCGTGCGGCGCCCAGCCGGTCATGAAGATAACGTCGAAGGTGGCCGGAATGCGCCCGTCCGGGCGCGCGAACAGATCGTGATAGGCCTCGACGGCCGCGACCAGCGTGCGGCGCTTCAGCGGCGCCTTGTGCCGCTCGATCACCGCGTTGGTCTCGGCCATGCCCCGCAGGTCGCGCATCAGCCGGAACGCGTCGGCATAGTCCACCGTGATGCGCTCGACCTCGGTGACCGGCAGGGCGAAGCCCGCGCGCTGGAGCAGGCCGCCCGCGTCGCGGATGTCAGCGAAAGGGGACACGCGCGGCGCCACGCCCGGCTCCACCGCCATCTCGGCCTGCATCATGGCCTGGCGCAGCTCGGCCAGCGTGTCGCCGCCGAGCATGGCCGCGAGGAACAGGCCGTCCGGCCTCAGCGCGCGGTTCACCTGGATGAGCGCGCCCGGCAGATCGTTCACCCAGTGCAGCGACAGCGCCGAGACGGCCAGGTTGAACGATGCGTCGGCGAAGGGCAGGAATTCCTCGTCCGCGGCGACCCGCAGGCCGGGCGCTTGCGCGGCCATGCGGGGCGACAGGTCGGCGCAGACCAGCGTCTCCACGTCCGGCCGCGCGGCCAGCAGGCGGCCCAGCGCGCCCGTATGGCTGCCCAGGTCGAGCGCGGCGGGAAAGCGCCGGTTGACGTCGAGCAGCCGGTCCGCGACGCGGGCGGCCACCTCGGCCTTCAGGAACTCGAAGCCGCCATATCCCGCCGCCCGCTGGTCGCGGCGCTGGCGGACCAGGCGGCGGTCGAAGATCTCCATGCGGGTGCTCATGAAGCCGTATATGGCATGCCTGCCGGCCGGGGCAAAGTCTGATAGGATGGCCCCATGCTGGGGGCAGTTTCGCAGATCGGACGCCATGCACTGGACGCGGTGTTCCCGCCGCAATGCCCGGTCTGCGCCGCGATCGGGCAGGAGCACGGCCAGCTTTGCGCCGCGTGCTGGGCGAAGGTCCGCTTCATCTCCGAGCCGTGCTGCGCCTGCTGCGGCGTGCCCATGGAATTCGACGCCGGCGACGAGGTGCTCTGCCTGCGCTGCCTCGCCGACCGTCCGGCCTTCGACCGGGCGCGGGCGGTCATGCTCTACGACGATTTCAGCCGAGGCCTGGTGCTGCGCTTCAAGCACGGCGACAGGCTGGACGCGGCCGCCGTCTTCGCCCGCTGGATGGTGCGCGCGGGCGGCGGGATGCTCGATGCCGCCGATCTGGTCGCGCCCGTGCCGCTGCATTGGACCCGGCTGATCGCCCGCCGCTACAACCAGGCGGCGATCCTGGCGCGTCACATCGCCCGGCAATCCCGCCCCGCCTTCGTCCCCGACTTGCTGCTGCGGACCCGGCGCACGCCCAGCCAGGGCAGCATGAGCCGCGCCGAGCGGGCGCGGAACGTCCGCGGCGCCTTCCTCGTTTCATCCCGGCACGCGGCCGGCGTGGCGGGCAGGCGGATCGTGCTGGTGGACGACGTGATGACCACGGGGGCGACCGCGGGCCAATGCGCCCGCGCGCTGCGCAAGGCCGGCGCCGCCGCGGTGGACGTGCTGACGCTGGCGCGTGTTGCGTTGCCGGATCAGGCGGCTATATAGGGTGAGCGATCAGGAGGATGCCCCATGGCTGATATCGTCATCTATACCTCGGCGTTTTGCGGCTACTGCGCCCGCGCCAAGCGGTTGCTCAAGGAAAAGGGCGTGGAATTCAACGAGATAGGCGTCGACATGAATCCCGCGTTGCGGGAAGAGATGACCGAGAAGGCGGGCGGCCGCCATACCGTGCCGCAGATCTTCATCGGCGGCCGGCATGTGGGCGGATGCGACGACCTCCATGCGCTCGACGCCAGCGGCGAACTCGACAAGCTGCTGGCCGCCTGATGCGCACGCCCTTCAATCTCGCCCTGATCCAGACCAATTCCGGCAACCAGATCGCGCCCAATGTCGCGACCGTCAGCGAGATGGTGCGGGCCGCCCGAGGCGGCGGCGCGGACCTGGTCATGCTGCCCGAGACCGTGTCGCTCATGGAAACCCGCTCGAAGCTGATCTTCGAGCAGGTCCAGCCGCAGGAGTCCGACGAAGCCCTCAAGGCTTTCAGGGCCTTGGCGGACGAGCTTGACATATGGCTTCATACGGGATCGCTGCCCATCAGGCTGTCCGACACGAAGATCGCCAACCGGTCGTTCCTGATCGACCCGTCGGGCGCCGTCACGGCGACCTACGACAAGATCCACATGTTCGACGTCGACCTGCCCGGCGGCGAGACCTATCGGGAATCGAAGAACTACCAGCCGGGCGACCGCGCGGTGCTGGCCGATCTTCCCTGGGGCAAGCTCGGCATGACCATCTGCTACGACCTGCGCTTCCCGCATCTCTACCGGGCGCTGGCCCAGGGAGGGGCGGATTTCATCTGTGTCCCGGCGGCCTTCACCAAGGTGACGGGCGAGGCGCACTGGCACGTGCTGCTGCGCGCCCGCGCCATCGAGACCGGCTGCTTCGTCTTCGCCGCCGCCCAGACCGGCACCCACCAGAACGGCCGCCAGACCTTCGGCCATTCGCTGATCGTCGACCCCTGGGGCGAGGTGATCGCCGACGGCGGCAAGGAGGTGGGCATCGTCACCGCCCGCATCGACCCCGCCAGGATCGCCGAGGCGCGCGGCCGGGTGCCCTCGCTTGATCACGACCGGGATTACGCGCCGGTTTCATGATATGCTGCTTCTATGGAAGGCTTGAGCCCAAAATCGAAGGCATATGTCGACGCGAAGATTCGCTCAGGAGAATATCCTGATGAGGAAGCTGTATTAGTCGCTGCGATTGAGGCGCTCCAGCGTCAGGAGGCGCTTGAGGGCGAGCGTGCCTTCTATGAGAACCTGGAGAAGGCGGGGGTACCGCTGCCAAGCCTCGCTAAGGTCCACTCGCAGCGTCATGCGGACGAATACCTGCGATTTGGTTGGACGTTAAAGCACGAGTTCCGTGTGCCTGGTGACGACGAACCTTATGAGTACGTCTTTGAGTGGTTAGCTCAGGGCGATCCTGTTCGGCCTAGTGCCGACCCGAAGGATTGGGGGATATCAGCGCCGGAGAAGCCGGAATGAGTCACGATACTTGGGCCATAGTGGTAGCCATTGGCGTAGCTACCGTCTTTGTAGTTATCGAGTTACGCTCAATCAGCGAAAAAGTCACTAGAACCATACAGTTGCTTCACGACATCAAGATGATAATCGCGATCTATACTGATCTCAAGGTTGCGAAGTGTACGATCGCTAACGCTTTTGGGTAGGACGTCAGCCCGGCTTCACCGCGCAGATGTGCTGGATGATCGCCGGCTTGTGGATTTCGGTGTAGGTCTGCTCGAAACCCACGACTTGCCAGTCGCTGAACCAGTCCATCAACTCGCCCTCGCGCAGCAGGAAGTCCGGGTTGGACGGCTTGCCGTATTGCTCGTTGCCGACGGCGAAGGTCTCGTAGATTAGCACGCCGCCCGGGGCGACCGCCTCGCGGATGCGCGGGAACAGCAGCCGCCACAGGTAGTTGGTGACGATGACGCCGCCGAACTCGGCGTTGCCGAGCGGCCAGGGACCGTTCTCCAGGTCCGCCTCGAGGGTCGCGAGCGCCGGGTGCCCGGTGAGGTCGTCGAGCCCGGCGATGTTGATGTCGACCGCCATCACCCGGAAGCCCTGATCGAGCAGCCACCTCGTGTGCCGGCCCGGACCGCAGGCGAGGTCGAGGACGTCCGCGCCCGGCGCGATGCGGGCGGCGTGTTCGATCACCCAGGGGCTGGGCGCGGTGGGTTTCCGGTGCGGGTCGGTGCTCATGACGGCCATCCCTATACCGGGAACGTTGCCGTGCCTAGAGCATGATCCACTCAGGTCGACACGGCCTGAGTGGCTTTTGCTCTGGCGCCCCCGCGCAACAAATCATTGAACTTCCCGGTTTTCATCAACATGTTGGGGATGACGGTCGCCAATCCGACGAAAGCCGATGATCAAGTACGAACTCAAATGCCGGGGATGCGAGCACCAGTTCGAGGGCTGGTTCGCCGACAGCGCGACCTACGACACGCAGGCGGACGCGGGCGACATCGTGTGCCCGGTCTGCGCCGGCGTGGAGGTGGGCAAGGCCATCATGGCGCCCAACGTGGCCATCCGCCGCGACGCGGGCCAGCTCGGCCAGGCCCGGATCGCCTCGGAAGTGCGCCGCATGTTCATGGAGATCCGCCGCAAGGTGGAGGAGAACTGCGACTATGTGGGCGCGGAATTCGCCAGCGAGGCCCGCAGGATCCATTACGGCGAGGCCGACGACCGCGGCATCTACGGCGAGGCCACCGCCGACGAGGCCGAGGAGCTGAAGGACGAGGGCATCGACGTGGTGGCGATTCCCTGGGTGCCGCGCAGCGACGCCTAGATCGTTCCGGCTTCGGCGCGTGCCCTAGCTCGCCGGCTTCACCGCCGTCACCATGTAGTTCACCGACGTGTCGCCGCTCAGGACCCAGTCGTCCTTGAGGGGCCGGTAGCCGACGCCCTGCAACGCGGTGACGGCGAGGCCGGCGCGCCTGATCGAGCGCGTCAGCTCGGCGGGGGTCAGGAACTTCCTCCAGTCGTGGGTTCCGGC
>CAZVVC010000146.1:0-9001 GCA_964630425.1 uncultured Bifidobacterium sp. | reverse complement strand
GACGCCGCGCGCCATGACGGTGCCGGCGGACGGGATATCGGGCCACCAGATGGGGTCGTCGAGAGCTTCCTTGCGGGTGAAGAACCAGTCTTCGGCGAAGGTCAGCATGAGCTGGCCGACCACCGGGCCGGCGACCCGGAAATGCACGTCCTTCACCTGCCGCTTGCGGTGCAGGATGCGCGTGTTCTCGACCCCGAGGTTGAGGCCGCCGGTGAAGCCCAGCACGCCGTCGACCACCATGACCTTCTTGTGCGAGCGCATGTTGAGGAAGGGCATGCGCCAGGGCAGCACGTAGTGCATGAAGCGGGCGACCGGGATGCCGGCGCGGCGGAGCTGCGCCACCGCGGGCGACCACAGGTAGCCCGCGCCGATGCCGTCGACGATGACGCGCACCTCGACGCCGCGCTTGCGGGCGCGCTCCAGCGCCTCGACGAAGGCGGTGCCCACCTCGTCGGCACGGAAGATGTAGGACATCACCGCGATGCTGGTGCGCGCGCCGTCGATGGCCTCGAGCATGGCCGGATAGGCATGGTCGCCGCTTTCCAGCAGCTCGATGCCGTTGCCGGGCAGCAGCGGCAGCTCGGTGACCTTGGCCGCGACCGCGGCGATGGTGGCGATCTGTTCGGGAAGCTGCTCGCCGACCAGCTCCTTTTCCGTCACGGCCGGATCGGGATGGCGCGATCGTCCGCGGATGGACCGGCGCGTCGTCGGCAGGGGCAGGCGCAAGGCCCGGCGGCTGACTCGGTTGATGCCGAACATGTAGTAAAGGAACGGGCCGATCACCGGCGACAGCCAGGCGATGCCGATCCAGCCGATGGCCGCACGCACGTCGCGGTTGAGGAGCAGCACATGCGCCGTGACGAGCAAGGCCGCGACGACATGGGCCAGCACGAGCAGAGTCTTCATGGAGGTCATGGTAATGCCATACCGGTGCAGATCACACGATTAACGTTCGGGGCACGCGCGGGTTCGCCCGGCGTCCCGCGTTGACGGAACCGCCCGGCTCGGCGACCATGAGCGCGACAGGCGGATTTCGAGAATGGGGAGATTTGCGATGCCCGATGTCAAGAGCCGGGAACATGCGGGTCCGGCCACGGCGGGCGCCGAGCCGCCGGGCTGGGCCGACTGGCGGGCGCTGATCACGCCCGAGGTGCGCGAGCAGTACAGGCGCGACGGCGTGGTCTTCCTGCGCCAGGCGCTGCATCCGGAATGGCTGCTGCTGATCGAGCTGGGCCTGCAGCGCGTGCTGGGAAGCGGCGCGCAGATCAAGCACAAGTTCTTCAAGGGCGAGTCGGGCGAGTTCGTCGAGACGGTGCGGAACTTCGAGCACAGCTTCGAGCTGCAGCGGCTGATGTACGATTCCCCGATCGCGGACATGATGGCGCTGCTGCTGGGCTCGGAGCATATCTGGCTCTATTCGGACGAGTTCTTCGTCAAGGAAGGGCTGGGCAAGCGCACGCCCTGGCACCAGGACATGCCCTATTGGCCGCTGGAAGGCGAGCAGATCGCGTCCATGTGGATCAGCCTCGATCCGCTGCCGCGCGCGCAGTGCCTGGAGATGATCCCGGGCACGCACCGCACCACCCGCTATGACGGCTTCAACCCGGCCGAGGTGTCGGTCGATCCGACGCGGCCCTATTACGGCGAGGAGCTGCCGCCGCTGCCGGACATCGAGGCGGAACGGGACAAGTGGAATATCGTCGCCTTCGACATCGAGCCGGGCGACGTGATCCTGCTGCATCCCGGCGTGCTCCACGGCGGCGCATGGACCCCGGTGGGCGGCCGGCGCCGGGCGATCACCATCCGCTGCTACGGCGAGGACATCGTCTATGCCAGGCGTCCGGCCTCGCGGCCGACGGTGCCGCTGACGCCGGGCCTGTCGCTGCAACTGAAGCCGGGCGATCCGCTGCGCTCGCCGTGGTATCCCCAGTTGCGGCCCTTGCCGCCCCATCAGGCGATGCGCTGAGCGGATACGGCAGCGGGCAGGCCAGGCGGAAGAGGACGTGGAGGACGGCGGCCAGCAGCCAGAGCGCGCCGATCAGGATGACGATGGGCCCGAGCGGCGAGGACAGCGCGGCCAGCGCGAATCCCGCCGCCAGCAGCAGGCTCGGCATCATTGGGTTCTGGTTTGCCATTGGCGTTTCATGAGCCAGAGCTTGGACAGCTCGCCGCCGTCGATGACCGCCTGATTGCCGGTGACGGGCGTGAGCTTCTTGACCGCCTCGCCGGCCGTCTGGCGCAGCCGGGCATCGGGTCCGACCGCGGCGATCAGCAGCCACTTCATGCCCTCCGGCGGGTTGCGGGCGGGCCCCTTGCCCAGGGCGAGGCGGACGCCAAGGTCATACTGGGCCCTCTGGTCGCCGGATTCGGCGGCCTTGACGAACCACTGCATGGCCTTGGCGCCGTCCTGGGCCACGCCCTCCCCGTTCGCATAGGCAGTGGCCAGATTGTATTGCGCGCCGGCAAGGCCGGACTCGGCGGCGCGGTTGAGCAGCGACAGGCCCTGGGTGGAATCCCGGGAAACCCCTTCGCCGCGCAGATACATCAGGCCCAGATTGGTCTGGGCCACGCCCGAGCCCTTGTCGGCCGCCTTGCGGAACCACTGGGCGGCGAGCGGACGGTCCTGGACGACCCCGTCGCCGGCATGGAGCAGGTTGGCGTAGGCCGTCTGCGACTGGATGTGTCCGGCCTCGGCCGCCTGCTTGTAGAGCACGGCGGCTTTCGCCGGATCCTTCGGCAGGTGCCAGCCCTTGAGATGCAGCGTGCCGAGCAGGAACATGGCCTCGCGGTTGCCCCGGCCGGACGCGCTGGAGAGCAGGTTGAGGATGTCTTTCGGGTCCTGCTTGCCCAGCTTGCCCATCAGGCCGAGCGCCGCGAGGCGGTACTGGGCCTCGGGGTCGCCCTGCTTCGCCCGTTCCATCAGCACGGCGACCGCCTCGGTGCCTCCACCGGAAGCCGGCTCCTGCTTAAGAGGGGTCGAAGCGGGAGGCGCGGCTTCCAGTGGAGTGGTTGCCAGGGGGCCGGCAACCAAGCTGGATGCGATGAACGCGCCGATCAGACAGGGGCGTCGCCATGCCGGTCCGAACATGGGTCATCTCCTTCGAAGCGGGGGGACGCGGTCGCGCCGTGAACCATCACTTGCCCTGGGCGCCGACGATGGCGTTCCTGGGTCCCTTGCCCTTGCCGCTGACGTCCACATTGCTGTTGGTCGTCTGGTTGTCGTGCGCGTCGGAGACCGCTTCCTGGGTGCCCGAGCTGTCCTGCGTGGCGCTCTGGGTGACGGTGCCCTGGGCGCCGTCGCCCAGCGTCTGGATCACCTCGGTATAGTTGCCGATCGAGGTCGAGGACGAATTGTAGTTGGTGACGTACTGGGTGAGCGCACCCATGCCGCCGCTGCTGCCGCCGCCGAATTTCTTCTGGAACTGGAACTGGGCCGGCAGGCTGTTCGAGCGCGGGGAATCGTAGGGCGTCTTGCCCATCTGCTGTGCCGCGGTCTCGCCGATCCCGGCGAACAGGACGGTCGCCGCGACGGAGAGGGCGACAGCCGCGGGCAGGACGGGTGCGATGCGGGGGCGGATGATGCTGGTCATGGTCCTGATCCTGCTTGGAAGCTCGAGGCTTGAAGAAAATGGGGAGCGGCGCCGCCGCTCCCCATCGAGGGCGTCACGGCTGCGTGCCGCCGCCCGGATTGACGTCGACGCCCGGGGCGCGGACGCTGATGGACTTGTTGTTGCCCACGGCGGTCGCGACCGAGTTCACGATCGGCCGGTCGAGGGCGCCGAGGTTGGTGTAGTTGTACAGGTTGACGTCGTAGACGCTGGACGTTGCCGTCACGTCGGCGACCGAGACCTGCACGACATCGGCGATCAGCAGCCGGTCGGGGCCTTCGGCCTCGATGTTGACCGCCAGGTTGTTGCCCACGGCGGTGGCGCTGCTGTCGACCGAGGCGTTCAGGATATCGTACACCTCGGAGGTGGCCGAGATCGTCGCCGGGGTCACGCCGAGACCGAGCACGCCGATACCCTCGACGCTGCCATCCTCACCGCTGGTGGGATACTCGATGTCGCCGACGAGGATCTGTGCCTCGTGCAGCTGCACCGCCGTGTCGGCTTCGATGTTGGTGTTGTTGCCGACCGCGGTCGCCGCGCTGACGACCTCGGGAAGCTCGGTGAGGGCATCGAAGGTCAGGCCTTCACCCGGTTCCACCTCGATGGTGATGGTGCCGAGGTCGATCGTGGCCTGCACGTTGCCGTTCACGTCCGGCGGAACGTCGGTTTCGTCGACCATGCCGCCCGTCACGGTGCCGTTCACCACATCGCCATTGGCGGTGCCGCCCGGCAGGAAGCTGCCGCCGAGGCCGTAATTGGCATCGAGGGTGATGCTGCCCAGGTCGATCTCCTGCGGACCGCCGGGAGAATCGCCGGTCGGCTGGTGGTTGTAGATGCCGCTGACGGTCGATGTGGCGGTGACGTCGCCGATCTGGATCTGCAGGTCTTCGAGCATGACCATGCCGGTCGGATCGATGTCGATGTCGATGGTGACGTTCTTCAGGACGACCTCGTCCACGACCGCCGTCCACGTCCAGTCGACGTCGTCGAAGGCGTTGGCGGAGGAGCTGAAGCCGATCATCCCCATGGCCAGCGTGGAGGCACCCACGAGCAGGCCCAGTTTCTTCACATACCTAGTCATCTTAGAGTCCCTTTCTCTTGTCGAGGTAGGTGTTCATGAAATCGGTCCGCTCGAGCGCGCACTCCGGCTTGCCGGGCAGACCGAGGTATTCCGTCATGAACTGGTATACGGCCATCTCCACGACGGATCGGACGCCGAGCTGAAGCGGTTCGTTCTTGATACGGCCCGCGTCGAACTCGACGAGTTGAGAGCCGAAGAAACGGAACACGTTCACATCGACCTCAAATCCATAAATCTGCTTCTGAAGGGAGCTCACATAGACGACGTCGAAGGTCTGCGCGTTGACGATGCGCAGGTCGAGGCCGACATTGATGATGACTGTCCTTCCCTTGCCGCCGACTCCCTTGATGAACAGGCCGGCGCCTTCGCTGAGGATGTTGTAGTTGAGCTCGGTCAGCGCCCCGAGCACGACGAAATCGCTGGCACGCACCGGCCCGACCCGCTGGGTCGCCTCGCGCGTGATCATCTTGGTTTCGGTCATCTTGTTCTCGGCCAGCGGGATGCGCAGGTCGAAGCGCTCGACCATCCGGGCCTTGCCCGTCTTGTAGAAGGCGCTCATCACCATCTCGCTGATGCCCTGGCTGATGACCGAGCTTTCGGCGAGCCCCTCGCGCTGGCCCGTCTTGTCGGCGACCTCGCCTACCGAGACCACGGGCAGGTGGTCGCCCGGCAGCTTGGACAGGTCCACCAGGCAGCGGGTGTAGGGCGTGTCGTTGTTGGTCACCGGAAAGCTCAGGGTCGGCTCGACCCCGGTGCGTCCGTAGATGTCGGTTGCGCTGCACCCCGCCAGGGCGCCGGCCATCAAAGCGGCCACAAGTAGTCTCGAAGTTGACATAGGACCCCTCCAACATGTCATTTCGCACTTGTCCAGCATGATCGGGCGGTGGTCCGACTGGCCGGGATAAAGAAAGACATCCCATTTTGGGTGGAACGCTTATTTACTGTTCAGTGCTGGGACGGAACGATATGGGGTCGACCCGGTCTGGAGAAGACGGGCATAGGTAGTAAATCCTTTACCGAATTAGTCTGATGTTTCTATCGGCGATCCCACCCGAATGTCCCGGCACGGTCATGTTGGGAGTACGGGGCGGGCGAAATGCTTCCCGGGCGTTCCATTCGGTTCATGCATACGTGCAGAAACTCTTCGGGGAAGGCCCAGTCGGGGAAAGACGTGGAAATTTGGGGGTAGTGCGGTTGAATGACGGGGTCAGGCCGGCGAAATGAGGCAAGAATGAACATCTCCGGGCAACTGGCCGACAGGTGATTCCATGACCCATGCATCACGCATCATTCTCGGGGCGCTTCTGGCGGCGGGGATTCACGGCCCCGCGGCGGCGCAGGCGGACGTCAAGGCGACCACGGTGGAGACGGGCGTGCCGTCGATGCGCGGGGCGTCGAACACCAGCATCGCCGTCGGACGCGGCACGCTCGATCCGGCGAGCCGGATTTCCATCACGCCGAGGGTCTTCATCCAGCCGCTCCCGCCCGAGCGGACGCGCCAGGACAGCCTCACCACCGAAGACAGGCGCGCGCTCAAGCGGGAGTTCACCTTCGTGGACGAAACCAACGAGGCGGCGCTGCTGGACGTGGTCGCGGCGATCAGGAGCGGCGACCGGGACGAAGCGGACGGCGAGGCCGGCAACGGCGCGGCGGTGAACGAGTGGACGACCGCGCTGGACAGCGAGGAGGAGCCGGCGCTCGCGCCGCCGCCGGCGCGGCAAAAGCCGGCGCCGCGCGCGGAACAGCCGGCCGGCGGATTGCAGGCCCTGCCGTAGGACGGCGCGCTCAGTCCTCGCCGTCGAAGCCGTGATTGAGCGCCCATATGGCGGCCTCGGTCCGGTTGCGCGCCCGGATTTTCTTGAAGACGGCCTTGATGTGCACCTTCACCGTTCCCTCGGTGATGTTGAGTTCGTTGGCGATCACCTTGTTGGGATTGCCGTGGGCGAGGCACCGCAGGATCAGCTTCTCGCGCGGCGACAGGTCGGCGGCGATGGTTTGGCCATTGTTGGGGATGCGCAGCTCGCAGCCGTCGACCAGGATGTTGACCAGGTCGGTCGGCAGCACCTTCTCGCCCAGCATCACCAGCAGCAGCGACTGCTTGAGCGCATCGGGCGTGATGTCGCGCAGCAGATAGCCGCTGGCGCCCGCCTTCATGGCGGCCTTGAGCTGGGTGATGGACATGGTGTCGGACAGCACGACGACAGGGGTGTCGCCCGAGATGCGGCAGATCTTGGCGAGGTCCGATTCCTCGTCGCTCCCCGGCTCCAGCGGCGTCTGGACGGCGATCAGGATGAGGGAGGGTTTGTCGTGGTCGGGCGGCCCGCCCTCGATCGACGCCATGTGCGGCACTTCGTAGGTGACCTCGAACGGCGAATCCCTCAGCAGCATCTTCAGTCCTTCCCTGAAGAGCTTGCTTCGGTCAACCACCCAGATGTGGTGGTTCTGCATCGTAACCCCCTTCCGGACTTGTCGAATTCGTAACAAAGTTTAAGGGAAGCCAGCGTCTCGTTTTCATGGGCCGGTGCCCAAACAAACTTGCAATAGTGTTATTGGGAGAATTCGTTTCACGCCCAATATGGAGGCGTATTGTGTCTGAAATATGTCTGATTTGTGCTCGACTGCGGATTCGAATTGTCTGGTTATCTTCGGCGGTAATTAGAAACTACCTAAGGTGAATATTAATTGATTCCGGCGTTTAAAACGGGCTACCCCTTTCGTGAGGGGCGTTTATTAACCTGGATTTAGTTCCTAAACATTCTCGGTGTATTCTATGCCTCGTTTGCGCCCTGCCGCGGCGGGGGACACGATGCGGTGAGCGCCTCGCTGGCGGATCGACAATGCCCCGTGCCGCGCGGACAATGGCGCGGATCGGCCGGGAGCGAGGGGAGAGGGCATCCCATGAACTATGAAGGCGTCACCGAGGAGATCGCCGCGGGCCTGCTGGTGCTCAAGGAGCGGATCGCCAAGGCGAAGATCCCATCGTCCAAGATCGACGAAACCCTCAACATCGCCACCTGGAACGTGCGGGAATTCGGCAGGAAGCCGCGCACCAGGGCGGCGCTGTTCTACATCGCCGAGATCCTCAGCCAGTTCGACCTGATCGGGATGGTGGAACTGCGCGACAATCTCTCGGACCTCAGGAAGGTGCTGGACATCCTCGGTCCCGAATGGCGGGCGGTCTATTCGGACGCCATCCTGGACGCGGGCGGGAACCGTGAGCGCATCGCCTATCTGTTCGACCGGCGCGCCGTGACCTTCAACGGGCTGGCGGCCGAGGCGCAGCCGCCCCGGACCAAGCAGGGCACCGAATATCTGTCCAGCTTCTCGTGGTGGCGCAGCCCCTACATGGCATCGTTCAGCTCGGGCAATTTCGACTTCGTCTGCCTGACGACCCACATCCGCTGGGGCGACAAGGCGGCCAACCGGCTGGTGGAGATCGAGGCGCTGGCCCAGTGGGTCGCCGCCAAGGCCGAGGAGCCGACCAGCGAGGACAAGGACATCATCGTCATGGGCGATTTCAACATCTCCAGCCAGAGGAGCGCGCTGTTCAAGGCGGTGACGTCGAAGGGGCTGATGGTGCCCGCCAGGCTGCTGAAGACCGACCTGGGCAGCAACCTTGAGCGCAACAAGCGCTACGACCAGATCCTGCACCGGCCGATCTACGACGAGAGCTTCTGCAACGCGGGCGGCGTGCTCGACTTCTATTGCGGCGACTACAAGGCGCTGTTCCCGAAGCTGAAGACCAAGGACGCGTTCACCTACCAGATGTCCGATCACCTGCCGCTCTGGATGCAGATCAACACGGACAACGACGTGCATCAGCTCGAGCAGCTCATCCGGGGATGAAGGGACGCCGGATGAACCACATGGCGCCGGCGCGGCGGGGGTGGATCGAAAGCGGGATCATCGAGCGTCACTGGCGCGGCGAGATCGAGCCCGGCGCCGGCCTGCTGGGGCCTGTCGCGCTGTTCGGCGCGGTCGCGGTGCTGCTGGCGCTGTTCCGGCTGTTCCTGCGCGACACCATGCTGCCGGGCGCGGCGATGATCATGGGGTTCGTCCTGTGGCTCCTCGCCGTGCTGCTGGCGGTCTGGCTGGCGGTGGGGCTGGCGCGGTCCGGTCTCGGACGGTCGGCGGGGAGGCCGCCGCGCGGCGCGGGCTATGCCGCGGCGCTGGCCGCGGCGGTGCTGCTGGCGCTGGTGCCCGAGGGGGTGAAGCTGGCGCGGCAGGACATGCAGCGGTCGGCGGCCCGCGCGGAAATGTCGAGCGCCACGGACGCGATCATCCGGCCGCTCAACGCGGGGACCGAGCTGCT
>CAZVVC010000145.1:0-9013 GCA_964630425.1 uncultured Bifidobacterium sp. | reverse complement strand
AGCCGCACAAGTTCGGCCCCATCGACAAGGCCGATTACGGCCTGACCGAGCTGGCCTGCGACGAACGCGCGGGCATGATCTTCGCCATCCTGACGCCGGGCATCGAGATGGACCTGGACGAATGGCTGGGCGGCATGATCGCCGACGTGGCGCCGCACAAATTCGAGGGCTGGCACTTCCTCGAAGCGAAGGTGATGCACGGCGCCAACTGGAAGATCGCCTTCGACGGCTATCTGGAGGGCTATCACTTCGCCACGCTGCACACCGAGACGATCCTGAAGGTGACCCTCAACAACCTGATGGAGTTCCACGCCTTCGGACCGCACATGCGCGTCGCCTACGGCACCACCAACATCGGCGTCATGGACGGCGCGGCGCCCGGCGAGCTGTACAAATACGAGGAGCAGGGCTTCACCTTCGTGCGGACCCTGTTCCCCAACATCTCCATGTATCTGGGCCTGGGCCTCGGCCAGATCGCCCAGATCATTCCCGGGCCGACGCCCGACAGGAACACCACGATCCTCTATTACGTCCATCCCCGGCCGCCGAAGGACGAGGAGGAGAAGGCCTCGCTGCTGGCCACCGCGCAGTTCCTGTTCGACGTGACCTATGGCGAGGACTACGTGCTGGGCGAGCGCATCCAGAAGAGCCTGGGCGCCCTGCCCTTCGAGAACGTCGTGTTCGGCCGGAACGAGCGCGGCAACCAGTATTTCCACCGCTGGGTGGACTACTACATCAGCGACGATCCGCAGGAGCCGCCCAGGCTTTAGGGCTTTTCCGGGGCGACCATCGGCGCTACCTTCCGCCGCCTGGACTATATCGGGGTATATCCTTCATGGACCTGGAATTCGACGCCGACACCAAAGCCTTCCAGCAGGAAGTGCGTGCGTTCCTCGACAAGGAACTGACCCAGGACATCCGCGACGCCACCGCCCGGACCACCACCGTCTGGGTCGAGAAGGACGTGGTGATGGAATGGCACCGCCGGCTCTACCGCAAGGGCTGGGTCGGCTATTTCTGGCCCAAGGAATATGGCGGCACCGGCTGGACCCCGACCCAGCAATACATCTTCCTGCAGGAATGCTCGCTGGCCGGCGCGCCGCGGCTCATCCCCATGTCCCTCCGCTATGTGGGGCCGGTGATCTTCACCTACGGCACCCAGGAGCAGAAGGACTATTTCCTGCCGAAGATCCTGTCGGGCGAGCACTACTGGTGCCAGGGCTATTCCGAGCCGGGCGCCGGCTCGGACCTGGCCAGCCTGAAGATGCGCGCGGTGCGCGACGGCGACGACTACGTGCTGAACGGCTCGAAGATCTGGACCACCAACGCCCATCAGGCCGACTGGATCTTCTGCCTGGTGCGTACCGACAACACCGGCAAGAAGCAGGAAGGCATCACCTTCGTGCTGGTCGACATGACATCGCCGGGCATCAAGGTCGACCCGATCATCACCCTGGGCCTCGACCACGAGGTGAACCAGGTGTTCTTCGACGACGTAAGGATTCCCGTGACCCAGCGGGTTGGCGCCGAAGGCCAGGGCTGGGACTACGGCAAGTTCCTGCTGGAGTTCGAGCGCGCCGGCGGCGCCTCGGGCGAGTACAAGGCCGCCATCCAGAAGCTGCGCGGCATCTGCACCGCCCAGCTCGGCGGCCAGGCGCCGCTGATCCGGGACCCCTATTTCCAGACCGAGCTGGCCCGGCTGGAGATCGGCGTGATGGGCCTGGAGATGACCGAGCGCCGCATCATGTCCTCGGTCGCCGCGGGCCAGCGCCCCGGCCCGGAAGGCTCGGTGCTCTCGGCCACCGGCGTCGAGATCAACCAGCGGATCAGCGAGCTGGCCGTCGAGGCGATGGGGTACTACTCGGCGCCCCTGCCGCCGCCCAGCCCGTCGGGCATGGTCAACGACGACCAGTATCCCGGCCCGGCCTATGGCGCGCCGGTGATGGGCAAATACCTGAACAAGCGCGCCGCCTCGATCTATGGCGGCGCCAAGGAGATCCAGCGCGAGATCATCTCCAAGGCCGTGCTGCATCTGTAGGCATCGCGGCACCCGCCCGCCGCTTCATCGACGTCCGTGACTCGAAACTACACTCTGGTATAGGATAGGCGTCCGGTTGGGGAACTGAGACAGCGTTTCTGGGGAGACGGCGCATGAACGTTCAGCTTGGCAAGATCGAAAGCAAGACGCCCGGCAAGTCCTATGAGGACATCATCCGCGGCGACAGTACGCCGCCCGCCGAGGTGTTGCTGCGCCGCTCGAACCCGCAGCAGCCCACGGACGACATCCCGTTCTACCGCTATACCTCGCCCGAGTTCTTCGAGCTGGAGATGGAGAAGATCTGGCGCAAGGTGTGGCAATACGCCTGCCGCGACGAGCATGTGCGCGAGCCGGGCGACTATTACGTCTACGACATCGGCCGCTATTCCATCGTCATCGTCCGCCAGGACGACGGCGGCCTGAAGGCCTATCACAATTCCTGCCTGCACCGCGGCACCAAGCTGAAGCCGTCCCATTCCTCGGGCTATTCCGCGAGCATCCAGTGCCCGTATCACGGCTGGACCTGGAACCTGGACGGCACCCTCAACGAGGTGCCGTGCTCCTGGGAGTTCCCGCATCTGGACTACGAGCAGAACCGGCTGCCCGAGGCGCTGGTCGAGAGCTGGAACGGCTTCGTCTTCATCAACATGGACCTGAACGCGGTCCCGCTGCTGGACTACCTGGAAGTGGTGCCGGAGCATTTCGCCAAGTGGGACTTCACCGGCTGGTATCCCTACCTGCACATCCAGAAGGAGCTGAGCTGCAACTGGAAAACCGCGCAGGAAGCCTTCATGGAGGCCTATCACACACCGCTGGTGCACCCGGAGATGACGCATGTCGTCGGCGACTGGAACATGCAGCACGACATCTTCGGCGACCATGTCAGCCGCGACCTGTGCGCGCTCGCCGTTTCCTCGCCCACGTCGAAGCTGAGCCTGACCGAGCAGGACCTGCTGGACCGCTCGCTGCTGGGCGATCCCGAGATCGTGCCGGCCGAGAAGCGGGTGAAGGTGCCCGAGGGCGAGACCGCCCGCATCGTCATGGCCCGCGAGATGCGCAAGACCTTCAAGGAGACCTACGACCTGGACCTGTCGCACCTGTCCGACGCCGAGGTCATCGACTCGCTGAAGTACAACATCTTCCCCAATCTGTTCATCTATGGCGGTCCCGGCCTGCCGCAGATCCAGCAGGCGCGGCCGCTGGGCACGGACGTGAACCGCTGCACCCTCGACGTCATCGTCTTCCGCCCGGCGCGGCCCGGCGAGGAACCGGAGCCAGCGCAGATGGTCAAGATCACCGAGGCCGATTCCTACAAGGACGTGCCCGGCGTCAGCGAATTCATGGGCAACGTGCTCGACCAGGACACCCAGATCCTTGCGTGGCAGCACGAGGGCATGCTGGCCAGCGCCAAGGGCGCCGAAACCCTGGCGCGCTATCAGGAATCGCGCATCCGCCGGGTGCACGAGACCATGGACAAATACCTGAACCGGTAGGCGCTGCCGGATATCCGGTCACGCGGCCTCGTGCCGATCCCTGTCCGCTTCCCAGCCCCGGCAAGCCAGCAGGATCGGTTTCGGCACGGGCCGATCGCCGTTGGAGTAATAGGCGACCATGCGCCGGGACACGCCGATCGCATCGGCCGCCTTGCTGAGCGACAGGCCGTGCCGCAAACGCCATTCCAGAAACGCGCGGGTGTCGCCCCGGCCCGTCGCCGACAGGGTTTCGAGCCACAGCATGTCGGCGCCCAGCTCGGCGCCGCAGGGCCAGACGAGGCCATGCCCCCAGTCGCCCACCGCCACCGCCGCGAACTCGTCCGGATCGCGCAGGGCGGCGAAGGCACGGTCGGCGACGATGGCGCTCACGTCGAGATCGACCTGCGTTCCGTTCGACCAGTCGAGACGCAGTGACGCGGGTCCGGTGGGCCACACGCCCGTGATGGTCCGCATCCTGTCCGCAGCGCTCATCCGTTCAACTCCTGCCAACTCTGCGTTAGCGCGTCCCGGTTGGATCGCGCCCACTCGAGCGCCTCATCGAAGACCGGTCTCGGGGCATTTCCAATGATCCGTTCCAGGGATGCAATGGCGACGGAACACCGAATCCGGGTCCTTCGATATGGAAATGCGGAACGCCATGATCGCGTCCGTAAACCGCGATCCTCCAGTTCCGCCCCCGATGCATCGTGACCATGACAGAAGATAGTGCAACAGTTGCACCAGATCAAGGGTAGCCCCATGCTCGAAAGGCTTCCGCATCGGCTTCACGCCGAGCCAACTGCCCTCTTGGCCCGCCGCGGCAAATGGCCTAAAACATTTACGCCTGCTGGTAGGGCAGCACGAAATCAGGGAAACAGGGGAACGAGAGATGTCAGTCGAGAACGCAGACCGGTTCATCCGCTTCATCAAGGAAGATCCGTCGCTGATCCAGAAGGTGAAGTCCGCCGGCCCGGAGAATTTCGAGCAGGTGAGCGCCGAGGCCGGTGCCTCCTGCACCGCCTACGACTTCGTCTGCGCCGTCGTCGACGGCCTGAAGAAGTAAAGGCGCGCGCCGCCGCGATCCTGAACAGCGCCCCTCGCGGGCGCTGTTTTCGTATTCCCCGACGAAAAAAGCGGCGCCCTTTCGAGCGCCGCTTTCATTGGGACGATGACGGGCCGTCAGACCCGCTCGAAGATCGCCGCCAGTCCCTGGCCGCCGCCGATGCACATGGTCTCGAGGCCGTAGCGGGCGCCGCGGCGTTCCATTTCCATCAGCATGGTGGTCAGGATACGCACGCCGGTCGCGCCGACCGGATGGCCCATGGAGATGCCCGAGCCGTTGACGTTGATCCGCTGTTCGTGGTCCGCGTCCGTGAGGCCCAGCGCCTTGGTGCAGGCGAGCACCTGGGCGGCGAACGCCTCGTTCAGCTCGATCAGGTCGATGTCCTTCAGCGACAGGCCCGCCCGCTCCAGCGCCTTCTGCGAGGCCGGGACCGGACCGATGCCCATCACCTCGGGGCCGACGCCGGCGACCGCCCAGGACGTGAGCCGCGCCAGAGGCTTCAAGCCCTCGCGCTCGGCGATCTCGCGGGTGGTGACGATGCAGGCCGAAGCGCCGTCGTTCTGGCCCGAGGCGTTGCCCGCCGTGACGGTCGATTCCGGGTCGACCTTGGCGCGGATCGGCTTGAGCGTGGCCAGCTTCTCGACCGTCGTGCCGGGGCGGACATGCTCGTCCGTGTCGACGACCACGTCGCCCTTGCGGGTCTTCAGCGTCACCGGCACGATTTCCTGCGCGAACCGGCCGTCCTCCATCGCCGCCGCCGCGCGGGCGTGGGACCGGGCCGCGAGTTCGTCCTGGGCCTCGCGGGTGATCTGGTATTCGCGGCGCAGGTTCTCGGCCGTCTCGATCATGCCGCCGGGCACCGGGAAGTGCTTGCCGCCGGCGGTGACGCGGCCGCGGGCCAGCGCGTCCTCGAGCACGATGCCCGCGCCCTGGACGCCCCAGCGCGTCTCGACCGTGTAGAAGGGCGCGCGGCTCATGGACTCGGCGCCGCCCGCGATCACCAGGTCGCTGCCGCCGGTGGCCACCTGCATGGCGCCGTAGATGACGGTCTGCAGGCCGGAGCCGCAGCGGCGGTCGAGCTGGAGGCCGCCCACCGAGATCGGCAGGCCGGCGTCGAGCGCGACGACGCGGCCAAGGGCCGGCGCTTCCATGGTCGGGTAGCAATTGGCGAAGATCACGTCCTCGACGAGATCGGGGTTCAGCCTGGTGCGCGCCATGATGTCCTTGACGACCGCGGTCGCAAGCTCGTGGAGCGGCGTGGCCTTGAACGTGCCCCCGAACGCGCCCACCGCGGTGCGCCTGGGTTCGCAGATAACAACATCCCGCATTACACTTTTCCTCGTTTGGTCCTGGCTCGTCCGGCCCTGGCGGCCGACGACGACGCGAGTCGAGGCCTCCGCTCCGGCTTCCTGCGGACATTAAAGATTAGCCTGCCGCCCACAACCGCGAACTGCGCCGGCCTGCATCTTTGCGTTTCCGCGCCCGACCGTTTATAACAATTGATATGTACGCGACGATCGATTGACTCGGCCGCGTGCTTCGGGGAGGATTGGTCGGTTGTCCAATACGGGATGGACAGGAGAGACTTATGGGGAAAGACGAAATCGCCGGCATCAACACCGGCACCAGGCCGATCACCGAGCGTCTGCGCGGCGATCGTATCACCGGCGAGCGTTACTATTCGCCTGAGTTCGCCAAGCAGGAATGGGACCACATGTGGACCCGCGTCTGGCACATCGCCGGCCGGCTGAGCGACGTTCCCGAGACCGGCGACTACGTGGTCCACAGCTTCAAGCGCGAATCGGTGGTGATCTTCCGCCAGGCCGACGGCTCGCTGCGCGGCTTCTACAACACCTGCAAGCACCGCGGCAACCGGCTGGCCTGGAGCATGCTGGGCGGCGGCGAGCTGGTGTGTTCGTATCACGGCTGGCGCTGGGGCATCGACGGCGTGCTGGAGCACGTGCAGGACCCGGACGATTTCGAGGGCGGCGATCCCTGCCGCAAGCTGCGGCTGACCGAGGTGGCGGTCGACACCTGGGGCGGCTTCATCTGGTACAACATGGACCCGAACCCGCGCCCGCTGCTGGACTTCCTCGACCCGATCCCGTGGCTGTTCCGCAACCGCGACCTGGAGAACATGGTCCGCGTGGTGTGGCGCACCTTCGACGTGGACGCCAACTGGAAGTTCTCGTCGGACAATTTCAACGAGTCCTATCACCTGCCCACGGTCCACCCGGAGCTGTCGACCACGACGGACGAGGACTACAAGAACACCATCTTCGAGATGTATCCCAACGGCCACAACCGCATGATCGAGCAGGGCCAGCCCTCCATGCGCGCGCCGCACCCCAACGAGGTCGAAGCGCCGTGGGACGCCATGCTGGCGCAATGGGGCCTGGATCCGGAGGACTTCGCCGGACGCTCGCGCGACGGCCGGCTGGCGCTGCAGAGGGCGCGGCGCGAGCTGGGGCCGTCGAAGGGCTACCATCACTACGCCAGCTGGTCGGACGACGAGCTGACCGATTACTTCCACCACACCCTGTTCCCGAACGTGACGATGACCGGCACGTCGGACGGCGTGCACTTCTTCCGCACCGAGCCGCACCCGACCGATCCCGAGAAGTGCACCTTCGACTACTGGGCGCTGGTGCCCAGGATCGAAGGCACCGAGGAAGTGGCCACCATCGTCGGCATGCGCCCGCTGCGCGAGGCGGATTACGAGTTCATCCCCTATGGCAGCGGCCGGCCGATCCCGGACATGATGGACAGCTTCCTGATCCAGGACCTGGGCGTCGCCGTCGGCCAGCAGCACGGCTTCCATTCGCGGGGATACACCGATGCGTTCCTCAGCGGCCAGGAAAGCCGGGTGCGGCGCTTCCACGAGGTGCTGAACGACTATATCGAGGGCCGCCGCTAGGGAGCGCTGTCCCATGTCGTTCGAGGGTCCGGCGGAGGACCGGCTGGCGATCCGGGAACTGGTCGCCGCCTATGGCGACGCGGTCACCCGTAACGACGCCGAAGGCTGGGGCGCGCTCTGGGCCGAGGAATCGGTGTGGTGCATGCCCGATTTCCCCGGCTGGGAGATGATGAAGGGCAGGAACACCATCGTCTCGACCTGGATCGAGGCCATGAAGAACTATTCCCTGAACATCAACGTCCAGACCCTCGGCGCCGTCGTGGTGGCCGGCGACACGGCGACGGGCCGCGCCTACACGGACGAGCTGGTCACCGATGCGACCGGCGCCACCTACCGGGTCTCGGGCCGCTATGACGACGAATATGTGAAGCAGGACGGCAGGTGGCTGTTCAGGAGCCGCATGTTCAAGGTGCTGCATTCCGGCTGACCGAAACGGGAGACCACCATGTTCGAAGGCCCCTTCGAGGACCGCCTCGCCATCCGCGAGCTGATCGAATCCTATGGCGACGCGGTGACCCAGCGCGACGTGGACGCCTGGGCCGCCTGCTGGGCCGAGGACAGCCGGTGGTGCCTGCCGGACCTGCCCGGCTGGGAAAGGATCGAGGGCAAGCAGACCATCGTCGCCGAATGGCTGAAGATGATGGACGCCTTCCACGGCCCCAGGGACAAGGCAGACGCCTGCGTGTTCATCTCCACGCCCGGACGCATATCGGTGCTGGGCGACGAGGCGCGCGCCCGCACCTATACCACCGAGACCTATGCGGATTCCAAGGGCGTCACCCGCCGCATCCTGAGCGAATACTACGACAAGTTCGTCAAGCAGGACGGCCGCTGGCTGTTCTCGGAGCGGAGCTGGCGGATGCTGCCCATCGAGGACGCCGCCGCCCTCAGCGCCGATGCGAAGAGCCGGTAGGCTGCTGGCCCGCGCCGCAGCCTTCTGATACCTTTCCGTCTCCGCAATGTTGCGGCATGTGGGGAGGCTTCGCACCGTGGCAATCATCTGGACCATCATCATCGGCTTCATCGTCGGCGTGATCGCCAAATTCATCACGCCGGGCAACAACGAGCCGAAAGGCTTCATCCTGACGACCCTGCTGGGCATCGCCGGCGCTTTCCTGGCGACCTATGCCGGCCGCTACATGGGCTGGTACGCGCCCGGACAGACGGCAGGCTTCATCGGCGCGCTGATCGGCGCGATCATCCTGTGCGTCATCTGGGCAATGGTCGCCAAGAGGTCCTAGCGGAATAGCATTACCCCTCAGCCGAGAGGACTGCCGGTTTCTTGGTCAGCCTTCCCGGTTCCCGATCCGGCATCCGGCCTGGACAGGCCGGATTTCAGTCGCGGTGGCTGCGGATGGCCTCGAGGAAGATGTCCGCGAATTCGCGCAGCTTCGCGGCGCCCACGCCGTTCACCTGGGCGAATTCCTCGGCATTCCGGGGCCGCCGCTGCGCCATGTCGGCCAGCGTCCTGTCGGCGAAGATCACATAGGCCGGAACCTGCCGCTCGCGGGCGAGGCGCAGCC
>CAZVVC010000144.1:0-9049 GCA_964630425.1 uncultured Bifidobacterium sp. | reverse complement strand
CTACGACAACCACTGGGAAGGCGTCAGCACCGGCCATATCCTGGACCTGGTCCGCCCCAAGGCCGACGCCAGGCACGTCATCATGCATTCCCATGACGGCTACACGACCAACGTGACGCTGGAGGCGTTCGCCGCGCCGGACGCGCTGCTGGCGCATCGCTGGGAGGGCAAGCCGATTCCGCGCCAGCATGGCGGGCCGGTGCGGGTGGTGATCCCGCAATATTATTTCTGGAAGTCGCCCAAATGGATCAGGCGCATCGAGATCAGCGCCCGGGACAAGCCGGGCTTCTGGGAAGTGCGCGGCTATCACAACGAGGGCGACCCCTGGAAGGAGGAACGCTATTCGTGACCGCCCGGGCCACGCTGGTTCAGGCTTGCGCCCAGTCCCGCGCGGCGGTCATCACCGAGACGAACATGGCCTCGGTCAGGCGCCCGGTGTTGGTGTTGTAGCGGCTGCAATGATAGCTGTCGAACAGGCGCGCGCCGCCGGACAGGGCGTGCGACGCGCCGTGGGCGAAGGGATAGTCCTTGAGCCTGCCGCCGGACGAGCGGACGATGCTTTCATGGGCGACCCTTCCCAGCGCGACCACCGCCCGCGCGTTGGGCATCAGCTCGATCTGGCCGGTCAGGAACGGCCGGCAGGCGGTGATCTCCTCGGGCAGCGGCTTGTTGGCCGGCGGCAGGCAGCGGACCGCGTTGGTGATGAGGCAATCCTTCAGCGCCAGCCCGTCGTCGGGCCGGGCGGCATAGACGCCTGCCGCGAGGCCGAGCTTCAGCAGCGTCTGATAGAGCAGATCGCCGGCATAGTCGCCGGTGAACGGGCGTCCGGTGCGGTTGGCGCCGTTCAGGCCCGGCGCCAGGCCGACGATGACCATGCGCCCCGCGGGATCGCCGAACGACGGCACGGGGGCGTTGAACCAGTCCGGATGCTGTTCTCTGAGGGAAAGGCGCAGCCCCACCAGACGGGGGCATATGGGACAGTCCCGTGACGGGCCGGCGGCTGCGCCAGTCAGCATGATCGCGATACCGCGCGGATCAGACGCGGACGTCCTCGTCCTCGGCCGGAGCTGGGGCCGCGGCGTGCTCGCGGGCGGCGCGATTCGCCTGCGACTGGGCGCGGGCGGCCGGATCGCGGGCGATGACCGGGGCCAGATCCGCCAGCTCGATGAAGCTGTCGGCCTGACGGCGCAGCTCGTCCGCCACCATCGCCGGCTGGGTCTGCAGGGTGCTGACCACCGAGACGCGCTTGCCGCGGCGCTGGACCGCCTCGATCAGGCGGCGGAAATCACCGTCGCCGGAGAACAGGACGATATGGTCGAGATGCTCCGACAGGCTCATGATGTCGACCGCGATCTCGATGTCCATGTTGCCCTTGATCTTGCGCCGGCCGCTGGAATCGATGTATTCCTTGGCCGGTTTGGTGACCACGGTGAAGCCGTTGTAGTCGAGCCAGTCGACGAGCGGACGCAGCGGCGAGAAATCCTGATCCTCGAGGATCGCCGTGTAGTAGAGCGCCCGTACAAGATGCCCCTTGCTCGAGAACTCGTTGAGCAGCGCCCGATAATCGATGTCGAACCCCAACGTCCGTGCTGCGGCGAACAGATTCGAGCCATCGATGAACAGGGCAATACGCTCGCTTGGATAGAAGATCATGTTAAATGCCTACTCCTGGAAAAAAACGTCTTGTTGGCTGATGCTTGGAAAGCGCCGAACGAGGCTTTCCGCCAAAATTTAGGCGTGTGAGCGCTTGTTTGGAAGTGTAATTTTGACAGTCTCCCGAAAGGCTCACGGTATGGTGACGCACGGCGCGGGTTCCGTTTTCATCGCCCTGGGCGCCAACCTGCCGTCCGCCCACGGCACGCCGCGCCAGACGCTGGAGGCGGCGCTCGCGCTGCTGCGGGCCGGGGGGGTGGAGATCGCCGCGTGCTCGCCCTGGTACGTGACCGCCCCGGTCCCGGCCTCGGACCAGCCGGACTATGTCAATGGCGTCGCGCGTGTGCGGACGCGGCTGGCGCCGGGCGCGCTGATGTCGCTGCTGCACGGGATCGAGGCCCGCTTCGGCCGCGTCCGTGTCCGGCGCGACGAGGCCCGGGTCGTCGACCTGGACCTGATCGACTATGACGGCCTGGTCGCGCCGGCGGGCGAGGGCGGGCCGACGCTGCCCCATCCGCGGGCGCACCGGCGCGGCTTCGTCCTGCTGCCGCTGCGCGATGTGGCGCCGGACTGGAGGCATCCGGTTACCGGCGCGCATATCGATGATCTCATAGGTGCGTTGCCGGACGTGAATGACGTGAGACAGCTGTAAATGTTGCTTTTGGCGTATTATGTCCCTATGTAACGGTCCTTCGTCCCGGCAAGCGTTTCAGGAGTGGCTTGATGGCCCGCGTTACCGTTGAAGATTGCGTCGAGAAAGTACCCAGCCGTTTCGAGCTGGTGCTGCTCGCCGCCCAGCGCGCCCGCGAGATTTCCTCGGGCGCGCCGCTCACCATCGATCGGGACAACGACAAGGATCCTGTCGTGGCGCTGCGCGAGATCGCCGACGGCACCATCACGCCGGACGAGCTGCGCGAGGCGCGTATCCGCACCATGCAGCGCTATGTCGAGCGCGACGAGCCGGAAGAAGACGAACTGAGCCTGGAATTCGCCGGCCGCCAGCTTTCGGCCGTGCACGAGGAACTGACTGCCGACAACCTCCAGAAGGTGTTCTCCGACATGGTCGGCGACGAGGTCGAGCAGGAGATGAACATCGACGGTGCTGACGACCTGGATGCCGACGGAGAAGAAGAACTCTAACATCCGGCCCGAGCATGTCCGGACCGCGCCGAAAGTAACGGCATGATCCGGCAGTACGAGCTTGTCGAGCGCGTCCGCGCCTACGACCCCGATGTGGATGAATCCCTGCTGGACCGTGCCTACGTCTTCTCCATGAAGGCGCACGGTTCGCAGAAGCGCGCCTCGGGCGATCCCTATTTCCTGCATCCGCTTGAAGTCGCGGGCATCCTCACCGACATGCGGCTCGACGACGCGACCATCGTCACCGGGCTGCTGCACGACACCCTCGAGGATACGGTCGCCACCTATGACGAGGTGGAATCGCTGTTCGGCCACGAGGTCGCCCAGCTCGTCGACGGCGTCACCAAGCTGTCGCAATTGGAGCTGTCGTCCGAGGACGCCAAGCAGGCCGAGAACTTCCGCAAGTTCGTGCTGGCCATGTCCAAGGACATCCGCGTGCTGCTGGTCAAGCTGGCCGACCGGCTGCACAACATGCGCACGCTCCACTTCATCAAGAATCCGGACAAGCGCCGGCGCATCGCGCTGGAGACGGTCGAGATTTATGCTCCGCTGGCCGAACGCATCGGCATGCAGGCCATGAAGACCGAGCTGGAGGACCTCTCGTTCCTCTATCTCAACCCGGACGCCCGCGAATCCATCGTCACCCGGCTCGACTTCCTCACCGAGAAGGCCGGCAACGTCCAGGGCCGCATCACCCACGAGCTGGAAGAGACCCTCAAGCGCGCCGGCATCCGGGCCGAGGTGTTCGGCCGCCAGAAGCAGCCCTATTCCATCTGGCGCAAGATGCAGCGCGACAATGTCAGCTTCGAGCAGCTTTCGGACGTGATGGCGTTCCGCGTCATCGTCGACGAGGAGGACGACTGTTACCGGACGCTGGGCGTGGTGCACGGCTCCTGGCGCGCGGTGCCCGGCCGGTTCAAGGACTACATCTCGAACCCCAAGCCCAACAATTACCGCTCGCTGCACACGACCGTGCTCGGTCCCGAGCAGCAGCGCATCGAGATCCAGATCCGCACCCGCGACATGCACCAGATCGCCACCTACGGCGTGGCCGCGCACTGGCGCTACAAACAGGACGCCCAGAAGCTCGACGGCCGCCAGTTCGGCTGGCTGCGCCAGATGGTCGAGATGCTGGAGAACGCGGAAAGCCCCGAGGAATTCCTCGAGCACACCAAGATCGACCTCTACAGCGACCAGGTGTTCTGCTTCACGCCGAAGGGCGACCTGATCACCCTGCCGCGCGGCGCCACGCCCATCGACTTCGCCTACATGGTGCACACCGACGTGGGCCACACCACCGTGGGCGCCAAGGTCAACGGCTCGATGGTGCCGCTGTCGACCCAGCTCAACAACGGCGATCAGGTCGAGATCGTGCGCTCGAAGGCGCAGACGCCGTCGCCGATGTGGGAAGGCATCGTCGTGTCGGGCCGCGCCCGGGCCGCCATCCGCCGCTTCCTGCGTCTGCAAGGCAGGGGCGAGTACCGCGCGCTCGGCCTGAAGCTGATCGAGCGCGCCTTCATCCGCGCCGGCTACAACCTGAACGACCAGACGCTGGAGCCTGCCTGCAAGGTGCTGTCGCAAAAGACCGTCGACGACCTGCTGATCGAGGTCGGGCGCGGCAACATCACGGTCCAGCAGGTGCTGGAGGCCGAGTTCCCCGGCGAGAAGAACCGCCGCGAGCGCCGCCGCAAGGCGGGCGACGCGCTGCCGGGCGAAGGCCCTTACGCCATTCCGGTGAGCGGCGCCAATCCGGGCGTCGCCATGACCCTGGGCACCTGCTGCCATCCGGTTCCGGGCGACCGCATCGTGGGCGTGGTCACGCCGGGCAAGGGCGTCATCGTCCATACCATCGATTGCGAGGCGCTGGGCGCGGCGACCGAGGACCCGGACGCCTGGCTGAACCTGTCGTGGGAGCCGGACGCGTCGCGGCACGGCTATCATCTGGCGTCCATCGAGGTGCGCTCGCACAACGAGCCGGGGGCGCTGGGCAAGATCTCGACGCTCATCGGCAAGAACCACGGCAACATCACCAACCTGAAGCTCACCGAGCGCGGCATGAAGCTGTTCACCATGCTGATCGACCTCGAGGTGCAGGACGTGAAGCATCTGGTGGAGATCATCGCCGCGCTGCGCACGCTGACCGTCGTCGAGGCGGTCGACCGGGTGCGGAGCTAGACGTGGCCGAACATCTCCGACTGGGCGTCAACGTCGATCACGTGGCGACCCTGCGCAACGCGCGGGGCGGCGTCCATCCCGATCCGGTCGAGGCCGCGCGGCTGGCCGCGAAGGCCGGCGCCGACGGCATCACCGCGCATCTGCGCGAGGACCGCCGCCACATCCGCGACGCCGACATGCGCGCGCTCAAGGATGTCGGCCTGCCGCTCAATTTCGAGATGGCGGCGACTGGCGAGATGCTCTCGATCGCCTCGGACATCCTGCCCCATGCCTGCTGCCTGGTGCCGGAGAAGCGCGAGGAGCTGACCACCGAGGGCGGCCTTGCCGTGCATGGTGGCATGAACCACCTGAAGCCGTACGTGGCGTCGCTCCAGGCGCTGGGCATCCGGGTGTCCCTGTTCATCGACCCCGAGGCGCGCGAGATCGAGGCGGCGCGCATGGTCGGCGCGGACATCGTCGAGCTGCACACCGGTCCCTACACCAAGGCCGAGGGCGCGGAACGGGCGCGCGAACTGCGGCGCCTCCAGGACGCCGCCGCGCTCGCCGGCCGGCTGGGCCTGGAGTGCCATGCCGGGCACGGGCTGAGTTTCGAGACGGTCGAGGACGTGGCGGCCATCGCCAACGTGGTCGAGTTGAACATCGGCCATTTCATCATCGGCGAGGCGGTGTTCCGCGGGCTCGAGGCGGTGATCGGCGAGATGCGCGCGCTGATGGAGCGGGGGCGGAGGAGACTTCCATGATCGTCCTGGGCCTGGGCAACGACCTCATCGACATCCGCCGCATCGAGCGTTCGCTGGAACGCTTCGGCCAGCGTTTCGTCGACCGGGTGTTCACCGAGATCGAACAGCGCAAATCGGATGGCCGCATGCAGCGCGCCGCCAGCTACGCCAAGCGGTTCGCCGCCAAGGAAGCCTGCTCGAAGGCGCTGGGCACCGGAATCAGGCGGGGCGTTCACTGGCGCACCATGGGTGTGGTAAACCTGCCGTCGGGCCGTCCGACCATGGAACTGACCGGCGCGGCCCGGACCCGGCTGGAGCAGATGACCCCGCCGGGAATGGTGGCCCAGGTGCACCTGACCATCACCGACGATTTTCCCCTGGCGCAGGCCATCGTGCTGATCACCGCAGCGCCGGCCGAATATGCCGGCCTGTTGAAGTAAGCCCGTCGACGCCCGCGAGAATGGAAGCATCATGTCCGAGCCATTGACCGAGACCACGACCGGCGAGACGCCCGAGCCGGCCAAGAAGGAGAAATCGGCGTTCGCCGAATTCGTCTCGACCATCGTCGTGGCCGTGCTGATCGCGATCGGCTTCCGGTCGATCGCCTACGAGCCGTTCAACATCCCCTCGGGCTCCATGTATCCGACCCTGTGGATCGGCGACTACCTGCTGGTCTCCAAGTTCTCCTACGGCTACAGCCGCTATTCGCTGCCCTGGGGCATCATCCCGTTCGAAGGGCGCATCCTGCAGCAGGAGGTGGCGCGCGGCGACGTCGCGGTGTTCAAGCGGCCCTACGACAACAAGACCGATTTCATCAAGCGCATCGTCGGCCTGCCCGGCGACAGGATCGAGGTGGTGAACGGCGCGCTCTACATCAACGACCAGCCCGTCAAGCGCGAGGAGGTCGAGGATTTCGTGATGGAGAGAAGCGGCCGCACCTATCGCCAGGTGCGCGAGACGCTGGACAACGGCGTCAGCTACAACACGCTCGACTGCGCCTATTTCCCCGGCACGCGCGACTGCATGGGGTCCTATGCCGATAACGCCGGGCCGTTCCTGGTGCCGGAAGGCAACTACTTCGTCATGGGCGACAACCGCGACGATTCCGCCGACAGCCGGTTTCCCGAGAGCGAGGGCGTCGGGATGCTGCCGGCCGAGAACCTGGTGGGCCGCGCCGACATCCTGTTCTTCTCCACCTGCGGCTCCATGTGCGACGCGCCGCTATGGAAGCCGTGGAACTGGTTCGGCGCCATGCGCTTCAGCCGCTTCTTCAACCTGATCGGATAGCCGATTGGCCGGCGCTGGCGCGACCTGGCGGGACGGCTCCCGCGCGGAACACTCGGTCACCGGCCGGTTTCCTGCTAGCATGACGCCGCTCGCGCGCCGGGGCCGTTCGGCCGGGCGCGGCGTTCTCGTGTCGTCCAGAGGCGCGCGCTGATGTCGGCGGATATGGAAACATTGTACGGGCTGCTCGATTACCGTTTCGCCGATCCGGCGTTGCTGGAGCAGGCATTGACCCATCCGTCGTGCAGCGCCGCGCCCAATTATCAGCGGCTCGAATTCATCGGCGACCGGGTGCTGGGCGCGATCATCGCGCAGCGCCTCTACCACGAATACCCGACCTTCCGCGAGGGCGAGCTGGCGATCCGGTTCAACGAGCTGGTCCGCAAGGAGACGCTGGCCCAGATCCTGCTGCGGCTGGGCCTCGACCGCTACATCAGGCTGTCGCCCGGCGAGGAGGACAATGGCGGCCGGCGCAAGCCGGCGATCCTCGCCGACTGCTGCGAGGCGGTCATCGGCGCCATGTTCCTCGACAGTGGTTTCGCGGCCGCCAACACCTTCGTCGAGACGCACTGGCAGGAGCTGGTCGCCGGCGTCGCCATGAAGGACAAGGACGCCAAGACCATGCTCCAGGAATGGGCGCAGGGCCGCGGCATGGCCGCGCCGGCCTACCGGGAGATCGCCCGCGACGGACCGCCGCACGAACCCCAGTTCACCGTGGGCGTCACGGTGGGCAAGAAACACGAGGCGTCGGGCAAGGGCGCGTCGAAGCGCGCGGCCGAGCAGGCCGCGGCCCGCGGCCTGCTCGACAAACTGAACGGAAACGGATGACCGAACGACAGACACGTTGCGGCTTCGTCGCGCTGCTTGGCGCGCCGAATGCCGGCAAGTCGACCCTGCTCAACGCGCTGGTCGGCCAGAAGATATCCATCGTCACCCAGAAGGTGCAGACCACGCGCACGCGCATCCGCGGCATCGCCATCGAGGGCGACGCGCAGCTCGTCTATGTGGACACGCCGGGCATCTTCGCGCCCAAACGCCGGCTCGACCGGGCCATGGTGGCGGCGGCCTGGGGCGCGGCGGACGCCGACGTGGTGTGCCTTCTGGTCGACGCCAAGAAGCGGATCGATCCCGAGGTCCGGCTGGTGCTGGAAGGCCTCGCCGAGACCGGCCGCAAGGCGGTGCTGCTGCTGACCAAGATCGACCTGGTGCCGAGGGAATCGTTGCTGTCGCTCGCCGACGAGCTGAACCGGACCGGGCTGTTCACCCGCATCTTCATGATCTCGGCCGCCAAGGGAGACGGCGTCGAGGACCTGAAGGCGTTCTTCACCGAGTGCGCGCCGCCGGGCCCGTGGCTCTATCCGGAAGACCAGCTTTCCGACATTCCCATGCGGCTGATGGCGGCCGAGATCACTCGCGAGAAGCTGTTCCTGCGGGTGCATCAGGAACTGCCCTATGCGGCGACGGTCGAGACCGAGAACTGGGAGGAGCGCCGCGACGGTTCGGTCGCCGTGCATCAGGTGATCTTCGTCGAGCGCGACAGCCAGAAGCCCATCGTCATCGGCAAGGGCGCGCGCACCATCAAGGAGATCGGCGAGGCGGCCCGCCGCGAGCTGGAGCAGATCATGGAGCGCAAGGTCCACCTGTTCCTGACCGTGCGGGTGCGCAAGGGCTGGGGCGACGAGCGCGAGGACGCGCAGAACTACGTAGAGCGCTACCTTGACCCCTCGGTGATCACCCGCATGATCCCGTACGACCGCCAGCTGCAGGGGCAGCGCACGGTGCTGGTCTATCAGCGAGCAGAGCTGGGCCTGCCGGAGATCGGCGAGGTCTATGCCCTGGTGAACGATACCGCCGGCACCAGCGAGTTCTTCCGAGTGCAAGACATCGATCACGAGGTGCAGACTTTCACCGACGAGCGCGGCGACTACGTGGCTCGCATCATCACGCTGACCATCAGCCAGCCGCTGTCGCGCGAGTTCGCTGGCAGCCAGCCGAACCGCTTCTTCAGCGCCGGCCCCACAGCGAGCCTGGTCCGCCGGACCATCGCGAGCGACGCGGCCCGGTTCCGTGGCGTGGTG
>CAZVVC010000143.1:0-9057 GCA_964630425.1 uncultured Bifidobacterium sp. | reverse complement strand
CGCTCGTCACCGAGACCAACACGGTCAAGGTGCGCAAGGAAGCGCCGCTGGAGATGCTGGGGCCGCTGGGCTGCGGCGTGCAGACCGGCACCGGCTCGATCATGAACGGCCTGGAGCCCCTGCCCGGCGAAGCGCTGGCCGTCTTCGGCGCGGGCACGGTCGGGCTGTCGGCGATCATGGCCGCCAACCTGATCGGCTGCGAGCCGATCATCGCGATCGATCCCGTCGCCGCGCGCCGCGACATGGCGATCGGCCTGGGCGCGCATCATGGCATCGATCCCGCGGCGACCGATCCGGTGGCCGAGATCATGACGTTGACCGGAACGGGCGCGCTGCACACGCTCGAGTGCACCGGCATCCCTTCCGTGTTCGAGCAGGCCGTGCGCTGCCTCGCGCCACGCGGCACCTGCGGCCTCATCGGCGCCCCGCCGCCCGGCGGCACGGCGACCATCGGCCTCGAGGACCTGCTGACCAGGGGCATCCGCATCCGCGGCCTGATCGAGGGCGAAAGCCAGATCGACGCCTTCATCCCCCATCTGGTCGAGCTGTTCATGGACGGCCTCCTCCCCATCGACAGGCTGGTGAGGTTCTACACGCTGGAGCAGATCAACGAGGCGGTCGCCGACAGCCTGGAAGGACGGACGATCAAGCCGGTGCTGAGGATGCCCCGCTGAACCGCTGCCCTATTCCGCCGCGCGCTGCGGCACGAACGGGCAGTATTCCTCCTTGGCGACCAGATCGAGCACGAAGGCCATCTTGTTCATGCCGCCCAGGATGGCGCCCACCATCGCCAGCTCGACGATGTCGCCGTCGGTGAAGTGCGCCTTGAGCCGCGCATAGAGCGCCGGCGTCAGCGCGCCGCCCATGTTGGTGAGCGCAAGCTGCTCGGCCAGCGCGATGGCGGCCTTGTCGGCGTCCGAGAACGGCCCGTTCTCATAGTCCTCCATCGCGTCCAACTCGGCCTCGGTCAGGCCCGCCTCCTTCGACGAGGCGCGGTTGTTGAGGTTGCAATAGTGACAGCCGTGGATCAGCGACAGGCGATAGCGCACCAGCTCCTTGTAGCGGCGCGGCACGTCGCCCTCGAAGAACAGCTCCTTGTAGAAATGCTGCGAGAACATCTTCGAGGCCTTGGGCGAATTGGCGAACACCTCGAGGATGGTGGTATCCTCGCAGATCGCCTTGGAGCGGTCCCATCCGGCCTGCTGCTCGGGCGTAAGCTGCTCGCGCGGCACGCGGTTCATCAGCGTATTGGTCATGTTCCCGTCTCCCCTGACGATTGAACGATATTTTCAGACTTAGCCCTCCGAACATATGCTAGGAAGACGGCGCATTGCAATTCATGGGGAGGATCGGATGAGCAACAGCCAGATCGTCAGGGACTTCATCGCCGCCTGGAACGAGAACGACATCGACAAGGCCTGCGACATGATGGCCGAGGACATCTTCTACCACAACATACCGATGGCGCCGGTGAACGGCCGGGAAGCGGCGCGCGCCATGCTCAAGGGCATGGGCGAGATGGAGGCGGTGAACTGGGAGCTGCTCGCCATCGCCGAGAACGGCGACGCGGTGCTGACCGAGCGCATCGACGGCTTCACCTTCAAGGGCGGCAAGAAGATCGCCCTCCCCCTGATGGGCATCTTCCGCATCCGGAACGGCCAGATCGCCGAATGGAAGGACTATTTCGACCTTGGCGACTTCCAGCGCCAGATGGCGGGTTGACCGCACCTTCTTCAGCCGTCATGCCGCCGGAGGGCGGCATCCAGACTTGGCGGTGCGCGCTTCGCGCCGGTTTTTTCACAAGGGCTGGATCCCGCCCTCCGGCGGCATGACGGCCGTGATGTGACGGCCGGCGTTACGCCAGATCCCCGGCGCAGTACCTGATCCCGCGGCGCAGGATCTCGTAGAAGATCGGCTGGTCCCAGGCGCAGCGGTCGACGGTGGGCCATTCGTCCATGATGGGGATCATGTCGTACTTGCCGCGGCAGTGGCCGAGGGCGCAGTACACCACCTCGCCGGCGCCGCGCTGGCGGGTGTAGAGCATGTAGTGGCGGCCGGTGCCGCCGGTCCAGTCGCCCTCGATGAAGCCGTCGCAGCGGCCGTGCCAGTGGGTCTCCAGCAGCACGCGGTTCTCGCCGTAATATTCGGCGCAGTAGATCTCGTCGTTCACCGTGAAGGCGTCGATGCCCTTCACCAGAGGATGGTTCTCCTCGCCGGGCGTGACAGTGACCTGGAAATCCTGCAGCGGCGGATGGGCGATGAACTGGCTGCCCAGCAGTTCCATGAAGCGCGGCGCCTCGCGCGGCGTCGCCACGCCGCCCTCGACGAAGCGCAGCACCGAGTTGGTGCCATGCAGGGCGAACCACTTGCCGCCGCGTTCGAGGAACTGGTGCAGCGCCTCGGTCTGGTCCTCGGTGGGCTGGACGTCGCAGGTATAGGTGACGAGGACGTCGCAGGCGGCGATGCTCCCGGTGTCGGCGTAGTCGACCGAGACGGTCGCCAGATAGCGCTGATCCTCGGCCAGCAGCTTCAGCAGCTCGACCCGCGCGAAATTGATGTCGTGATATTTGCCGGACGCCACCAGATGGAACCGGACCGGGCCTTTCTTGGCCATTCCTCTCTCCCCTTTTCGGCCGCCCTCCCTTGAGCGGCGACCACGACTTTAGCCGCGCGGGCTTCGGCGCGGCCAGACAAATCTAGGCACGGTCAGAAGTAGCCGCCCGCGCCCGGAATGGCGAAGGGATTGCCCGGCTTCTTCTTGGGCTCGACGAGCTGGACGAAGATGTCCTCGCCCTCGACCTTGGTGGGATAGACGGTGATGGGCAGCACGGCCGGCGGGCTCATGGCCTTGCCCGTCTCCAGGTCGAAATTGGCGCCGTGATGCGGGCAGACGATCCGGCCCGCACGGATTCGGCCGCCTTCCAGCGGCTTCTTCTCGTGCGAGCACTGATTCTCGATCGCCTTGAAGCCGCCATGCGGCATGTGGATGACCAGCACGTTGCGCCCTTCCAGCGGGTAGCACTTGGTCCTGCCGGGCTCCACGTCGGTGGTCTTGGCCACGAACAGGAACGGCAGGTCGGACGCAGGACTGGTCATCGCATGCTCTCAGGCGTCGTTGGCGGTGTCGCCGTTAATATAGTCCATGAGGGTCTTGTGCATATGGCGGATGCGGCGCTCCTGGTGGGAAATCCACAGGCCCTTGAACGCCGACGAGTTGTTGCCCTTCTGCACATGCGGCAGGTTGACCGAATCCTGGTCGAGGACGAGGCCCAGCGAGCGTTCGCCGTGGTTGACGTGCTCGTGGTCGGGCAGCGGCGGACGCGCCTGGCCCTTCTTCAGCCGCGCCCAGACCCAGACGTCGTAATACATCTTGTTCGGATCGGTCTCGTGCGGGCGCTGGCGGAACATCATCATCCGGTCGGCGAAGGTGTTCAGCGTCAGGTTCGGGAAGATGAAGTAGTGATAGTCGTCGGTAAGCTGGTCGTCGTTCAGCTCGGAATAGTCGACGCCCAGCGCCTCCTGGTTCTCGCGCTTGAACACCTGGATGGCGCGGCGCACTTCCGACACCCGGCCGCGATAATCTTCCGGATTCATGCCGATGGCGAGCATCTTGCTGGCGATGATCTCCGGCACCTCCTCCACCTCGCCGACGCGCGGGCTGACGGTGTGGAACGGCACCAGATAGCGGTTGTGCTTCTCGTAGAGGTCGATCTGCACGTCCACGTCGTCATTGTCGTAGAGCAGCTCGGGGTGGATGCACTGGACGTGATAGACCTCGTTGAACGCATCGACCGAGGTCTTCCAGTTGCAGTCCCAGTTGATGGTGACGTTCATCACCATCGCCATGTTCTCGAAATGATACGGGCCGAGATGCTCGGGGATGACGCCCAGGTAATCCAGCAGCGGCTCGGCGTCCGGGTTCAGGTTGAACCAGACGAAGCCGCCCCAGGTGCCGGTCTTCACCGGCTTCAGGGAAAGTTGGTCCTTGGGGCAGCCCTGGGTGAAGTCCTGCTCGTCGGGAACGTTCACCAGCTTGCCGGTCAGGTCGTACTCCCAGAAATGGTACGCGCATTGCAGCGTGCGCGAATTGCCCATCTTGTCGAACTTGACCTGGTTACCGCGGTGATTGCAGACGTTGTAGAACGTCCGCGGCACGCCGTCCTCGCCGCGCACGATCAGCAGGCTCTCGGCGCCGATCTCGGTGGTGATGTAGTCGCCGACCTCGGGAATCTCCTCCTCGCGGCAGCCAACCAGCCACACCTTCGTCCACATGCGCTCCCATTCGAGCTTCATGAACTCGGGCGAGACGTAGCGCTCCTTCGGGATCAGCGCGTTGCCGAGATCGGGCTCGGGCGCCTTCTCCGCCGGCGTGAACGTGCTTTCCTTGACCCTGATGACCGACATTCCCTAGCTCCAGATGCGAATTGCGAGCGCCCTTTTTGCCGCCTGGGGCGACATCAGGCAACATCATTCATACACGACTAATTTATATCGCGATGTATTTCATCAAGGTTTCGTGCATATGCCGTATGCGGCGTTCGATATGGCTGATCCACAAGCCCCTGTAGGCCGAGGAATGCATGCCCTTCTGGATATGCGGCAGGTTGACCGAATCCTGGTCGAGCACCAGGCCGAGCGAGCGGTCGCCATGCCTGATGTGCTCGTGGTCGGGCACCGGCGGGCGCGGCTCGTTCGCGGACAGGCGGCGCATGATCGACAGGTCGTAATACATGCGGTCCGGGTCGGTCTCGTGCGGCCGCTGGCGGAACATCATCAGCCGGTCGGCGAAGATGTTCATCGTGATGTTGGGGAAGATGAAATAGTGATAGTCGTCCGATAGCTGGTCGTCGCTCAGCTTCGAATAGTCGTAGCCCAGCGCCGCCGAGGTCTCGCGCTTGTGGCGCTGGAAGGCACGCCGGATGTCGCCGACGCGGCCCCGGAAAGCGGCCGGGTCCATGCCCAGCGCCACCATGTCGGCGGCGATGATCTCGGGCACCTCCTCCAGTTCGCCCACACGCGGCGCCGGCCGCTGGAACGGGATCAGGTAGCGGCTGTGCTTCTCGTAGAGGTCGATCTGCACGTCCACGTCGTCATGCAGGTAGGACAGCTCCGGATGGATGCAGGGCGTGTGGTAGTATTCGTTGAAGGCGTCGACCGAGGCCTTCCAGTTGCAGTCCCAGTCGATGGTGAGGTTCATCACCAGGGCCATCCCGTCGAACTCGTAGGGATCGAGATGGCTGGGGACGATGCCGAGATATTCCGTCAACGGCTCGGCGTCCGGGTTCAGGTTGAACCAGACGAAGCCGCCCCAGGTGCCGGACCTGATCTCCTTCAGCGAAAGCCGGTCCTTCGGGCAGCCCTGGGTGAAATCCTGCTCGTCCGGTACGTTGATCAGCTTCCCGGTCAGGTCGTATTCCCAGAAGTGATACGCACATTGGAGAGTGCGGGAATTGCCGCACTGATCGAACTTCACCTGGTTGCCGCGATGGTTGCAGACGTTGTAGAAGACGCGCGCCTTGCCGTCCTCGCCGCGCGCGATCAGCAGGCTTTCCTTGCCGATGGTGGTCGTCACGTAATCGCCGGTCTCGGGGATCTCCTCCTCGCGGCAGCCGACCAGCCACACCCTGGTCCACATCCGCTCCCATTCGAGCCGCATGAATTCAGGCGAGACGTAGCGTTCCTTGGGAATGACCTCATGGCCCATGTCGGGCTCGGGCGCCTTCGCCACCGGCGTGCCGCCCGGCATCTCGATGCGCGTGATCGCGGTCATGAACCGTCTCCCCGTTCCCCGACGTCGTCCCGCGGCCACTGTCGCAAAAAAACGGGCGGCCGACCAGAGGACCGACCGCCCGGATTTTCCGGCGATGGATGCGGCGATTACGCGTCGTTGGCGTAGTGGCCGTTGAGGTAGTTCATCAGCGTATGGTGCATGTGGCGGATGCGGCGCTCCTGATTGGAGATCCACAGGCCCTTGTAGGCGTCCGACTGCATGCCCTTCTGCACGTGCGGCAGGTTCACCGAATCCTGGTCGAGGACGAGGCCGAGCGAGCGCTCGCCATGCTTCACGTGCTCGTGGTCGGGCAGCGCCGGACCTGCCGGACCCATGAAGCCGGCCGCGATCGCGGAGCCCTTCTTGGGCACCGTCACGAACATCTGCACGTCGTAATACATCTTGTTCGGGTCGGTCTCGTGCGGCCGCTGGCGGAACATCATCATGGACTCGGCCATGATGTTCATCGTGATGTTCGGGAAGATGAAGTAGTGGTAGTCGTCCGAGAGCTGGTCGTCATTGAACTCGGAATAGTCGATGCCCAGCTTGTCGCCGTTCTCGCGCTTGTAGACCTGCACCGCGCGGCGAATCTCCGGCACGCGGCCGTGGAAATCGTCCGGGTTCATGCCGATGACGCGCAGTTCGTCGGCCAGGCCCTCCGGCACCTCCTCCAGTTCCTCGCCGAGGCGCGGGCTGTAGGTCTTGAACGGCACCAGATAGCGGTTGTGCCGCTCGTAGAGGTCGATCTGGATGTCCACGTCGTCGATGGTGTAGGACAGCTCCGGATGGATGCACTGGACGTGATAGACCTCGTTGAACGCATCGACCGACGTCTTCCAGTTGCAGTCCCAGTCGACCGTCACGTCCATGGTCATCCGCATGTTCTCGAAGTGATAGGGATCGAGGTGCTGCGGGATGACGCCGAGATAGTCCTTCAGCGGTTCGGCGTCGGGGTTCAGGTTGAACCACACGAAACCGCCCCAGGTGTCGGACCTGATTTCCTTCAGCGAGAGCTGGTCCTTCGGGCAGCCCTGGGTGAAGTCCTGCTCGTCGGGCACGTTCACCAGCCGGCCGGTCAGGTCGTACTCCCAGAAATGGTAGGCGCACTGGAGGGTGCGCGAGTTGCCGCACTGGTCGAACTTCACCTGGTTGCCGCGATGGTTGCAGACGTTGTAGAAGACGCGCGCCTTGCCATCGTCGCCCCGCACGATCAGCAGGCTCTCCTTACCGATCTCGGTGGTGATGTAGTCGCCGATCTCGGGAATCTGCTCCTCGCGGCAGCCGACCAGCCAGACCTTGGACCACATGCGGTCCCATTCGATCTGCATGAACTCCTCGGAGATGTAGCGCTCCTTCGGAATGAGCTCGCTGCCGAGATTGGGCTCCGGCGCCTTCTCGGCCGGGGTATGGACACTTTCCTTGACGCGCGTAATCGCAACCATCTTGAACTCCTTATGAACCTCGTTCCCCTTTGGGCGGCCGCCTACTCGGCAGCCTTGATCCCATCCCTGAATTTCTCCGGCACGCCTTCCCTGCGCACCGCCCGCATCTCCATTTCGGAGTTATGTGCATGACACATATGGTGCAGGGCCAGGACGGTGTCCATGGTGGCCTGCTGGCCCATATTGTTCTGCGCGGTATTCACCGCCTGTTTGGTCAACTTAAGCGCGAACGCCGGTTTTTCCGCAATCCTTTTCGCCATGGCCAGGCTGAATTCCTCCAGCTCGGCGCGCGGCACCACGTGGTTGACCATGCCCAGGCGACGCGCCTCCTCGGCGCTCCACCAGTCGGCGGTAAACAGCAGCTCCTTGGCCTTGCGGATGCCCAGCTCGTAGGGATGGTTGAAATATTCCACGCCGCACACGCCCATGTTGACCACCGGGTCCATGAACTGGGCGTCGTCGCTGGCGATGATGATGTCGCACACCCAGGCCAGCATCAGGCCGCCGGCGATGGTCTTGCCCTGCACCATGGCGATGGTGGGCTTGGGGAAGTCGCGCCAGCGGCGGCACATGCCCAGGAACACTTCCTGCTCGAAGCTGTAGCGGCTGTGCACGCCGCCTTCGGTCGAGGGCACCCAGGTGCCGACGGGCGTGTCCTCGCGCGGGCCGAAGCCGCGCAGGTCGTGGCCGGCCGAGAAATGCGGCCCCTCGCCGCCGAACAGCACCACCTTGATGTCCTCGTCGCGCGCCGCCAGGTCGAAGCAGGCGTTGAGGTCGTAGGTCATGCGGTTGTTCTGCGCGTTCCGGGCGTTCGGCCGGTTCTGCATGATCTTGGCGATGTGCGGCGCCACGACTTCATAGGTCGTGGTCTCGAATTCCGTCTTCATTCCCCGTACTCCCATAGGCCGTCCCGCGCCCGGAGACCCCGGACGCGGGACAATGACCATTCCCAAGTGACCGGCGCAGCCAAGGCTGCTCCGGTGCGGCGCCGCCCGCCGATGTTCCCCGTCAGAGGGCGACGGCCACCGATTTCACCTCAGTATAGGCCTCGATGCCGTCGAAGCCCATCTCCCGGCCCCAGCCGGATTCCTTGTAGCCGCCGAACGGCAGCGACATGTCGGACGCGCCGTGGGCGTTGATCCACACGCTGCCCGCGCGGATCTGCGCCGCCAGCCGGTGCGCCCGGCTGATGTCGCGGGTCCAGATGCTGGCGGCGAGGCCGTAGCGCGTGTCGTTGGCGAGCCGCGCCACCTCGTCCAGGTCGGCCACCGGCTGGGCGGTGATGACCGGGCCGAAGATCTCCTCGCGGTTCACCCGCATGTTCTGGGTGGTGTTGACGAGGATGGTCGGCTCGATGAAATATCCCGAATTGCCGACGCGCTTGCCGCCGGTGACCACCTCGGCGCCCTCGTCGAGGCCGGCCTGGATCATGGCCGAGACCTTGTCGTGCTGCTCCTGCGAGACCAGCGGCCCCATGCGCGTGTCGGCGGCCATGCCGGGGCCGACCTTGAACGACTTGGCGGCGGCGGACAGCCCTTCGACCACGCTGTCGAAGGCCGATTTCTCGACATAGAGGCGGGTGGCGGCGATGCAGACCTGGCCGCTGTTGAAGAAGGCGGCGTTGGCGAGGCCCGGCACGGTGCGCTGCATGTCGGCGTCGGCGAAGACGATGGTGGGCGACTTGCCGCCCAGCTCCAGCGTCACCTTCTTCAGGTTGCTCTGGGCCGCCGAGGCCGCGATCAGCCGGCCCACCTCGGTCGAGCCGGTGAAGGCGACCTTGTCGATGTCCGGATGCGACGAGATGGCCGCGCCCGCGCTGTGGCCGAAGCCGGTGACGATGTTGAC
>CAZVVC010000142.1:226-9062 GCA_964630425.1 uncultured Bifidobacterium sp. | reverse complement strand
CCGTGAAGCCGTCGCCGAAGCGCGTCACCACATTGGTCAGCTTCAGCTGCTTGAACCGGGCATTGGCCTCGGCCAGCAGGTCGCGCTGGCGCTCGATGGTATAGACACGGCGCACCAGCGGCGACAGCACGGCGGTCTGGTATCCCGAGCCGGTGCCGATCTCGAGCACCAGCATCCGGCGCTTCAGCTCCAGGGCGGCGGTCATGAACGCCACCACATAGGGCTGCGAGATGGTCTGGCCGCAGGCGATGGGCAGCGCGGTGTCCTCATAGGCCCGGTCGCGGAACGCATCGGGCACGAACAGCTCGCGCGGCACGTTCTCCACTGCCGAGAGCACGTCGGTGTCGCTGATGCCGGCGCGGCGCAGCTCCATCAGCAGCCGGATCTTCTTCGACGGATCATACACGGCCGGCGGCCTCCATCAGGCTCGCCCGCGCGCGGTCGTGGGTCAGGTCCAGATGCAGCGGCGTGACGGAGACGCGCTGGCTGCGCACCGCCTTGATGTCGGTCCCGTCGACCAGATGCTCGCGCGAGCGGCGATAGCCGATCCAGAAATAGGTTTCGCCCCGCGTGTCGACCCTCTGGTCGAACTGGATGTCGGCGGGGTCGCGCTGTCCCTGGACGGTGATCTCCATCTCGCGCGCTTCGCCTTTGCGATGATCGGGGAAGTTCACGTTCATCAGCACCTCGGGTCCCCAGCCCACGGAAACCAGCCAGCGCACGGTGCGCTCCAGCGAGGCCTCGGCGCCGCTCCAGTCCATCTCGGTCGAACCGGGCCAGATGGACTGGCTGAGCGCGATGGAGGGGATGCCCAGCAGGGTGCCTTCCATGGCGGCCGCGACGGTGCCCGAATAGGTGATGTCCTCGCCCATGTTGGCACCCCGGTTGATGCCGGAGAGCACCAGCGTCGGCCGCCTGCCCTGGATGATGCGGTTGACGCCCAGCAGCACGCTGTCGGTCGGCGTGCCGCGGACCGCGAAGCGGCGCTCGCCCAGCTCGCGGAAGCGCAGCGGCTGGGTCAGGGTCAGAGAATGGCCGGTGCCGCTCTGCTCGTATTCGGGCGCGACGACCCATACGTCGTCGGTCATGCGGCGCGCGATCCGCTCCAGGATCTCGATGCCCTCGGCGCTGTAGCCGTCGTCGTTGGTGACCAGGATCCGGTGATGGGACAGATCGGCGGCGACATCGGGCAGCGGGAAGATGGACATGCTCAGGGGCGCTCCGCTCCGATCACCTCGATCCCGCCCATATAGGGCTTCAGAATCTCCGGCACGGCGATCGAGCCGTCGGCGCGCTGATAGTTCTCCAGCACGGCGATCAGCGTACGGCCCACGGCGAGGCCCGAGCCGTTGAGGGTGTGGACGAAGCGGGTGTTCTTGTCGCCCTCCTCGCGGTAGCGCGCCTTCATGCGCCGCGCCTGATAATCGCCGGTGTTCGAGCAGGACGAGATTTCCCGGTAGCGGTCCTGACCGGGAAGCCAGACTTCCAGATCGTAGGTCTTGCGCGCGCCCGCGCCCGTGTCGCCCGAGCACAGGACGACGACCCGGTAGGCGAGGCCCAGCCGCTTCAGCACTTCCTCGGCGCAGCCCACGAGGCGCTGGTGCTCGGCTTCCGATTGCTCGGGCCTGGTGATGCTGACCAGCTCGACCTTCTTGAACTGGTGCTGGCGGATCATGCCGCGGGTGTCCTTGCCGGCCGCGCCGGCCTCGGACCGGAAGCACGGCGACAGCGCGGTGAAACGCAGCGGCAGGTCGGCGCCGTCGAGGATCTGCTCGCGCACCAGGTTGGTCATCGGGACTTCCGAGGTAGGGATCAGCCACAGATCCCCGGTGGTGCGGAACATGTCCTCGGCGGCCTTTGGAAGCTGGCCGGTGCCGAAGGCCGCTTCCTCGCGCACCAGCAGGGGCACGTCGCATTCGGTATAGCCGTTCTCGCCTGTGTGCAGGTCCAGCATGAAGGCCGCGAGCGCCCGCTCCAGCCGCGCCAATTGCCCCTTCAGCACCACGAAGCGCGCCCCGGACATGCGCGAGGCCGCGTCGAAATCCATCAGGCCGAGCGCCTCGCCCAGGGCGACGTGATCGCGCGGCTCGAAATCGAAGGCGGGCGGCGTGCCGATGCGGCGCAGCTCCACATTGGCGTCCTCGCCGGGGCCGTCGGGCACGTCGTCGGCGAGATGGTTGGGGATGCCGGCGATGAGCTCGTCGAGCTGGACCTGCAACTGGCGCTCGCGCTCCTCGCCCTGCTGGATCTCGGTCTTGAGCGCGCCGACGGCGTCGAGAATCGCCTGGACGTCCTCGCCCTTCGACTTGGCGATGCCGATTTCCTTGGACTTGGCGTTGCGTTCGGCCTGGGCCTCCTGCAACCGGGTCTTCTGCGCGCGGAGCGCCGAATCGAGTTCCAGGACCTGCCGGGAGAGGCCCGGGCGGCCGCGCCGCGCCAGGCCCTTGTCGAGGGCTTCAGGTTCGTCCCGGATCCATTTGATGTCGAGCATGGCGGCGTATTTCGTGTGGCGATGGACAGCCTGTATAGCGGCGCAGCCCCGGCCCGTCCAGCATCGCTCCGGCCTATTCGCCGGTCGCCGCCTCGCGGCGTTTTTCCGCCAGCCGGACCAGCCAGATGGAGATTTCGTAGAGCAGGCAGATCGGGATCGCGAGCGCCGACTGGGTGAACGGGTCGGGCGGCGTCAGCACCGCGGCGACGATGAAGATCAGCACGATGGCGTAGCGGCGCTTGTCCTTCAGCCAGTCCGAGCTGATCAGGCCGACGCGCCCCATCAGGGTCAGGCCGACCGGCACCAGGAACATGACGCCGAACGCGAAGATCAGCTTCATGACGATGTCGAGATACTCGTTGACCTTGCCCTCGAACTGGATCGGCAGGCCGCCGGTGTCCATGCCCATGGACTCGAAGCTGAGGAAGAACGGCCAGGCGATGGGGAAGACGACGTAATAGGCCATCGCCGCGCCGACGGCGAAAAGGATCGGCGTCGCCACCAGGAACGGCAGGAACGCCTGCTTCTCGGATCTGTAGAGGCCGGGCGCGACGAACAGCCAGACCTGCGTGGCGACGATGGGAAAGGACAGCATGGCGGTGGCGAAGAACGCCACCTTGATCTGGGTGAACATGGCCTCGGTCAGGCCGGTGAAGATCAGCCGGCGGCCGGGATGTTCCTTCATGGCGTCGGAAAGCGGCTGGACCAGGAAGGCGTAGATGTCCTGGGCGAAATAGAGGCACACGCCGAAAATGACGATGAAGCCCAGCACCGAGTAGAGCAACCTGCGGCGCAGCTCGATGAGATGCTCGATCAGCGGCGCCCGCGTGCCATCGAGCTCGTCTTCCTCGGCCGTGCTCAAGGCGTGCCCTGCCCTTCGGGTTTGACCGCCGGCGCGGGCTCCGGCTCGGCCGGCTCGGCGGGTGTTTCCCCGACCACCGCCACCTGCGTCTCGTCCGTCTGTGTCCCGTCCGTGGGCGCGATCTTGGGGTCATTCACCACGACCGGCGTGGACGTGCCGGTCGGGTCGAGCAGGTCGTCGAAATTGCCCTGGCCGTGCATGGCGCGGCGGGTTTTCTCCACCGCCTCGCGCAGCTCCTGCAGCTCGGATTCGCGCACATAGTCGTTCACGGTTCCCATGAACTCGTCGGCCATCCGCCGCATCCTGGCGATCGCGCGGGCGAAGCCGCGGACCACGCGCGGCAGGTCCTTCGGCCCGACGACCAGCAGGGCCACGACGATGATCACCAGCAGTTCGGCAGGGCCGACGTCTAACATGATGCTGCTATCGCCTCACGCGGTTCAGCTCTTGGCCGCGTCGTCCTTGCGGGGCGCCGCGTCGGTCAGCGAGGCGTCCTGGTCGAGCCTGCGGTTCTCGCGCTCGCGGGCGCTCGCCGGCTCGTCGTCGTTCTCGCTCATGCCCTTGCGGAAGCTTTTGATGCCCTTGGCGACGTCGCCCATGATCCCGGAAATCTTGCCGCGTCCGAACAGCAGCACGATCACCAGGACGATGATCAGGATTTCTGGCCAGCCCAAGTTGAACACGATCTAACCCCGGTTGCTGCGGAAAGCGGCGGCGCCTGGCCGCCGGATGCCAGACAAATAGGCCCGAAACGCCATGAGCACAAGAAAACCCGTCAGGCGCGGCCGGCCTCGACCGGGTCGTCGAACGGCAGCGGCACGTCCTCCTCGGCGGGCTCTCCGGCGTCCTCGGCCGGCAGGAGCCGGAAGGTGTCGGGCGGCTCGGCCTCGAGCAGGCCGGCGGCCTTCAGCTCGTCGATGCCCGGCAGGTCCTTGACTGATTCAAGGCCGAACTCGATCAGGAACCGTTCGCTGACGCCATAGGTCACCGGCTTGCCGGGCGTCTGGCGGCGGCCCATGATCCTGATCCAGCCGATCTCCATCAGAAGGTCGACGGTGCCCTTGCTGACCGTCACGCCGCGCACCTCCTCGATCTCGGCGCGGGTCACCGGCTGATGATAGGCGATGATGGCCAGCGTCTCCTGGGCGGCGCGGGACAGGCGGCGTTCCTCCTGCACCTCCTGCTGGAGCAGGAACGCCAGGTCCGGCGCGGTCTGGAACATCCATTTGCCGGCGCGCCGCACCAGGTTGACGCCGCGCCTGGCATACGTCTCCTGCAGCTCGGCGAGCAGCGGCGCCACGTCCGGGTGACCCGGCAGGCGCTTGACGAGGCTGTCCTCGTCGAGCGGTTCGGCGGCGGCGAACAGCAGCGCCTCGACCATGCGGAGATGTTCCAGTCTTTCGGTCATTCGTCCTGCCCGGCTGCGCGCAGGCGCGAGCGAATCAGCAGCGGGCCGAAGGTCTCGGCCTGTTGCAGCTCCAGCTTGCCCTGGCGGGTGTATTCCAGCGCCGCCGCGAAGGTCGAGGCCAGCGCCGACTTGCTCAGCGCCTTGTCGGTCATGGACGGCGGCAGGAACTGCTTCAGGCTGGTCCAGTCGGGCACGTGGCCCACCAGCCGCTCCAGCCGGCGCAGCGCATCCTCCATGGTGAATACGGGGCGCCGCCTGATCTGGTAATCCTTGACGTCGCCCCGCGCGTGCTGGGTGGCATAGGCGCGCAGCAGGGCATAGAGATCGGCGACGTATTGGGACGTGCGGATGACCCTAATGCCCTCGGGCATACCGCGCAGGAACACGTCCCGGCCCACCCGGTGGCGCGACATCAGCACCGAGGCGCGCCCGCGCATGGCCTCGAGGCGGCGCAGGCGGAACGCCAGATGCGCCGCCAGCTCCTCGCCGCTGGGCTCGTCGTTGTCCTCTTCGGCGGGAAGCAGCAGGCGCGATTTCAGATAGGCCAGCCAGGCCGCCATCACCAGATAGTCGGCGGCAAGCTCCAGACGGATGCAGCGGGCGGCGGCGATGAACTCCAGATATTGCTCGGCGAGCTGCAGGATCGAGATGGCGGCGAGGTCGACCTTTTGGTTGCGGGCGAGCATCAGCAGCACGTCCAGCGGTCCTTCCCAGCCGTCGATGCTGAGGACGAACTGGTCGATCGCCGGCCGGGCCGGTTCCTCGAACGATATGACGCTGCCCGTCGGTTCGCTCATCTTCGCCTCAGACAAAATCGAACACGCTCTGGATCGCAGTGTACAGGAATTTGACGATGGGTTGGATGATTGCCCAGACCGGATGGAAGTTGGTGCCGAAGATCTCGTTGATGACGGCGGGCACCAGCAGCAATCCGAAGATGATCGGCAGGCCGAAGCGTTCGAGACGCGCGAGCGGCACGGCGAGGCTCATGGGCAGCAGGCCCACGGCGACGCGGCCGCCGTCCAGCGGCGGCAGAGGGATCATGTTGAACACGAACAGCACCACGTTCACGCCGATGCCGATCTGCGCCATGTTCTGGAACCAGTCCTTGGGCATGCCTTCCAGCATCACCGCCGCGTTGAACAGGATCGCCCAGCCGATGGCCATGAACAGGTTCACGGCGGGGCCGGCCGCCGCGACCCAGACCATGTCGCGCTTGGGATTCTGCAGCCGGCCGAAATCCACCGGCACCGGCTTGGCGAACCCGAAGGGCGGCAGGCCCGACAGGAACAGCACGCCGGGCAGGATGACCGTGCCGAACGGGTCCACATGCTTGATCGGGTTGAGCGTCAGCCTGCCGGCGCGCGCGGCGGTGTCGTCGCCATAGGTGCGGGCGATGAAGCCGTGGGCAACCTCATGGACCGTGATCGCCAGCACCACCGGGATGATGGCGGCCGAGATCAGGTAGAGGGTCTGGCTCATGCCTCCGCACGGGCGATGAGCGCATCCCGCTCCCAGACGCCTGCCTCGCGGTCGAACGGCTTGGGCGGCGTCAGCCAGTTCATGGCGCGGATCAGGCGCCGCAGCGTGGCCGGCGATGCGTGCTCGAGCCCGCCCGCCACCGCCACCATGTCGTCGAACTCGCCGTTGCAGTGCAGTGCGAGGTCGCAGCCGGCCTGCTGCGAGGCGAAGGCGCGCTCGGCCAGGGTGCCGGTCAGCGCCTGCATGTTGAGGTCGTCGGACATCAGCGCGCCGTCGAAGCCGATGGTCTTGCGGATGACATTGTCGATCACCGTGCGCGACGTGGTCGCCGGGAAATCGGGGTCGAGGTCCGAATACACCACATGGGCCGTCATGGCGAACGGCGCGTCGCGCATGGCCCTGAAGGGCACGAAATCGGTGCGGCGCAGGGTCGCGGCCCTGGTGGCGACCGTCGGCAGCTCCAGATGGGTGTCGGCCCCTGCCCGCCCGTGGCCGGGGATATGCTTGATGACCGGCAGCACGCCGCCGTCCATCAGGCCGGCCGACGCCTCGCGGCCAAGCTCGGCGACGGTTTCCGCCACCCTGGCATAGGCGCGGTCGCCGATGATCTCGTGGCCGCCGCGCGCCGGCACGTCGAGCACCGGCAGGCAATCCACGGTGATGCCCAGGTCATGGAGGTCGGCGGCGATCAGCCGGGAATTGAGATAGATGGCGCGCCGGGCGGCGACCGGGTCGAGCCGGAACAGCCGGCCGAACACCTCGCCCTTCGGATAGACGGGCCAATGGGGCGGGCGCAGCCGGGCGACGCGGCCGCCTTCCTGGTCGATCAGGATCGGGCACGGGCTGGCGGCGGCCAGTGGCTTCAATGCGTCGGTCAGCGCCCTCACCTGGGCGGGATCGGCGATGTTGCGCGCGAACAGGATGAAGCCGAAGGGTTTGACCTCCCGGAAGAAAGCCCGCGCGCGCGCGGTCAGGGCCTGGCCGGAGATGCCGAAGATGGCGGGGCAGAGCGATGGATCAATTGGCATTGACGATGCAATCCCGTCCCTGGGACTTGAGCTGGGTGCAGACCTGGGCGGCCGCGCTCCGGTCCGCGAACGAACCGATCACCAGCCTGTGCAGTTCCTTGCCCGAAACGTTGATCTTGACGATTTGCGGCGACAGCGAGGCGACGACGGCGCCATGCTTGCGCTGGACCTCGGCCCACGCCTCCATGGCGCCCGCATGGCTGCCATAGGCGCCCAACTGGACGACCGCCGGCTTGCCGCCGCTCGGTTGGGCGGGTTTCGCCTCCTGCACGGGCGGCGCGGCGGCAGGCGGCGGCTCGCTCGCCTTCACCAGCGCGCTGGCGGCGGGCGGTGGGGCGGCCTGCGCCGGGACTTCCGGCATGGCCGTCGCAGGCGGCGGCGTGTCGGCCGCGCCGTCTTCCGAGATGGCGTCCTGCGGCGTCGCCTCGGCGATCAGCGTCTCGTCCGGCACGTCGGGCGCCGGCAGCGGCGCGGGCTTGGCGTATTTGCGGACCGGCACCGGCTCGGGCTTGGCCTGCGGCATCTCGGGGCCGTCGCCCAGGATGTCCTCGGTTTCCGAGGTGCGGCCGACCGCCTCGTTGAACACCAGCTTGTCCTGGTCCGGGATGATCTCGCCGCCGGGATGTTCCGGCTTGGCCTTGTAGGGGCGGGAATCGGCTTCCACCGTGCGCACCGGCCCGGTCGGACCAGCCGCGCCGGTATTGTAGGCGTACCAGACCACGCCGCCGAACAGCGCCAGGCTGGCGAAGGCCACGGCCCATTTCCACCAGCCGCCGCCTTCCGGCTCCTGGGGCGTCTCGTCCCAGCGCGACAGATCGTCATCCTGAAGGAAGTCGCCGTCGGGCCGGTACGGCACTAACGCATCTCCTCCACCGGTTCCACGCCCAGCACCGCCAGCCCGGACGCGATGGTCAGCGCCGTGGCGCGCAGCAGCGCCAGCCGGGCCGTCGTCAGGTCGAGATTGTCGGCTTGGATGAAACGCAGTGTCGTGTCCTCGTTACCCCGGTTCCACCAACTATGGAAGGAAGCGGCAAGGTCATAAAGATAAAACGCGATCCGGTGCGGCTCGTGCGCCAGCGCCGCCGCCTCGACCGCGCGCGGCCAGTCGGCCAGCGCCTTGATCAGGCCCAGCTCGGCCTCGTTTGAAAGTAGGCCCAGCCCGGCGCGCTTCAACGCGCCGTCGGACAGGTCGGCGCCCGGCAGGTCGCGGCCCGACTTCTGGAAAACCGAATGAATCCGCGCGTGGGCGTACTGCACGTAGAACACCGGGTTGTCGCGCGACTGCTCCAGCACCTTCTCGAAGTCGAAATCCAGCGGCGCGTCGTTCTTGCGCGTCAGCATGATGAAGCGGGTCACGTCCTTGCCCACCTCCTCGACCACCTCGGCCAGGGTGACGAAGCTGCCCGAGCGTTTGGACATCTTCACCGGCTCGCCGTTGCGCGTCAGCCGCACGAGCTGGCACAGCTTCACGTCCAGCTCTCCCTCGCCGCCGGTGATGGCGGTCACCGCCGCCTTCATCCGCTTGACGTAGCCGCCGTGATCGGCGCCCCAGACGTCGATCATCT
>CAZVVC010000142.1:0-216 GCA_964630425.1 uncultured Bifidobacterium sp. | reverse complement strand
TCGGCGCCGAGAACGAACACCATCTCGTCATAGCCGCGATCGAACTTGTCCTTGTGGTTGGCGATGTCGCTGGCGAAATAGGTCCAGGAGCCGTCCGACTTCTTCAGCGGCCGGTCCACGTCGTCGCCGAACCGGGTCGCGCGGAACAGGGTCTGCGGCCGTTCCTCCCAGTCGTCGGGCAGCTTGCCCTTGGGCGGCTCCAGCACGCCGGTATAG
>CAZVVC010000141.1:0-9173 GCA_964630425.1 uncultured Bifidobacterium sp. | reverse complement strand
TGCAGGACGCCTTCGCCGTCCACGGCGGGCTCGGTCTCGCCCTCGACCACGTATGGCGACTGCACATCGTGGATCGGCAGATGACCGAACTGCTCCAACTCGGCCGGCTCCGTGTCGGCCGGCTCGTCGCCAGCGGCGACGTATGGAGCCTGCTTCGTCTCGTCCCGTTCCTTCAGCAGCGCCTTGACCTGCGCCGACAGGCGGTTGATCTGCGCCACCAGATCGAAGTTCCGGTTCCACAGATCATTGTTGCGGTCCAGTTCGGCGCGCAGGCGCTGGCCCATTTCCGACACCCGCTTGCGCTCGTCATAGAACGCCTGCACGGCCGTCTCGGCACGGCGGTCGGCCTCGGCCGCCTTCTGCACGAAGCTCTCGTCGCTGACGGTCTTCTGCGTCAGCCGCCCGCGCCGCGTTCGCTGTCGACAGCGAGACCGTCCAGTCTTTCAGCCCCTCCCGGTCCCGGATCACAGCCTCAAGCTGGTCCTCCAAGCCTCGTATATGCTCGCGGACAGTGTCCAGATCGGCCACCGCCACGACAACCGTGACGAAACCGTGCTGTCGCGACGCCAACATCGCCCCTTCGATACGCGCCATGGCCTCGGTGAAGCTCTCGTTGTGTTCCATGATCCTAGTCTCCGGTTTCCAGTTCGGCGCGGGACAGTTCCCGCACCGTCTTTGAATACGCCCAGCCGGTCGATATGCTGGCCGCCAGCGGCAGCCCTTCCGACCAGTCGAGCGTTTCCTCCATGACGCCAAGCAGCACCTTGCCCGCCTGCCGCCACAGTTCCTCGTCGGTCTCGGTGACGATCTCGTCATGCGTGTGCATCACCACCGGCATCACGTCCTTAAGCCGGCGCAGGCGGCGCAGCGCGGCGCGCAGGATCGACGCGGCGGTTGCCTGTGTCACGTTCTCCGCGAGCTTGCCATACCACAGCGCCGAGCGCGTATAGCCCTTCAGGAAGGTCAACTGCACCCGCTCGACCTTCTCGCCGGTTTTCTTGTCCTCGACCATGCGCCGTTCCCAGCGGATCGACGGGTAGGTCAAGAGCCGGCCACAGGGCAGCGCGCAGAACACCGTACCGCCAAGGTAGGACCGGTCAAACACGTAGGCGACGCGCCCGACCGGGAATATGGTGTCGGGAGCTTCCATGGCCGACAGGATCGCGCCCCACAGGCCATAGCTTTCGCCCTGCCGGTGCGCGCCCCAAAAGGTACGCGCCCACTCGTTGTTCTCCCGCCAGCCGCGCACCACGGCGAGCCCGACCTCGTCGGACAGATAGACGCCATAGTTCGTCGCCATCGCCTGAAGCGCGCCCAGCCCGCCGCCATAGCCCAGCGACAGCACCGGCACCTTGCCGTGGCTCTGGCGCTCGTCCTTCGACACGTCCTCCGGGGCCTTGCCCAGTAGCTCGGCCGCCGTAAGCTCGTAAATGTCGGGCTTGGCCGGGTCTGCGTCGCTGTCGCGGATGATATCGAGCACCCGGTCGGCCCCCCGCGAGGCGGCCAGCCACGGCAGCACACGCGCCTCAATGGCCGACCAGTCGCCCCACACCAGCGTCTTGCCTTTGGGCGCAATGAAAGTCGGCCGCAGCAGGCGAGACAGCTTGGCGGCCGGCGGGAGACCGTAGTCCTCGCCCTCGGGCGCGCCGATGCGATGGAAAGCGTCGAGCGTGCGAGCGTCGATCATTGCCCTGCCTCCAGCGCGGCCTTGAGAACCAGCCGCAATTCTTCCTCGGATACGCCTCGGTCGTAGCGCTCCTGAAAAGCCGTCATGGCCGCGTCGACCATTTCCTCCGTCACCGCCTGTTCTGAGGGGCGGGGGATCGAGGGGCCTTCCCATTTCGGTAGTGTGATCGGCTCACAGGCACCCTCGCACCAGAACTCAAATCCAGCGGGCAGATAAGCCCACATACGATTTTCATCTAAAGCGTCGCACTCGTCGCCATCTGCGTCGATATATCCGCTATCGTGTCGAAAATAGAGAGACGCGCCACTACCGTCATCGTAAAGCAGGACGAATTTACTCCCAACTTCCGGAAGGTGATCCTTCACACTTGCCCACGCCACCGGCTCTTGCTGGCCTTCCGGCTTGTCGCTCACATTTGCCGTTTCATAAGCATCAACGGGGCTTGTGGCTCGTGGGCGAGAGGCAAGATTGACGATCCAGCCATTACTTTCGCAGCGAGTGCAGGTTGTGGTGCAGGCAGCGTCATCCAGCCCATCAGCGTAAGTGCCTTCCCCTTCACATTGAGGGCAGGCCATGACGTCCGTTTCCTTCACCGCGCCTGTGCGGGAGAGGGCTTCGGATCGCCAGTATTCTGATTTGGCTTCTTCCGCCTCAAGCCTCATTTCATGCTCAAGGTTGCGGGCTTGTAACCGCTCGTTCTCTGCCGCCAGTTCGGCAACAAGGTCGGAGCGGGTGTATTCTGTCGGGCGCGCCGACCCTTTGTCGGGAGCGATAGAAAAGCGGGTGCCGCTTGCGCTTTCCCATTCAGCAAAACCATCGCGTAGAGATTGTTTCGAGGCCGTCGAGTTCAGATAGTCCACAACCCTGCGCCGGAGGCCGTAGCCACGGGCATAGTACTCGTCGGCCAGCGCCTCTAGGGTGGCTATGCGTCGGTTGCTCTCGATCAGCGCATTCAGCAATCGTTCGTTTTCTGCGATGACCTTGCGCCTATGCGCGTCTATCTCGGCAAGTTTCATCTCGCGAGCGGATATGTGTGCGATATCCGCATCTAGATCATCCCGCGCGCTGTTATACCCATCCTGCCATTGGGGTTCGCTCTCTGCATCGATGCGGGCCGTGACGATATCCGCTCGCACATACTCGACGCGCTGGTCGCCTTCATTAGCCCATATGCTATCGGGGAGATTGGTCATCCTTGCATCAACCATCTTTCTTCCCTCCCGTCCGAGCGCGGCGGACAGCCTCAACAGCAATGCTATGGGCCTTATCGTTCTGACCATAGTCGAGTTGCTGCTCGATCTGCTCCAGCGCCTTCCTTGCCTCGGCAAGTTGAGTTTCGGCGCGTTCCCATTTCGCCAGCCATTTGTTGTTCGATACCTTCACAGCCGCCAGTTCCGCATCCTTCCGCGCGTTCTCTGCCTCCAGTTCGGCAATGCGGGCTTCGGCATGGGGCGAACAATTGACGCAAGTCGGGTGCGCTGACCCTCTGTCGGTGTAGATCGTAACCGGCCCTGAAATCGTATGACCGCAAACATAGCAACGTGCGTCCAGTACACTCATGTCAAATCCTCCGTTTTAAGGGGGGCGGGCTGGAGCCCGCCCCGGTTGTCACGCCATCCCCAATGCGGCCTTGTACAGGTTGAGCACGCCTTCTTCATTTAGCCGCTGGTCCTGATCCATCTTGCGCAGCCGGATCAGCGCGCGCAGCGCCTTTACGTCGAAGCCGGTGCCTTTAGCCTCGGCAAAGACTTCCTTGATATCGTCGGCTATCGACTGCTTTTCCTCGTTAAGGCGCTCGACGCGTTCGATGAAGGACCGCAACTGGTTCACAGCGAGCGCCGTGCCCTCGTCCGACATTTCCTCGTCCACCGGCACCGGCGGATTGTTGTGGCCGATACCGGACTTGGTGGCGATCTCGGCCTCGTCCGGGGCCTCGACGGCTTCCCCCTCCACGATCTCGACCGCCTCGGCGGCTTCCATGGTCTCGACTTCCGGCTCCGCGCGCTGACGCCTGCGCCTCGTTCTCATTTCCGACATTGAAGGTCCTTTCGCCGTTTACAAAGCGTTCATAATGAACTCGATTGCCTCATCTTCGGCTTCGCCCAAGTGCGCCCGCACCAGATTGTGCGCCTGTACGCCCTTGGACGAAAACCGACCTGTCTGCGCCGCCCCGTTGAAAACGTACTGGCCGCGCAACCGCCCGTCAGTTTCCTGATCAGCGATCTTGTGGAATTTTTGAGGGGAAGAATTTCCTCCGAAAGACCGTGCCGTCAGAACGTCGACCAGCAGCCACTCGGTGTCGGTCAGGCCGTCGCGCTCGCGCAGCGTCTCGTAGAAGGCCAGCAGCGCCGCGATGCGGTCGGCGGCCAGCGACAGCTTGCCCGGCTTGCGGTCGGCCTCCGGGTCTTCGGCGTCGGCGTTTTCATCCCACTCCTTCACCATGATCTCTCGCGCTTCCGTGTGCTCGATGCGGTCGTACACCCATTGCGCTATGCGCTGCACCTGCGTCGCGGCGGTGATCGCGCCATTTGTCCAGCGCGCCAGTTCGGCGTTGAGCCGCTTGGCCTCGGCGTCGGCAAACTCACCGGCGCGGCGCGCAAGCTCCACGTCCACGGCGACGCCGCGCTCGTTGATTTCCTCGCTCGTCCAGTAGTCTTCCCACTCCACGAAGGGCAGCGGCCGCGTCGAGCGCCACACGTCGCGCATTTCGGCGGTGTCGCGGCGACCGTAGCTCTTGAAGCGCGCCCATTCTTCCGGCCGCGTCTGCGGCGTCGCGCCCTCGGCGGGCGAGAACAGGTTGATCAGGAGCTTGCCATCGTCCTGCTTGCCGCGTCCGGTGATCGCCCGGCTGGCACCCTCCAGCGCCGGCGGCAGGTTCGACGCCACCGCCTGCGCCATCACGTCGATCACCATGTCGGGCTCAAGGCGCGGGAAGTCGTAGCTGCCCTCGTTCCACGCATTGCGGTCGAAGCCGGCGTTCCACGCCGCGTACCACGCCTCGCGCTGCTCGACGCGCTTGTGAAACTCGCGCAGCGCCTCGGGCATTTCATCCCAGCACAGCCAGTCGCCGTCGAAGCCCCGGTCGAGCGACACGTCGAAGACGCCACCGCCGCCTATCGACCACGTCGAGACGATCACGAAGCTGTTGCGCGCGTAGCGGTAGGTGCCGGCGGTCTTGACGTTGCCGTCCTTGAGGGTCGAGCCCGGAACGGCCCGCGTCTCGGTGTCGAAAAAGCAAAGGTTGCCGATCTCGGCCAAGGGGTTGCTCAAAGGAAGCCCTCCTTAGTAAGGCACGCTGGGGGGGTCGGCCACAGGCCGATTATGCCGTACATGAAGATGATGATCCCGGCTAAAAGCGCGATCAGCGCCGGGATGGCCTCGCCGGCGGAAACCTTGTCGCCGCTAACATGGGGGTCGGCGGTCGTCATGATCGCGAGCCCGGCGATGATGAGTATCAGTGACATGAAATTTCTCCGGTTTCATGCGAGGCGTTAATTGTAAACCAACACAAGTTGGAGCGCAAGCCAGAAAAAAAGCCCCGGCCTTTCGACCGGGGCAATTGTGCCGTACAAGCGGGGGGATGGAGCCCTAGCGGCGTCTGCGACGCGGTGCCGGGGCTACCGCCTCACCTTCCACCGTCCCTTCCTCGTTGTCAAGATCGGCCAGCGCCTGCTGAAGCGCCGCCTTGCGGTCGGCCGCCGTAGGCTGCACGCATCCGGTCTCCGGCACCGCCGCCGACGCCCGCGTGCGGGCCTTCGGCGTGGCCGCCGGGGCCGCCTCTTTCACGTCCGCGTCGGGGTCCGCCTCGACTTCCGGCTCGTCGTCCGTCAGTTCGATCCACTTGACGACGCGAAGCTCCGGCACGTAGGTCTTGCCCCACTTGTTGTGGGTGTAGTGGCTGACTTCCAGCGCGACCACCGGCACCGGATGCGCAATGTCGCGCTCAAGCTGGGCGCGGAACGCCTTCAGCAGGCCGTCGATGGCGTTCATGCCGCCGACTGACGTGGTCTTGTACATGACCTGCTCGCCGGCGTCGTCGCCGTTCAGGCACCGAAGCTGGAACGACACCTGCTGCGCCCACTTCCAGCCCACGTCGCGCAGGTCGGTCTTGAGCGGCAGCGGATCGCTGGCCGGCACCATGATCTCGTCCACGATCTCGTTCTTGCGGTTGTCGTCGTAGTCAGTCCACGCCACCCAGCCATGCTGGATCGAGAGCGGGTTGACGGCCCACAGCGAGCCTTCCTGCACTTCGATGTTCTCCTGCCCGAACACCCACACGCCGTCGCGGCCGAGCCGGAGGAACGGGTCACCGCCCCTGCTGACGATGGACGAGGCGACGTTCTGGATACCGGCCTTGAGATTGGAGAGGGCTGCCACGGCCGAGCCGGCCGAACGGGTTGCGATCTGGTTCATGTTCCTGTCTCACTTTCCTGTTTCAGGTTGTCTGCGGTAGCCCGCTAGCCCGGCCACTAGGTAGGTCGCACCCTGTGAGCCTCACGGCTCAAGCTGCTTGAGCTTTTCCGCCAACGCGTTGACGAGAGAGGACACCGGGACCGCTTCGACGCGCTTGTCATCGACCGGCGCAAGTGTCGTCCCGGATGATACAGACTTCGTGAAGGCTTTCAACTGCTGCCGCGCCTCTTTTTTGCGCGCGTCCTTGGTTGACCCTTCCATGAACGGTTCCATGACGATGGCAAGCTGCGCCGGGCTCTTGACCTTGGTCTCGACCGCGTCGTCTTTGGCGACGCCGAGCCCGACCGCGTGGCGCAGCGCGCCGATCTCGTCGGTGTAGCTCTCGGTCGCGCGCTTGTCGACCAGCTTGTAGGCCGGCTCTCCGGCCTCGTTGACGATCTGGTTGCCCGCCTCCAACCACTCATGCGCCTGCTTGCGGATTTCCTTGATCACTTCCTCGGCGCGGTCGCACACCGGCAGATAGAGCCCGAACAGGGTAGACCAGTCACCGGCGACCGGCGCGCCCTTGGTCGGCTTGTTCTTCGACAGCACCGACAGGTCCATCTTCGCCAGATCGAATTTCGGCCCGGTGAAGTGCGGGCACACCGCCTTGCAGCGTTTGAACTTGCACCACGGCCCCGGCTGCGTGTGCGGGCTCTTGCCCTGCGCCTCGGCAATCGCCGCGACCAGCCGCATCCGAAAATCCTCTAGCTGCCTGACCGTCACCGTCGCCTTGGTGATCGGGCTCGCCGCGCCGCGCACACGTGGCTGCACGATATAAAGGTCGACCGGCCAGTCGGGGTCTTTGCTGAAAAGCTCCGGCATTGAGAACGCGGCCGCGCGCGCGTAGAACTGAAGCTGCTCGTTGACATGCTCGACGCCCTCGTCATCGACATAAGACGCGGACACCGGCACGCCGGAGCCAAATTTCCAGTCGACCACAACGCTGCGCTTGTCAGAACGGCCGGTAATGTCGGACGTACCGAACGCTCCGGGGATGCCGGGAAACTCGAACCGGCGTTCGGTGACGAAGCGGAAGCCGCCCTCGTCGTCCATTTCCTCGTCCAGCGCGTCCATGAAGTCCAGACACGGCCCGATGGCGTCGTCCACCAGCGCCCGGTCGATCACCGTCTGGTTTTCGACCGGGCCGAACGACATACCGACGATCTCCATAGGGTCCATCACGTCATTGTCGAGACAGTATTGCACCGCCTCATGCAGCGCCGTGCCCTCGTCGGCATATTGCGACGAACCGCCGGTGTCGGGCACAAGCTGCTCTAGCTGGTAGGAGCCGGGGCAGTTCAAACGCTGGGCGGCGTTGGAGCCGCCGACGATGGATGAATGCGCGCGGTCTTCGTGCGCGGTAGTGTCAGTGTTGGCGCTTTGAGCGGCGTCTCCGTCACTCGTCAAAGTCGACCTCGAAGTCATTTTTAGCCACCTTTTCCAGTTGATGTTGCCAGAAACGCGCACCCGCCCACGTTCCCACTAGGGGCTGGCGAAGGAAACTGTCCAGATGATAGGCGACCAGCAGATCGACAACAGTCTGCTTCGACACCTTCATCTGTTCCGCCGCGCGACCGATGGCCTCCACCGTGGTCGGCAGCAGATTGAGCTTGAACTGCAAACGTACCGGAGCCGCCCTTTTCGACTTGCGCTTTTTAGGGGCTGGCGGCTTCCTTTCCGCGAAGATATCCATTATAGTACCAAGTATGAGCAAAGCTAGTACCAAAGAATACAGCATCGAAGCCTATCTCGTCAAGCGCGTGCGGGAGACGGGCGGGATGGCGCTCAAGGGCGACACGCCCGGCCGGCGCTTTCTGGACAGGATTTGCATTTTGCCTGACGGCGTCACACTCTATGTCGAAGTGAAGCGCCCGAAAGGCGGCCGGGCCACGGCCCATCAGCTTGAGACCATGCGACGCCTGAAGGCGCTGGGCCATCTGGTCGCGCTGGTCAAGACAACCGGAGAGATAGATGACCTCTTACGCCCCTTCACCGACCGATGACCTCGCCAACAGGCTCGCCGCGTCCGGCGTTGCTTTCAATCGCGAAGGCGACGATTTTTACCTGCCCGACTTCGGCGTCTATGTGGCCGCCGTGCGAGGCGGCCACGGCCGCACGCCGGAACCCCACAAACCCCTACAGATTACCCTGCACGGCTACACCGCCGTCGACGCGTTCGCGCGCCTGCTCGGCAAGTGGTCCGAATAGCCATGCGCCGGAAGACTGACCTGACGCGGGCGCAGGACGCCGTCGCCACCGCGCTCTATGAGAGCAGCGGCTGCTACGCCATCGTGCCCATGGGTGGCGGCAAGACCGCCGCCGCGCTGACCGCCATCCGCGAGCTTCTGGATGACGGCGTCATCCGGGCGGCGCTGATCGTCGCACCCAAGCGTGTCGCCACCATGGTATGGGCGCAGGAAGCCGAGCTATGGGAACATTTGCGCGACACCCATTTCTCGATTGTTGCCGGCGGCCCCGGCGCGCGCTTCGACGCCTTGAGCGTCGACGCGGAAGTCTATGTCATCGGGCTCGACAATATCCAGTGGCTCCTGAAGGTGCTGGAGAGCTTCCCGCCCGACCACCCGATCTTCGACCTGATCTGTTTCGATGAACTGTCGCGGTTCAAAAACCCGAAATCCAAGCGCGCCAAGGCGTTCCTGTCCTTCACCCGCAAGCGCGCCCGGCTACGCCCTGACCTTCCGACATGGCCGACGCGCTGGGGTCTGACCGGCACGCCGCGCCCGAACGGCTTCGATGATTTTTTCAAGCCGATGGAAATGCTGACGGACGGCGCGCTATGGGGCCGGTCGTTCTATAAATGGCAGAAGGAACGGTTCCGTCCGCTCGACTTCAATGGCTACAAATGGGAACTGCGCCCGGAATGGCTGCTGCGCACCCAGCGCGATATCGGCCGCTGGGCGGTCACCATCGGCCCGGAAGACATGCCTGACCTGCCGGAGCAGGTCGACGTGTTCCACTGGGTGGACCTGCCTCGCGCCGTCTGGAACGACTACAAGGATATGGAGCGCCG